>JBPCRX010000116.1:0-5657 GCA_050996395.1 Nocardioidaceae bacterium
CATTCCCTCCTCTCCGTCATCGCACCAGGGCGTTCACCCACGTCACGACGGCCTCCGCCACGAAGGACAACGTCTCGGTTTGAGTCACCTCAGCACCTCGCGGGACCGCGAACCCGTGGTCGGCGGCCGTCACAGCCGCGAGCTGCATCTGAGGGGGAAAGGCGCCGGGCGGCCCGAACATGTCACGCTCTCCCTGTACGACCAGGGTCGGCAGGCCGACACTTAGCAGCTCCGGGAGGCGCGAAGGTGCGCCCGGGCGCGAGGGTTGGAGTGGAAATGCCAGGGCCAGCGCCCCCACGGCTCCCACTGAGCGCGCCAGCCGGCAGGCGACCCGCGCACCGGCACTGCGACCCCCCAGAACCATCGGCGTGCGAACCCTGATGGCGTTGACGCACGCGAGGGTCGCCTCGTCGAGCTGCTGCGGCCGGGGCGCCACTCGTCTGCCGGCCAGCCGCCAAGGTTGCTCGATCCGGAAGACCGAGATGCCGTGCCGCGGCAGGGCGGCCGCGAGGGCCACCAGGTCGCGCGACTCGATACCGTTGCCCGCGCCGTGCCCGAGCACGACGGTAACGGCCGGGCGCCGTGCTCGGTCGGTGTGGATGCGGGCCGGGCCCTGCGGGGTCGCCACCTCTCGCACCCCCGTCGTCATACGTCGAACAACGCCTCGGCCGCTCCCTTCGACGCCTCCACCGCCTCGGACGCCCCTTCCAGCTCCACTGCGGCGATGAGCTCCGGGCCGTTGTTGCGCACGTTGTTGACATCGGTCGAGACCGGGTATGCCGTGAGGCGCCCCGGCGCAGCCGGCACCAGCAGCTCTCGCAGCTCATCGGTCGAAGTGACCGCCGGATCAAGCCAGGCGTCGTAGCGGTCCGGCTCGACCAGCATCGGCATCCGGTCGTGGATGTGCCCGAGTGGGTCCTCTGCGGAGGTGGTGATCACCGCGGCGGACCAGAGGAAGGCGTCGGGGTGGTCCTTGGGCACCTGCTCGTTGCGCCAGATCTCGTACAGGCCGGCCATCGCCAGCACCCGCTCGTCCTGCGGCCGAATGAAGAACGGCTGCTTGACGGGCCTACCCCGAACACCGACGGCGTCGGTCGGATACCACTCGAAATACCCGTCTGCCGGAAGCAGGCAGCGCCGGGCGGCGAAGGCCCGCCGAAAGGCCGGTTTCTCCGCAAGTGTCTCGACGCGGGCGTTGATGAGCCGCGAGGAGATCGAGCGGTCCTTGGCCCACGACGGCACCAGACCCCACACCACGCTGGACAGACGCCGGTTCGTGAGCTTGCCCGTCGCCTCGTCGTCGTCGCGGTGCCGGCGCTCGAGAATGGCGTAGACATCCTTGGTCGGGGCGACGTTGAAGTCCGGCTCGAGCGTGCGGGCCCTCACCGAGTCCACCTCGAACTCCTCGACGAGGTCCTCGGGTTTGCGGCTGGACGCGTATCGGCCACACATACAGTCAGCCTGGCACACCGTGCGCGCGCGGCCCGCGCTGCGACCTCGTCGTGGGCGCTCGAGCCGCTCAGCGGCGACTCGCGCGGCGCTAAGGGGTCAGCGGGCGAGCTCGTCGAGCAAAGCGCTCGCGGCAGCCTCATAGGCCGGCAGCCCCTCGACCCAGAGCCGGGTGCTCGCGCCGGACTCCGTCTGCCAGCCCAGCAGGAGGCTGCGAAGCGTCCCTACCGACCGGCCGAGTCGCTCATCGCGCCGTACCAGCGCCACCGCGCGCGATGGAGTGAGCTGGCCAATGGTCTCCTCGCCGGAGTAGACGGTGTGCATGAGCTCGGAGACGTCGACCATCCGCAACACCTGGTCGAACCGGGACCTGGTGGGCCGGCGCCACTCGAGGTCCACCACGAGCAACGCGTAGGGCAGTGGGCCGGTGGAGCCTGAGCGGCCTGCCTCGCGGTAGAGCTCGACAATGCGGGTACGGACATGAGCCAGCGACGTCAGGCCGGTGAGGGGGTCCTCGCAGGAGACGTCGTGCAGATAGCGCAGGGAGGTGTCGGCCCAGGCGGTGCAGAGCGCCTGGACGACGAGGAACTGCGGTTCGCCGCCGCCCGGTGTCACGGCACGGTAGGTCGCCGCCAGCTCCGCCAGCAGGTCCGGCAGGGCGACGCCGTCGCGTCCGGCTCGGTAGCCGATCTCGTCGAGCACGCCACTGGGATCGATGCCGGCTTCCATGGCGTCGACCAGCGCCTCGAAACGTGGAGGGACGCGTTCGGTGCTGTCCAGATCGCCTAGGCGCTTGACCCGACCGGGGAACAACGGCATTCGGCACTCACTCTCCTCTGAGGGAAGAGACGGCTGAATCGCACGCCCATGACGTGGAAACAGTGCGACAATTACCGACTCTCAGGAGGCGTGGGCCACAATGGCGTCACACACCCAGTCGATGTGGGACCTTACAGGGACAAAATGAGCAGCCAACTGGTGACAGACTCATCTACGCCGAGTGACCCCGAGCTGATCGCGGCGGTCCGAGGCGGGGACGGTCATGCCTATGGGCTCCTCTTCGAGCGGCACCGCACTGCCGCCATGTCGCTGGCCAGGCAGATCGCGGGTCACAGCGACGCCGACGACCTGGTGTCGGACGCATTCATCAAGGTGCTGCGCGTGCTTACCTCGGGTGGCGGCCCCGACATCGCCTTCCGCGCCTATCTGCTGACTGCTGTACGGCGCTTACACATCGACCGTATCCGCGCCGCCTCCAAGGTGACCCCGAGCGACAACCTCGAAGAGTTCGACCCTGGCATCCCCTTCTCCGACCCCGCGGTGGACCAGTTCGAGAACGCCGCGGCCGCCAAGGCCTTTGCCTCGCTGCCGGAGCGCTGGCAGCTGGTGCTCTGGCACATCGAGGTCGAGGGACAGAAGCCCGCCGACGTGGCTCCGCTGCTCGGACTGTCGGCGAACAGTGTCTCGGCGCTCGCCTATCGCGCCCGCGAGGGACTGCGCCAGGCCTACCTGCAGATGCATCTGGCCGACACGTCCGACGAGCAGTGTCGATGGGTCACGGAGCGGCTCGGGGCGCACGTGCGCAAGGGACTCTCGCGTCGCGACGCCGCCAAGGTCGACGAGCACCTCAACGAGTGCACGCGCTGCGCCGCGGTCTACCTCGAGCTCACCGAGGTCAACTCCAACCTGTCCGCGATCATCGCGCCGCTGCTGCTCGGGTCGGCGGCTGCCGGCTACCTCGCTTCCATCCACGGGTCCAACGCCGCAGGCGCGGTGGGGTGGCTGTTCAAGCTAGGGCATCTTGCCCAGGCGAACGCGGCGGCTGTCACCGGCGCCGCCGCCGGCAGCGCGGTGGCGATCGCGGTCGCCGCGGCCGTCGTGATCTCTCACTCGGCCAACCAGCAGACCACCGCCGACGACGGGGGGATCAACGCGCCGGTGATCACGTCGACCAGCGGCGCCCCGACGAACACCTCGGGCGCCACGTCATCGTCGACGTTGCCTGGAACGACAAGCTCGTCGCCCACTTCGGGCGGTAAGAGTCCTCAGTCGACGAACCCGGCCTTTTTGCCACCGTTCGGGCCGACAACCAGCGTCCCGACGTCGCCGACCACACCTGTCAGCACGCTGCCGACGACGAGCACGTCGCCCACGACCAGCGCTACGACGTCTCCGACGCCGAGTACGCCGAGTACGTCGAGCACGTCGACTGGCCCCACGACGTCCACCACCTCGAACTCACCCACCGGGCCGACCACTTCGACTACGTCGACGACCACCACGACCACACCCACGACCCCGACCACCACGACCCCAACCACCACGACGACGACGACCACAACGACTCCGCCGCCGCCGCCGCCGCCGCCGCCGCCGCCGCCGCCAGGGATCATCGATGTCGGCAACGGGCAGGTCGCATTCCAGTGGACCGACACGAACGGTGACGGGCTCAAAGGGGACCTGGGCGACACCGTTGTCTTCACCATGCCCATCTCGAACACGGGCGGTGACACCTTGGAGAAGTTGGACGCGAACCTGGCCAAGACAGGAAGGGCGCAGTGCGATGCGACAACCTTGGCGCCCGGCGAGTCCACCACCTGCACAGCGACCCTTGTTGTCGAGGTCGTCGACGTCGCGAACGGCGGCATCGCCAGCACGGTCACACTGACCGCCAGCAACGAGTCCACTGGTTCCACCGTGACTGCGTCGAAACAGATGAACGCCAAGACTGAGATGCCACTCCCTGGAATCGTCCTGAGCGGACTGTCCTCCGCAGTGAGTACTGGCCTTACGTACGCCGTACCGGGCAACAAGATCGACTGGGCCATGACGGTGACGAACACGGGGAACGTCTCGCTTTCAGAGGTAGTCGTCGCAGTGACTCCGCAAACCAGGCTGACGGTGACCTGTGACACCAACTCCCTGTTGCCTGGCGCATCGACGCAATGCAGGACGCCGAAGCCATACGTCGTCACTGGCCAGGATGTGGAGATCGGTTCGGTCAGCGCGACCTTTGCAGCTCAGGCCAAGACGACCCAAGGAGCAGCCGTACCCGCCTCGGCGCCTGTGACGTCTCCCATCATTCCCGTTGGCGTGGACGCGTCAATACAAATCCCCACGCCCATCGTGATCCGCCCACCCACCGCTGTGAGCCCTGGCGTGTACCAGGTCACGTTCTTGCCCCAGACGCAGTCGCCAGCTGACTCCCTGATCCTCACAGCGACTTCCACTCAAGCCGTTTTCGATGTGATCTCATTCAACCCCAGAGATTGGACGTGCCCCACGTTGTCGTTGAACTCCCTCGGCTGCACGCTCACCTCCGCAAAGCCCTCAGCCATTACCTTTACTAGCGCCATCGCCGCCGGGTCAAGCATCACAGTCACACTGGAAACACCCGGCTACACCGATCCGAACCCCTCGAACAACACAGCCTCCTACACGTTCTGAGCGGCTAGACTTCCCAGGCGGCACCGACGGAGACGAGTAGCCGAGCGACCACGAAGCACAGAGAGCCGCCACCAGCTGAGAAGGCGGACTTCGACGTTCGGCGAAGACACTCCTGAGCCGCAGCAGCACAGTGAGGCCACCAGATGTCGGTGGCGAAGGTGTGGTGGCACCGCGAAATTGCCCGTCGCCCACGCCTCCAGGGCAGCCTCGCCTGGAGGTACCCCATGACATCCGCCCAACCCCTGACGGCTCCCCCGCCGCGCACGCTCGCCGCGAACCTGCCGTCGTACGCCGACCAGCCCGGGACGCGAGTCCGGCTCAACGGCTGGGTTCACCGGCGTCGCCGCCTGTCCGGCCTGGCTTTCGTGGTGATCCGCGACCGCTCCGGCACCGCGCAGGTAGTCGTGCGTGACGACCAGACGCTGTCTCAGCTCGACGTCCTCAGCGAGGAGACCACTGTCGAGGTCGTCGGCGACACGAGCACCAATCCCCAGGCGCCAGGCGGCGTCGAGCTGGTGGACCCGACGTTCACGGCGCTCGGCGCCCCAGCCGCGACACCGCCCATCGAGCTGTGGCGACCCACCATCACGGCCGGCCTGCCGACCATGCTCGACCACCGACCTGTGACCTTGCGGCATCCGGTGCAGCAGGCGAGGTGGCAGCTGGCGGCGGCTTCGCTGCACGGATTCCGCCGGACTCTCGACGAGGCCGGCTTCACCGAGGTGCACAGCCCCAAGCTGGTCGAGTCGGCTACCGAGTCC
>JBPCRX010000019.1:0-17316 GCA_050996395.1 Nocardioidaceae bacterium
GTCGGCGACTGTGCGGGCATGGCGGCAGACCTCTTCGAGTCCTACGCCGTCACGTTGGTGGCCGCGCTGATCCTCGGCAAGGTGGCCTTCGGCGCCGAAGGCCTCGTCTTTCCGCTGGTCGTGCCCGCCATCGGGGCCCTGACCGCCATCTTGGGGGTCTACATCACCAGGCCGCGCGAGGGCGAACCCGGCCTCGTCACGATCAACCGCGCGTTCTACATCTCGGCGGCGATCTCAGCCGTGCTGTGCGCCATCGCTGCCTTCACCTATCTGCCGGGAAGCTTTGCCGAGCTCACCGACGCAACGACCAACTCCGGGGCCATCACTGACTTCGTCAGCGGCGACACCGCCGGTTTCGATGGTGACCCACGCGTGATCGCACTGGTGGCGGTTCTGATCGGCATCGTGCTCGCCGCAGTCATCTTGGCTCTTACCGGCTACTTCACCGGCACCGAGCACCGGCCGGTCAAGGACGTGGGCAAGACCTCGCTGACGGGAGCTGCGACGGTCATCCTGTCCGGCCTGTCGGTCGGGTTCGAGTCGGCGGTCTACACCGCCCTCGTCATCGGGAGCGCCGTCTACGGCGCATTCCTGTTGGGAGGTGGATCGATCGTGGTGTCGCTGTTCGCTGTAGCCCTCGCTGGTTGTGGTCTGCTCACCACCGTCGGTGTCATCGTGGCCATGGATACCTTCGGCCCGGTGTCTGACAACGCCCAGGGAATCGCGGAGATGTCCGGCGATGTCGACGAGCGTGGCGCCGCCATCCTCACGGAGCTGGATGCAGTCGGAAACACCACTAAGGCCATCACCAAAGGCATCGCGATCGCCACGGCCGTGCTCGCAGCCACTGCGCTCTTCGGTTCCTTCACCGACGCAGTCACCGGCGCGACAGTCGATCTAGCGAACGGCGGCTTCGACGGCGTCGGCCTGAGTGACACCGAGGCGCAGGGGTTGTCCGGCGTCATCAACATCGTCGACCCCGCCAACCTGGTCGGCCTGTTGATCGGCGCGGCTGTCGTGTTCCTCTTCTCCGGGCTTGCCATCAGCGCAGTCGGACGCGCAGCAGGGGCCGTCGTCTATGAGGTCCGACGCCAGTTCCGTGAGATCCCCGGCATCACGGAGGGAACCGGCCGCCCGGAGTACGGCAAGGTCGTCGACATCTGCACGCGCGACTCGTTGCGTGAGCTTGCCACCCCTGGACTGCTCGCCATCCTCGCGCCGGTCGCCGTGGGCTTCGGCCTCGGCGTCGGACCACTTGCGTGCTTCCTGGCTGGTGCCATCGGCGCCGGCACGTTGATGGCAGTGTTCCTCGCCAACTCCGGAGGGGCGTGGGACAACGCCAAGAAGCTGGTCGAGGACGGCGTTCACGGTGGCAAGGGCTCTCCCGCCCATGAGGCGACCATCATCGGGGACACAGTCGGCGACCCCTTCAAGGACACCGCCGGCCCCGCCATCAACCCGCTGCTCAAGGTCATGAACCTCGTCTCGCTGCTCATCGCGGCGGCTGTGGTCAAGATGACGTACGGCGATGACGCCAACACCACGTTGCGGATCGTGATCGCCCTCGTGGCGGCGGCCATCATCGCCGGGGCTGTCTACGTCTCGAAGCGGCGTCCGATTGCCATCGGGCAACCCGACGCCGACGTCGACGCGGCAGCGAGGCCGCCCGCGGTCCCACCCGCCACCGTCTGAGCCCGATTCGCCGAGGAGGCCGTCCTGTCCAGCACCGTCTTCTTGCACGTCGGAGTGGCCAAGACCGGCACGACGTACCTGCAGCGCATCCTCTTCGCGCACCGCGACGTCTTGAGGTCCGCAGGACTGCTCTACCCCGGTAGACGGTCGGGTGACCAGTACGTCGCGTCGCTCGACCTGCGCGGGCTGGACGACGGCAAGTTCGAGCACCTCAAGGCGGCTGGCGGGGGGGACAAGATCGCCGATGAGGTCCGCCGCTACGACGGCAACGCCCTCATCTCGCACGAGACGCTCGCCCGGTGCTCCACAGCCGAGATCAGGAGAGTCGTGGAGTCGTGTGGCGGAGAGCTTCGGGTGGTGCTGACCGTGCGCGACCTCGGTCGCCAAGTCCCCACCGTCTGGCAGGAGACCCTGAAGAACCGTGCCGTCAGCAGCTACGACGAGTTCCTGCAGGACGTCTTCGTCCACACCGACTCAGGGGAGCACAAGTTCTTCTGGAAACCCCAGGACGTCAGCAAGGTCGTACGACGCTGGGGCCGCCAGGTGGGCCCTAACAATGTGACCATCGTGACGGTGCCGCCGTCCGGAGCTCCTCGAGACGAGCTCTGGATGAGGTTCGCGCAGGCCGTGGAGCTGCCGGACGTCCCGATCGAGCTACCGGCGGGTGCGTCCAACACGTCGCTCGGGCCTGCGGAGGCGGAGCTGCTGCGTCACCTCAACGCGGTGCTGCCCGAGGACCTGCCGTGGCGTCGCTACGCCCGCGTCGTCAAGAGACAGCTGGCCGAGCACAAGCTCGCGCAGCGGGAGTCGAGCCGCATCGTCGTACCGCCGCAGTGGCACGACGCCGTGCGGACTCGGGCGGCGGCGATGGTCGACTTCATCGAGGGGTCTGGCTGCCGCGTCGTCGGCGACCTCGCGGATCTCAACCCCGCCCTCCAGTCCGTGGCGGTGTCCGGTCCTGACGATCTCAGCAGGGACCAGCTGCTGGACGTTGCCGCCGAGGTACTGCGCGACTACGTGCTCGCCCCTCAGGGCCGCCGCAGCAGAAGCAGTGCGGGCGTGGCCGACGAGCTGGCCGTCGGTCGGCTGCGCTCGTGGGCCACCGCAGTGCGGGCTGCGACAGCCGCCGGAACGTCAGCGGTGTCGCGGCGGCTCGCTCGTGGCTGAGCCGCGGCGCGTCTACCTGCACATCGGGGCACCCAAGACCGGCACGACCTACCTCCAGGCGCTGCTGGCGCACAACCGCAGTGCGTTGGCCGAACGCGGGCTGCTCTACCCGAGTCTCAAGGGCGACGCCCACCACAAGCCGGTTTGGGACCTGCGCGGAACCCCCGAGCAACGCAAGGACGCGAGAGGGGTCAGCGGCAGCTGGCAGCGTCTCGTCGAAAAGGTCAACGCCTCGGAGCTCGATGCGCTCATCTCCAGCGAGCACCTCGTCTTCGCCCGTGAACCGCACGTCCGGCAGGCGTTGGCGGCATTCGACGCTGAGCTGCACGTCATCTACACCGCGCGTGACCTGTTGCGGCAGGTGCCAGCGGTGTGGCAGGAGCGGATCAAGAACCAGCAGACCGTGACGTACCGCGACTTCGTCGAGTCGATCATGGGTGCCGGCGGCCCCGGCGCGCGGGCGTTCTGGACCGCGCAGGACGCCGCGGGGGCGCTCCTGCGGTGGTGGGTCGGTGACGGCGCCCGGATGCACGTCGTGACCGCACCGCCGGCGGGACAGCCTCGTCACGTGCTCTGGGACCGGTTCACGAGCGTCCTCGGAGTGACCGGCTCGGAGTTCGACCTCCAGCCCCAGGTGAAGGCGAACGCGTCGCTCACCCTCACCCAGGCCGAGCTGTTGCGCCGCTACAACGACCGTCACGCCACCGACATGGCCTGGGTGCGCTACCGCACGTTGCTGCGCGCAGAGGTGGGAGGCGCTTTCGCGGCCATCGGGGACCCGCACAAGATCAGCCTCACCCACCGCGAGCGAGAGTTCTTCGCCGCGAGGGCGGCGAAGATCAACGACCAGCTGGTGGCCAAGGGATGTCTCGTGCACGGGGAGCTGGGCGACCTGACACCGAGCGTCACGTCGCGCGACGTCGGCGATCCCGCCACTCTTGAGCCGTCGGACGCCGAGCTGCTCGACGCCGCACTCGACCTGATCCACGGACTGGTCAGCCGCCGCGCTGACGGCCCCTGACGAGCCGCCCGACGCTGCCCCGCGTCTTCCAGTACACCTCACGCAGCCCAGCGCGCATCCCGCCGCGCTTCTCGATGGTGTTCGACCCCTGCAGCGCCTGCTGCAGCTCGGCATTGCGCCGCCGTTGACGACCGGCCTGCTTCAGCAACCCGGTGGCGGCCCTGATGGCCGCGTCAGCAAGATCGGCCTCTGTCTGGTCGGTCGGGGAGACGTACGCCGCATGCCCCTCGGGCTGCGGCATGAGCTCCTCGAGGTCGCCCTCCACGTCGTAGCCGGCGGACTCCAGCTCGTCGATGAGCTGCCGCGAACGGTCGCTCACCCACGGTAGGTACGACGGCGGCAGCATCAGCTTGGCAGATCTGCCGCCGAGAATGTCCTCGGCCAGAAGCCGGCGGCCAAGGGGGTCGTAGGCGTCAGCCGCCATCCCCTGCACCTCGAAGTTCATCCGGCGTACGAGCTCGGTCTCGGCAACGCCCATCGACGCGTTGGCCCGCCTGGTGTCGGTGCCGTAACGCTCGGGCTCCAGGCCCGTCACCGCACAGAAGCGTCGCCACAACGTGTCCGGAGGAGCACCCGCAGGGGCCACCGTGACGATGTGGATGTGGGCGGGCGTCACGTGCTGCTCCCACCGGCGCAGCACGTGAGCCACGTCGTGCATGCCCCAGAACAGCTCACCGAAGGGGGCTGGGGCGTCGAGGCCGAGCCGGACCAGGTCATCGACGAACGTTTCGAGCGTGATCGTGTGCTTGTGCTTGACGTGCTCCTGCCAGTCGGAGACGAGCTGGCGGGCGAAGTCTCGGGCTGAGAAGACGACGTGTATCTCGGCCGGTTGCACGCTCGCCAGACCGCGGGCGATCCGCTCAGGGCTCGCGCCCCCGAGCAGCTCGTTGGACACGATGACGGTGGAGCCCTGCCATTCCCGGGACGAGGCGGCGACGCGGTCCCATTCACCTGCGAACTCGTCGGCCCGGCCCCCGCCCCAGCCGGCGCCGCGGAAGTCCTGCATGGACCGGAAGGACTGGCCTCTGTCCTCGTACGGGTAGAGCACTCCCCGGGCGGCCAGCTCGTCGCGGTTCTGGAACAGGACGTTCTGCAGGTAGGTGGTACCCGTCTTGGGCGCGCCGACGTGGAAGAAGACCCGCTTCAGTGAGCTGTCCCGGCTCGTCGTCACTGTCGCCTTCTCACTCGCCTCGACTGGCTCCACCTGCCCACCATGGCACGGGCGCCGGAGGGGGCGCCGGAGGGCAGGCGTGGCGGGCGAGCGCCCCGATCGGCGAGGGCTGCGGCGAGCAGTGCCACCGCTGCGTCGACCACGCCTTCGGGATCAGCGGCCGCCGTGGCGCCGGGGGCGGCGAAGTCCTGGTCGGAGGGGATCAGGTCGTCGAGGTCTCCGACGACGGCGTAGCCCGCGGTCGCAAGCTCCTCCCGGGTCCTTTCGGCGCAGGCCAGCACCCGCTCGCGGTACTCCCTGGGCACCCGGACCGCACCGCCGGTCACGCGTTCGTCGGCGCGGCGGTTGAACCTCGCCTTGACGATGCGTTCGTACTGAGGCCAGGGCAGCTCGTCGGGCAGCTGCTTGTTGAGCCGGCGCAGCACCTCGGCGTCTTCGCGGGTGAGCGAGGGGTTCGAGCGCCTCACGTCGAGGTCGATGCCGGTCGGCTCCACACCAAGGCAGGTCGCGAAACGTTCCCAGAGAGTGGCGGAGGATGCTCCCGGCCGCGGCACGGTCATCACGTGGATGCGCTCCGGCGGGACCGCCGCCGACCACCGACGTAGTGCGGCTCCTGCGTCCTGCGCCTTCCAGAAGCCCGAGCGGGAGGTGTGCGCCACACCGTCGAGATCCTCGAGCGCCGCGTCGAGGAACCGCTCGAAGCGGCGGGTCCGGCGATTCTTCAACGACTCCTGCCAGACCGCCGGCAGCTGCCGGGCCAGGTCGCGGGCACCGTAGACGACGTGCACCTCGGTCGGCGCGAGGTCGCGGGCCACCCGTGCGATCTGGCTCTCGTCGGCACCGGCCAGCACCTCGTGGCTGATCACCGTCTTGGGAGTGCGGGTGCTGCCCGCCGCCGTGGCCAGCCGGGACCATGCCCCTGCCACGTCGGGATTCACGTAGCCGCCGAACTCGATGCTGCGAAGGTCGAGCGCGGCGTGGAAGTGGTCGAGCGGTCGGGCGCCCGGGATGGCCAGGCCGCTTCGCGCGAGCTGCGTCCGGTTGTTCCAAAGGACCTGCTGGAGGTATGTCGTCCCGGTCTTCGGCGGACCGACGTGCAGGTAGATCGCCGAAGGATGCGAGGGCACAAGCAACATGCTAGAGGCGCCACCGCTGAAGGGGTGGGTAGGCGCCGACCGGCTGATACCGTGACCCGGTCGTTACTTCTCCCGTGTTTGAGGACCAGATCTTGACTGACATCGCTCAGGCGCCCTTGGCGAGCTCCACCCACGGACGGTCGCCGATGCAGGGCTACCGGGTCGTCCAGCACACTGTCATCCGGGCCGACCAGGAGCTCGACATCCGTCCGCTCTATGTGAGTGGCGTGTCGAACTTCAGCTCCGGTGAGAGCACGACCCGGCAGGCCGGCGCAAGCGATACCGAGCTCTCGGAGGCGGCGCCGGACTCAGCCCCGACCGACGAGGACGAGACCAGCGACCGTGCCGAGGGCATGGGTGGTTTCGGCACGATCACGGGCAGCGTGGGCGCCGTGGTCAGCCCAGAGAAGCGCCTGACGTTCGGCACCTACTTCAACGCCTTCCCCGCCAGCTACTGGCGCCGGTGGACCCACTTCGGCCAGGTGCGCCTGGTGCTCAGGGTCTCCGGTCAGGGCAGCGTCATCGTTTACCGTTCCACCGCCAAGGGCCATGTGCAACGAGCCGACTCCGCACCGATCGAGACCGATCGGTTGCAGACCCTGGTCTTCGACCTGCCGCTCAAGCCGTTCATCGACGGAGGGTGGTACTGGTTCGACATCGAGGCCGGCGACGAGTCGATGACCCTTAAGGAAGCTATGTGGGCGTTCGAGACCGACCAGCAGGAATCGGGAACGCTCCCGATCGGGATCACCACGTTCAACCGGCCGGAGTTCTGCGTCGACCAGCTCGTCAACCTGTCCGGTGAGCCGGCGGTGCTTCAGGTCCTGGACCAGATCCTCGTCATCGACCAGGGGACGAACAAGGTCTCCGACGACCCGTCGTTCCCTGCGGCCGCGGCGGCGTTGGGCTCCAAGCTGCGGGTGATCGAACAGGGCAACCTCGGGGGCTCCGGTGGCTTCTCCCGCGCCATGGACGAGGCGACCGTCAAAGGCGACGCCGACTACGTGCTGCTGCTCGACGACGACGTCGTCTGTGAGCCCGAGGGCATCCTTCGAGCCGTCGCCTTCGCCGACCTTGCCAAGCAGCCGACTCTGGTGGGCGGGCAGATGTTCAGCCTCTACGACCGGTCGGTGCTGCATGCCTTCGGTGAGACGGTGGCCAAGTACCGCTGGTTCTGGGGGGCTGCTCCGCACACGGTTCACGGCCACAACTTCGCTCACAGGTCGCTGCGCTCGACGACATGGCTGCACCGTCGCATCGACGTGGACTACAACGGCTGGTGGATGTGTCTGATCCCGACGCAGGTCATCCGGGAGATCGGCCTGTCGTTGCCCATGTTCATCAAGTGGGATGACGCCGAGTTCGGGCTGCGGGCCGCCGAGGCCGGCTACCCGACCGTGACGATGCCCGGTGTCGCCGTCTGGCACGTGCCGTGGCACGAGAAGGACGACACGATCGACTGGCAGGCCTACTTCCACCGCCGCAACCGCGTCGTCGCGGCGTTGCTGCACTCCCCTTACGAGCGCGGCGGGAGGCTGGTGCGGGAGAGCTTCGAGACCCAGGTCAAGCACCTGCTGTCCATGCAGTACGGCCCGGCGGAGATGGGACTGATGGCCATCGAGGACATCCTCGAGGGACCCCAACGCATGCACCGCGACGTACTGCGCCGGTTGCCGGAGCTGCGGGAGCTGCGCAAGCAGTACGACGACTCGCAGTCCGAGACCGAGCTCGACCGCTTCCCACCGCCGCGGCGGCGCAAGCCGCCGCGCAAGGGTCGGGAGCCGATGGCGCCGAACGGCACCGTCGCGAGGGCCAAGACCATGGTGGTGGGCGCCGTCCGGCAGGTGCGGCCGGTCCGCGACCTGGCCAGGCAGAACCCCGAGGCCAGCGTGCCGCATGTCGACCTGAAGTGGTGGCTGCTGTCGCAGTTCGACTCGGCGCTCGTCTCCTCGGCCGACGGCACCGCCGCCTCCTGGTACAAGCGCGACCCCGAGCAGTTCCGTGCTCTGATGAAGAGGTCGATCACCTTGCACGCCCGGCTGGCCAAGGAGTGGCCGCAACTGGTGGAGCGCTACAAGACCGCACTCCCTGAGCTGGCGTCGCCCAAGGCGTGGCACGAGACGTTCGAGGAGTCACTCGACAAGAAGTCGCTCGAGAAGGAGTCGCTCGAGAAGGAGTCGCTCGAGAAGGAGTCGCTTGTCGACCAAGAACCGCTCGACAAGGAGAAGCCGTAGCCAGGAGCTCGACTCTGGACGTGTCAGAAGCTCAGCTGGCTATGACCAGCCGAGAGTCTGACAAGTCGGCCTCAGATGCGCGATAACTGTCAGGGGCGATGAGGTCGGCAACGACCGGGTCGGGCGGATTGAGGGGCTCATGGAGGCCGCTACGGAACTGGTGCTCGACGGCAACTTGTCGTTGGACTGACGCCACAAGCCGCCCCACGTCGGGGTCCGACCTTGTCCGGCGCGTTACCGTGTGCGCGACAGGTTCCGAGCATAAATCCCCAAGTCGAGAAGCGGAGCGCCTACGTGGCTGCAGCAGGACACAAGCTCGTCATCGTGGAGTCGCCGGCCAAGGCGCGCACGATCTCGGGCTACCTCGGTCGCGGCTACGTCGTGGAGTCGTCCATCGGCCACATCCGCGACCTGCCCAACAATGCAAGTGAGGTGCCCGCCAAGTACAAGGGGGAACCGTGGGGCCGGTTGGGTGTCAACGTCGACGCTGGCTTCGAGCCGGTGTACGTCGTGCCCGCGGACAAGAAGAAGCAGATCACCAAGCTCAAGGCACTGCTCAAGGGGGCCGACGAGCTGTACCTCGCGACGGACGAGGACCGAGAAGGCGAGGCGATCGCCTGGCACCTGCTCGACGAGCTGAAGCCCACGGTGCCGGTACACCGCATGGTGTTCCACGAGATCACTCCTGATGCGATCGCAGCAGCGGTCGCCAACCCGCGGTCGATCAACGACGACCTGGTGGAGGCCCAGGAGGCCCGCCGCATCCTGGACCGGCTCTACGGCTACGAGGTCTCTCCGGTGCTGTGGAAGAAGGTCATGAGCGGCCTGTCGGCGGGCCGGGTCCAGTCCGTGGCGACGCGCCTGGTCGTCGACCGGGAG
Source organism: Nocardioidaceae bacterium (assembly GCA_050996395.1). Taxonomy (GTDB): domain Bacteria; phylum Actinomycetota; class Actinomycetes; order Propionibacteriales; family Nocardioidaceae; genus JBPCRX01. The sequence goes on from JBPCRX010000019.1 coordinate 9,301, forward strand.
CGAGAGCGGATTGCGTTCAGGGCCGCCGGCTACTGGGACCTCGAGGCCACGTTCAACGCGGGCGAGACCAAGATCCCGCGCACCTTTTCAGCCAAGCTGGTCACCGTCGACGGCCGCAGGGTCGCGCAGGGGCGGGACTTCACCTCGACCGGTGAGCTGAAGCAGAGCTCCGACGTCTTGCACGTCGACGAGGCGCGGGCTACGGCGTTGGCGCCGGCTCTGCAGGACCAGTCTTTCACCGTGGCGTCCGTGGAGGCCAAGCCTTACCGCCGCTCGCCCTACGCTCCGTTCCGGACCACGACGTTGCAGCAGGAGGCGTCTCGCAAGCTGGGTTACGGCTCCGCGCGAACCATGCAGATTGCGCAACGGCTGTACGAGAACGGCCACATCACCTACATGCGGACCGACTCGATCACGTTGTCCGCGACGGCCGTGTCGGCGGCGCGGGCGCAGGTGCGCGACCTGTTCGGACGGGAGTACCTTCCCGAGGCGCCGCGCACCTACCAGAGCAAGGTAAAGAACGCCCAGGAGGCGCACGAGGCGATCCGCCCCGCCGGTGACGCCTTTCGCACGCCTGCCCAGACCGGTCTGCACGGGGACGAGTTCAAGCTCTACGAGCTGATCTGGATGCGCACCGTCGCGTCCCAGATGCGCGATGCGGAGGGCCGTTCGGTGTCCGTGCGCATCGCGGCGACGGCCACCTCAGGAGAGGCGGTCGAGTTCTCCGCGAGCGGACGTGTCATCACCTTCCACGGCTTCTTGAAGGCCTACGTCGAGGGCGCCGACGACCCCGACACCGAGCGAGACGACAGGGAGACGCGACTACCCGACCTGGCGCAGGGCGATCTCGTCCAGGTGACTGCGTTGGCCTCGGCGGGTCACGAGACCCGTCCTCCGGCCCGGTACACCGAGGCGACCTTGATCCGAGAGCTGGAGGAGCGGGAGATCGGCCGGCCGTCGACGTACGCCGCGATCATCGGCACAATCCTCAACCGCGGCTACGTCTACAAGAAGGGTGCCGCCCTGGTGCCGGCGTGGCTCGCGTTCGCGGTCGTTCGGCTGCTGGAACGCCACTTCGCGAGGCTGGTCGACTACAACTTCACGGCCGCCATGGAGGATGTGCTCGACGAAGTGGCTGCTGGTCGGCGCGACTCGACAAGCGAGCTGTCGGAGTTCTACTTCGGTGCCAACGGCCAGGATGGTCTCAAGACTCTGGTGAGCGAGCTGGGAGAGATCGACGCCCGCGAGCTGTCGACCTTCGACATCGGCGAAGGCATCGCCTTGCGCGTCGGACGCTACGGGCCGTACGTCGAGGACGCCGACGGCAACCGGGGCAACGTGCCCGACGATCTGCCGCCGGACGAGCTGACCCTTGAACGGGCCAGGGAGCTGCTGGCCAACCCAGCCGGGATGGAACAGGAGCTCGGCGCCAATCCCTCCACCGGGCGGATGGTGGTCGCAAAGAGTGGACGCTACGGGCCCTACGTCACAGAGGTGCTGGGTGACGACCCGCCCAAGGGAGCCAAGCCGCGCACGTCGAGCCTCTTCAAGTCCATGTCGCTGGACTCCATCGTCCTCGAGCAGGCGTTGCAGCTGTTGACGTTGCCGCGGGTGGTCGGCGTCGACCCGGCCTCGGGAGAGGAGATCACGGCTCAGAACGGTCGCTACGGGCCCTACCTCAAGAAGGGCAGCGACTCACGTTCGCTGGACTCCGAGGAGCTCCTGCTCACCATCGACACCGACGAGGCGCTCAAGATCTACGCTGAACCCAAGACGCACGGCCGACGGGCGGCGAAGGGGCCGCTGCGCGAGCTCGGTGTCGACCCGGCCGTCGACCGTCCGGTGGTGGTCAAGGACGGCCGCTTCGGTCCCTATGTCACCGATGGCGAGTTCAACGCCACCTTGCGCAAGGGCGACTCCGTGGAGGACATCTCACTGGAGCGGGCCGCCGAGCTGCTGGCGGACAAGCGGGCCAGTGGCCCGGCGCCCAAGCGTCGTACGGCCAAGAAGACGGTCACCAAGAAGACGACGGCCAAGAAGACCGCGACCAAGAAAACTGCGGCCAAGAAGACTGCGGCCAAGAAGGCGGCGGCCCGAGCCTGAGTTCCAGGCCCGTACCCTGAGAGTCGTGTCGAGTCCGGCTGAGGGGCCGCGCGCAGTTCTGCGGATCCGTGCGTTCCGACGGCTCTGGATCGGGCTCGGCCTGTCGAGCCTGGGCGACTGGCTGGGTCTGCTGGCCATCACCGCCATGGCGAGCGCACTGGCCGACGACACTTACGCAGGGCAGAACTTCGCCATCGCAGGAGTCCTGTTCCTGCGGGTGCTGCCGGCGCTCGTGCTCGGCCCACTGGCCGGCTATGTCGCTGACCGGCTCGACCGGCGCACGACGCTGGTCGTCGGAGATGTGGCTCGAGGGATCGTGTTCTGCACCATCCCGATCGTGCACACGCTGAGCTGGCTCCTGGGAGCGACCGTGGTCATCGAGGCGATCACCCTCGTGTGGCTCCCGGTCAAGGACGCGACGGTCCCGAACCTGGTCCCGCGTGACCGGCTCGAGGTGGCCAACCAGATTTCCATCGCCACCACCTATGGTTCGGCGCTGCCGGCCGCGGCGGCGTTCGTGGTGCTGTCGTTGGTGACCAAGGGCTTGCACTCGACGCTCGGCTGGCTGGACGACCCGGTCGTGCTGGCCCTGTATGCGAACGCCGCCTCCTTCGTCCTCTCCGGACTCATCATCGCCACGCTGCACGAGATCCCTCCGGGTCCGGCGCTCGCGGCCGACGACAACCGCGCAGTCTGGTGGGTGGTCGTCGACGGGTGGGCCTACGTCGCACGATCGCCGCTGGTGCGAGGACTCGTCATCGGCATCGCTGCCGCGTTCGCCGCGGGGGGAGTCGTGATCGGCCTCGGCCGCGTGTACGTCGCCGACCTCGGCGGAGGCGACCCGGGATACGGGCTGCTGTTCGGCGCCGTGTTCGGTGGTCTGGCGCTGGGCATGTGGCGGGGCCCCAAGACTCTGCCGTCCATGGCTCGGCCACAGCTGTTCGGTCTGGCTCTGACGGCCGCGGGTGCGGCGTTGGCGGTCATGGCCGTAGTGGCGAACCTGCCGGTGGTGACGCTCCTGACCCTTGCTCTGGGCTACCTGGCGGGTACCGCCTGGATCACTGGCTACACGCTGCTCGGGCTCGAGGTCGACGACGCGATGCGCGGCCGCACCTTCGCCTTCGTCCACACGGTCATCCGGCTCGTGCTGGCGCTGGTGCTGGCGGTGGCACCGCTGCTCGCAGGGGTCATCGGCAGGCACCGGTGGCGCATCGACGAAGACGCCGTCCTGGACTACAACGGGGCGGCTCTCACCATGTTCGCCGCAGGCCTGCTGCTCACCGCTGTCGGTCTCTTCTCCTACCATCACCTGCAGGCTCGCATTCCCGACCCCGACAGGATCCCGGTGCCCGTTGCCTCAACGACATCCGGCCCGGTCTACCCCGACCGGGGGCTGTTCGTCGCCCTCGAGGGTGGCGAAGGCGCCGGCAAGTCGACCCAGGCGCGGCTGCTGGAGTCGTGGCTGCGAGCAGGGGGCTACGACGTCGTACTCACCCATGAGCCCGGTGACTCCACGCTCGGTGCTCGGCTGCGTCAGATCCTGCTCGACCCCTCGACCGGCATGCTCGACGGGCGCACGGAGACGCTGCTCTATGCCGCGGACAAGGCCGAGCACGTCGACAAGGTGGTCAGGCCCGCTCTCGCTCGAGGGGCGGTGGTCGTGACCGACCGGTACGTCGACTCGACCCTGGCCTACCAGGGCGGGGGCCGAGAGCTGACCGTTCCCGAGGTAGACGTCATCGCCCGTTGGGCGACGGCCGAGATGAGGCCGCACCTCACAGTCCTTCTCGACGTCGACCCAGAGCAGGGGCTCGTGCGCTTCGACGCGCGCGACCGCATCGAAGCGGAGTCGCCGGACTTCCACCGACGGGTGCGCGCCTCGTTCCTGCGCCTGGCTGACGCCGATCCTGGCCACTACCTCGTCGTGGACGCCAGGCAAGACCGTGACCGGGTGGCGGCGCAGATTCGGGGGCGTCTTCAGCCGTTGTTGGCACGCGTCGGCCGAGGTGCGAGCGTCGACCGGTGAGCGTCTGGGACGACCTGGTGGGTCAGGCTGCACTGGTAGCCACTCTCGAGTCATCGGTGCACGCAGCGGGCCGGGTGCTGCTCGGTGAGAAGTCGGCCGGCATGACCCACGCCTGGTTGTTCACCGGTCCGCCTGGGTCCGGCCGCTCGAACGCCGCCAGGGCGTTCGCCGCGGCCCTGCTGTGTGAGGACAGCGGTTGCGGCCACTGCCTGTCCTGCCGCACGGCAATCGCAGGGTCGCATGCCGATATCACCCGCGTGGTGACGGACCAGTCGGTGATCCGGGTCGACACCGTACGGGACCTGGTCCGTCGGGCCGCTCTGTCGCCGGCTGGGCGACGGTGGCAGATCATGATCGTCGAGGACGCTGACCGGCTCACCGACTCAGCTGCCGACGCGCTGCTCAAGAGCATCGAGGAACCGCCTCCCCGCACGGTCTGGCTGCTGTGCGCGCCCACGGTGGAAGACGTCGTGGTCACGATCCGATCCCGGTGTCGCGCCGTTGTCTTGCGCACTCCCACCACGACGGCGGTGGCTGACCACCTGGTCGCTACGGACGCAGTGCCCGACTCGGTGGCGGTCTTTGCCGCCCGTGCCTCTCAGGGGCACATCGGGCGGGCCAGAGCGCTCGCCCGCGACGAGGCCACGCGAAACCGCCGTCGTGAGGTGCTGCGCATCCCCACGCAGCTCAAGAACCTGGGCGCCTGTATGACGTGTGCTGCCAACCTCATCGATGCGGCGACCGAGGAGGCTGCGCCGAGAGCTCAGGCGCTCGATGCCCGGGAGCTGTCCGATCTCGAGCTGGCCTACGGTGCCACCACCCGCGGCGTGAAGGTCACCGGCTTCGCTGCTGCCAGCAAGGAGCTCCAGCGTGACCACAAGCAGCGTGCCAAGCGGCTGATCCGCGATGCGATCGACCGGGCGCTTCTGGATCTCGCCTCGTTCTACCGCGACGTGGTGGTCCTGCAGCTGAGGGCACCAGCTGAGCTGATCAACGAGGAGCTCCGGGAAGACCTCGATACGATGGCTCGGAACACGACGGGGGAGACCTCGGCGCAGCGGCTCGCCGCCATCTTCGGGACCCGGGAGTCGCTCGAGGGTGAGGTCTCGCCGCTTCTGGCCCTCGAGTCCTTGATGATCGCGTTGAGAGGTGACCCGCATGAGTGAGCCCCCGGGCGGCCCCACCCCTTATCCAGGGGCACCGCCTCCGGGCGAGGAGGGTCAGCCGTCGTACCCCGGAGGCCAGCAGCCGCCTCCGCCTCCGCCTCCGGGCTCTCCCTCGCCGCCCTATCCAGGCGAGGCAGGCTCCGCGCCCGCATACCCCCTGACTTCGCCGTACCCCGGCCAGCCTCCGGCATACCCGGGGGCGGGTGGACCGACGGGCGCCTATGGGGGCCCGCCGCCGGCCTATCCCGGCGGCTATGGCTACGGCGAGCAGCCGCAGGCCCAGAGAGGACTCAGCGGCTTCGCGCTCGCAGCGCTGCTCGTGGCGATCCTGCTCCCGCTGGTGGGTCTGTTCATCGCCATCCCGCTCGCCATCGTGGCACTGGTCAAGATCGCCAAGAGTGCTCAGACGGGCAAGGGGCTGGCTATCGCAGGCATCATCATTTCGGTCCTATGGTGGATCGCCTTTGTCGTGGTGGTCCTCTTCGTCGCCAAGGACACCGCCAAGCGTGACAGTGCCGGTCAAATCAGCGAGACGGGTCGGATCGACTTCGGCGACGTCAGGGTCGGTGACTGTATGCAAGGCGACGGCATCGGCCAGGACAACGCGCGACTCAACACCTTCGATCTTAAGGGAGTCCCCTGCACGGACGCTCACGACGCCGAGACCGCCGCGATCGTCGACGTCCCCGGTGGCGAGTACCCAGGAGAGGATGCGCTGAAGCAGCAGGCGAAGCGCAGCTGCCCAAGACTGGCCATGGGCTACCTGGGCGGCGCGGACCGCTCACTCAGCCTGTTCTACCTCTACCCCGACGACAACATCTGGGGCACTGACGGCGGACACCACGTGCTGTGCTTCGTCGTCAACGCCAACGGCTCTGATCTCACTCAGCCGTTGGTGCCGTAGCCACCGGGATGCCGAGCGACAGTCGCACCATCGAGATGGAGGAGCACATGGGTCGTCGGGGTCGGTCAGCAGCGTTGGTATCGGTGAGCGCGACCGCCGCATTACTGCTGGCGGCTTGCGGCGGCGCCGCGGACGTCGCCAAGGACGCCACCTCGACCAGTACGACCTCGAGCACCTCCACAACGCCGACGCCCGGTACCCCCACCAGCGACACTCCTCAGACTTCGGAGCCCACCACCTCCTCGGGTGAGCTGCCTGAGGGTTTCGGAGCGGGGCCGTCCGGCAGCGGCTTGGACCGGTTCTACGACCAGCAGGTCGATTGGGCCAAGTGCGGCAGCGACGAGTGTGCGAACGTCTGGGTGCCGCTCGACTACTCCGACCCGGACGGTCAAGCCATCACCCTCAGCGTCAAACGGGACCCGGCCGACGACCAGTCGAAGCGTCGAGGATCCCTCTTCATAAACCCCGGCGGCCCGGGAGGATCCGGAGTCGACTTCGTCGACTACATCCCGCTCGACTCGAGCATCACCGACGTCTATGACGTCGTGGGTTTCGACCCTCGGGGGGTCGCGCGTAGCACCCCGGTCGACTGCCTGAGCGACGTACAGCTCGACGAGTACATCGCGTCCGACCCGACGCCCGACGACGATCAGGAGGTACAGCAGCTCCAGGGCTTGTGGTCACAGTTCACTGCGGGTTGTGAGCAGCACTCCGGGGAGTTGCTGGCGCACCTGTCCACGGTCGAGGTGGCCCGGGACATGGACGTTCTGAGAGCGGTCGTGGGCGACGACAAGCTGGACTACCTCGGGGCGTCCTACGGCACCTACATCGGGGCCACCTATGCCGGGCTCTTTCCCGACAAGGTCGACCGCGTCGTGCTCGACGGTGCCGTGGACCCGAAGGCATCGCCCAAGGCGTCGGAGATCAACCAGGCGGCGGGATTCGAGACCGCTCTCACGGCATACCTGCAGGACTGCGTCCGCGGCGGCGACTGTCCGCTGGGGGGAGACGTCGACGGCTCACGTGAGCGGCTCATCGCCTTGTTCAAGGAGCTGGACAGCCAGCCGTTGCCGACGAGCAGTGGTCGAGAGCTCACCGAAGGGCTCGCGTTCCTGGGAGTGATCCTCCCCCTTTACAACAAGGACAACTGGTCCTATCTGACGAGTGCGCTGCAAGAAGCGCTGTCGGGCAGTGGAGACACGTTGCTTCTCCTGGCCGACAGCTACAGCGGGCGGCAGCCGGACGGCAGCTACTCCGACAACTCACTCGAGGTGCAGCCGGCGGTCAGCTGCCTCGACCATCCAGAGCACGAGAGTGTCGACCAAATCGAGGCTGAGGGCCAGCAGTTCGTCCGGAGGTCGCCTGTCTTCGGTCCAGCGGCCATGTGGTGGCCGTATGCGTGCTCCAACTGGCCGGAGTCGTCGACTGAGCAGCAGCCGGACTTCTCTGCGGCGGGTGCTCCGCCGATCGTCGTGGTGGGTACGACGCGCGACCCCGCTACGCCTTACCAGCAGGCGGTCAACCTCGCACGAGAGCTCGACTCCGGCGTCCTGCTCACCCGCGACGGTGACGGTCACACGTCGCTGGGTGCGGGCAACGACTGCATCGACTCGGCGATCAGCGCCTACCTGGTGAAGGGCACACCACCGAAGGACGGGACGACGTGCTGACCCGTCCTGTCGAATTGGGGCGGCATCGGGACAGTTGGTAGCCTCTGCCCGCGGTCCCGTGCGCGCGCTCCAGTGTGCACGGGGGTCTCGCCGCCTTAGCTCAGTCGGTAGAGCGTCTCACTCGTAATGAGAAGGTCGTCGGTTCGA
>JBPCRX010000093.1:0-20548 GCA_050996395.1 Nocardioidaceae bacterium
GACCAGCTGGCATCGGTCTTGTGCGAGGCGGGTCATGTCATGCTGCTGGACTGCCGGTCGATGGACACCACCACGATCGCCTTCGACCTGTCCGCCAAGGATCTGACCCTGCTGCTCATTAACACCGGTGCGGAGCACTCCCTGGTGGGCGGTGAGTATGCCGACCGCCGCCACGACTGTGAGGCGGCCACGGCTGCACTCGGGCTCGAGTCGCTGCGCGACGCCACGCTCGAGGAGGTCCGCACCCTGGGCGACGAACGGCTCCGCCGTCGTGCGCACCACGTGGTCAGCGAGATCCAGCGGGTCCAGCAGGTTGCCGACGTGCTGCAGGCGGACCGGCCGGCCGACATCGGCGCCTTCCTGAGCGCCTCACACGAGTCGATGCGCGACGACTTCGAGATCTCCTGCGAGGAGCTCGACGTCACGGTCGAGGCGGCTCTGGAGGCGGGGGCGCTCGGCGCACGGATGACGGGCGGCGGCTTTGGCGGCTGCGCCATCGCGCTGTGCCGCGACCAGGATGTGGCGGCGGTCGAACGACGCGTACAAGCGGCATACGAGAGCCGGGACTGGGAGGCGCCGACGATCTGGCGGCCACTACCGTCGCAGGGCGCCCACCGCATCGACTGACCAGGAACCGATTCGTCCGACCCGGGGCGGGCCGCCGCCGCATCAACGAACCGGACGAATTCCGCGGAAGGCCGGTCAGCGCATCTTCTGCCGGAGGTTGTCGTCCAGCGCGCCGAGGAACTCCTCGGTGGTCAACCATGGCTGGTCGGGCCCGACGAGCAGAGCCAGGTCCTTGGTCATCTTGCCGCTCTCGACCGTCTCGACGCACACCTGCTCTAGCGTCTCGGCGAAACTGGTCACCTCGGGCGTCTCGTCCAGCTTGCCGCGGTGCTTGAGGCCCCCGGTCCAGGCGAAGATCGAGGCGATCGGGTTAGTCGAGGTCGGCTTGCCCTGCTGATGCTGGCGGAAATGCCGTGTCACGGTCCCGTGCGCCGCCTCGGCCTCGACCGTCTTGCCGTCGGGCGTCATGAGCACCGACGTCATCAGCCCCAGAGAGCCGAAGCCCTGCGCGACCGTGTCGGACTGCACGTCTCCGTCGTAGTTCTTGCAGGCCCAGACGTAGCCGCCTTCCCACTTCAGAGCGGCCGCGACCATGTCGTCGATAAGCCGATGCTCGTAGGACAGCCCTGCTTCGGTGAAGTCCGCCTCGAACTCCTCGGCGTAGACCCGCTCGAAGATGTCCTTGAACGCGCCGTCATACGCCTTGAGGATGGTGTTCTTCGTCGAAAGGTAGACCGGGTAACCGCGCTGGAGCCCGTACGACAGTGAGGCGCGCGCAAAGTCCTCGATCGACTTGTTGAAGTTGTACATGCCCATCACAACGCCGCCGCCCTCGGGCATCTGGACGACCTCGTGCTCGATTGGCTCCGAGCCGTCCGCGGGCGTAAAGCTGATCGTCACGGTGCCCGCGCCGGGAACCTTGAAGTTCGTCGCTCGGTACTGGTCGCCGTGCGCGTGACGGCCGATGATGATCGGCTTGGTCCAACCGGGGACGAGCCGTGGGATGTTGCTGATGATGATCGGTTCGCGGAACACCACACCGCCGAGGATGTTGCGGATCGTGCCGTTCGGCGAGAGCCACATCCTCTGCAGACCGAACTCCTTCACCCGCGCCTCGTCCGGGGTGATGGTCGCGCACTTGACGCCCACCCCGTGCTGTTTGATGGCATTGGCCGCGTCCACCGTCACCTGGTCCTGAGTGGCGTCGCGGTGCTGGATGCTCAGGTCGTAGTAAAGCAGGTCGACGTCGAGATACGGATGCACCAGCCGGTCCTTGATGAACTGCCAGATGATCCTGGTCATCTCGTCACCGTCGATCTCGACGACGGGGTTCTGCACCTTGACCTTTGTCACGACGACTCCTGGCTACTCAGCTTCTCGAGGACTCAATGTTTCTTGACATCAAGATAACTGATGAATCCCGAGTGTTCGAGTGGGTCGGGCTCCTCGCGCAGCACTGCTCCGGTCATCCCCACCAGAACGTGGAGGCGATGACGACATAGACACCGATCAGTGCCGCGCCCTCGAGCCAGGACGACTCGCCGTCGATGGTGATCACGATGGCAATGATTACTGCCAGCGTGACGGCCACCACGAGCAGGGGAGAGAAGACCAGGGTCAGCGTCGCGAAGCCGAACAGCTGGCTGAGGATCACCAGCGCCGGTGCGAGCACGAGGGCGATCTGCAGCGGACTGTTGATGATGACCGAGAAGGCGTACTCCGCCTGGTTCTTGGCCGCCAGCTGGACACCGACGACGTTCTCGATCGCGTTGCCGGCTATCGCCACGATCACGAGGCCGGCGAACGTGTCGGAGATGTTCAACGTGGCCATGGCCGGCTCCAGCGCCTGGACGAACCAGTCCGACACGAAGGCGGCGAGCAGGCCCGCCGAAGCCAGCAGACCCACAGCCAGCGCCACCGGCCATCTCGGGGGTTCGTGCGCCATAGCGGGGGCGTTGTCGCTCTTGCGGAGCGCCGCCGGAAGTGAGCAGACGAAGATCACGATCAGCACTACCGAGGCGATGAGTGACAGCGTCTGCTCGTGGGACGCGGCGGGGGCGTGCACGTAGTGCGCCACCGACGGGAGCACCAACCCGGTGACGCTGAGGATCATCAACGGTGCGATCGTGCGAGCCCGCTCGGAGTCGATGCGCTGGGTGCCGTGCTTGAGGCCCCCGACCACGAACGCCAGGCCGAGGACCAGCAGCAGGTTGGCCAGGATGGAGCCGATGAGCGCGGCCTTGACGACACCGACGAGGCCCGCCTTCAACGCGAACAGCGAGATGAAGAGTTCCGGCAGGTTCCCCAGGCCCGACTGCAGGACGCCGGTGGCTCCCGGTCCGAACCGGTCCCCGAGCTGCTCGACGCTGCGCCCGACCAGTGCCGCCAGCAACGTCACGGCCATCGCGGACAGCGCAAAGGACAGCACAGTGGGCCAATGGCCGAAGTGGGCAACCCCTGCGGTGACCACTGCCGCGGCACCACCGCCGATCACCACGTAGTCGGACCGGACGAGCGTCGCATTGGCGTGGGTGGTCTCCGTCATAGGAGGTAACGCTGCCAGACACCCACTCTTCGTGCAGCCCGTCCGCGTTGCTAGCGTCGCTGGTACGTCGAGCGAGCCTCAACCTCTCCAGGAGCGTGCAGTGAGCACAAACCCCGTCAAGGTGGCCGTGACCGGTGCCGCCGGCCAGATCGGCTACAGCCTGCTGTTCCGGCTCGCCAGCGGCTCGCTGTTCGGTGCCGACACCCCGATCGAGCTGCGTCTGCTCGAGGTCACACCGGCGCTCGACGCGCTGGCCGGCGTCGTCATGGAACTTGACGACTGTGCCTTCTCGACGCTTGCCGGCGTGGAGATCGGCGACGACCCCAACGTCATCTTCGACGGCGTCAACGTCGCTCTCCTGGTGGGCGCACGACCGCGCAGCAAGGGCATGGAGCGCGGCGACCTGCTCGAGGCCAACGGTGCGATCTTCACCGGCCAGGGGCGTGCCCTCAACGACCATGCCGCTGACGACGTACGAATCACTGTGACCGGCAATCCTGCCAACACCAACGCTCTCATCGCCATGAGCAACGCCCCGGACATCCCGGCTGAGCGGTTCTCAGCTTTGACGCGCCTCGACCACAACAGAGCGCTCGCACAACTCGCCGCCAAGACGCGGACGAGTGTGAACGACCTCTCCCGTATGACGATCTGGGGCAACCACTCCGCGACCCAGTACCCCGACATCTTCCATGCCGATGTAGGCGGGCGGAACGCCGCGGAGGCGGTGGACGACCAACAATGGCTGGAGGACGAGTTCATCCCGACGGTGCAAAAGCGCGGTGCGGCCATCATCGAGGCGCGCGGTGCCTCCAGTGCCGCGAGTGCCGCGTCGGCCACCACCGACCACGCTCGTGACTGGCTCCAGGGCACCCCCGAGGGTGACTGGGTGTCTATGGCGGTGGCCTCCGACGGTTCCTACGGAGTTCCCGAGGGACTGATCTCGTCGTTCCCCGTCACCACCGCGGGTGGCCGCTGGGACATCGTTCAGGGCTTGGACATCGACGACTTCTCCAGGTCTCGCATCGACGCGAGCGTCGCCGAGCTGGGCGAGGAGCGCGACGCCGTCCGTGCCCTGGGACTCATCACCTGACGGACAGCGGCGCGTGCGCCCGCTGAACAGGAGGCTCAGCGAAGGCCGTACAGGCGCTTCATGCCCTTCCAGTCGCCGAGCCCCAGCGTCCGCGGGCCGATGTTGCACGGCGGCAGCAGAGGCGACATGGTCAGCCGGGACTGACCCTTACCGACGTGTCCGAGGCCGAAGGCGTGGCCCCACTCATGAGTCGCAATGGACTGCAGGTCGTAGCGTTTCGTGCAGCTTGGCGCGTACTGCAGCACCACCTTGCGCCCAGACTCGATGCGCATGTCAGCGGCGATCATGGCTCCGCTCCCGCCCCACCAGTAGCAGGTCCAGCCCAGGTAGTTGCCCGGCAGCCCACCGAACGCCACGGTGTTCTTCCGGTTGAACGTGCCGCAGCTGAGCCTGCCGGACGGTGTCACCGCGATGTTCGGGTGCAGCGCCGTGTAGCCGTCGAAGCGAGAGCTCACCCGTGGTGTCCCCTTGAGCCCGCAGTCGTCGTCTGCCTTGACCACGTTGCTGTTGGCAAGCTTGAACTGACGCGATGCGGCAGCGGCGGTCATCCGGGTCGGCGTCGACTTGTTGTTGTAGCGCCAGTGCAAAGTCGTGGCCCACGCATGTCCGTCGGGGCCGCCTTCGAGAGCGGAGCGCGCGTCGTCACACGCGGCCGGCACCGGAGCCGCCGCCGACCCCCGGGGAGCCGACGAAGTGGCGACGAGATCGCCGTCGATGCTCGCTGTCACCGTCCCCCCGATGTTGGCGACCTGAAGCCCCGGCCCTGACCCAAGTTGGCCCGAGACGCCCGACACCCCTACCCCGACGCCGGCCGGGGGAACGCGAACGGCGACGTCGCCTGACACGACGAGCCGACCGACGAGCCTGCAACCTCGCGTCGAGACGCCGGCAGCCAGCGAGGCGGCGCCGATGGGCCCGTGCGAGCGACATACGAACGGCGACGCGGGGTGGCCCGCCATCGGAGCCGCGCCGGCGATGGGGAGCCCCGCCACGAGCGCTGCAACGCCGATCAGCGCCACCCCGGTTTGGGTGGCACGACGGTGAAGACCTGACATGAGCTCTCCTATCGGACATCGGTGCGAACGCGACGTTATGGACACAGCCCGAGGTGAGCGACACTCTAGGGCCGGCACCGGCGTCTCGTCAGCGGTCTCGCCCGATTCCCATGGGCGCTCGTCGGCGGACCACCGAAGGAGCCGCTTGAGCGGGTTAGCCGGTAGGAGCTGCGCCACCCGAGACGTCTAGGGCTGCTTGACAGTCCTGAACCGACGACTAACGTGTACTCCAACCGTTCCGCATAGCGCGTCCAGGTTGCGATCTACGCAACACCGCCTCCTGCAGCAGGGATCGCCATGGCTTCTGTGCCCCCCGCAGCCCGCGTCGTCGTCGTCGGCGCCGGCATCGTCGGCAACAGCCTCGTCTACCACCTCGCCCGGCTGGGGTGGAGCGACATCGTCCAGATCGACAAGGGAGCGTTGCCCAACCCCGGTGGGTCGACCGGGCACGCGTCGAACTTCATCTTCCCGGTCGACCACTCACGCGAGATCACCGACCTCACGCTGGACTCGATGGAGCAGTACAAGGAGATGGGGGTCTTCACCGAGTCCGGCGGCTTCGAGGTGGCGCGTACGGACGAGCGCATGCAGGAGCTGCGTCGGCGCATGTCCTCGGCCAAGAACTGGGGCATCGAGTCCGAGCTTGTAACGCCCGAGCAGGTGGCCGAAAAGGTGCCCTTCCTCGATGCCAGCCAGATCGTTGGGGCCTTCTGGACGCCGTCGGTGGGCGTGGTCGACTCACTGCGAGCCGGCACGATCATGCGCGAGCGCGCCCTGGAGACGGGGGCGCTCACCGTGGTGCCGACCGTCGAGGTGACCGGGCTCGACGTCGAGGAAGGGCGGATCCGCCGGGTCCGCACGAGCGACGGCGACATCGAGGCGGAGACGGTCGTCGTCTGCTGCGGTGTGTGGAGCCCGAAGGTCGCGGCGATGGCCGGCGCGCACATCGCGCTGACACCAGCCGTACACCAGATGATCAGCGTGGGACCGGTGCCCGTGCTGGCCGAGAAGGAAGGCGAGATCTCCTTCCCGATCGTGCGCGACATGGACACGTTCTGCTACGAGCGTCAGCACGGTGCCGACATGGAGGTCGGGTCGTACGCGCACCGCCCGATCCTGCACGACCCTGAGGAGATTCCCTCGATCGACCAGGCCCGCCTGTCACCGACCGAGATGCCGTTCACCGACACCGACTTCGACCCGCAGATGGAGCAGGCCTACGAGCTGATGCCCGATCTGCTCGGAGCCGAGGGTGCGGAGATCCGCTACGCCATCAACGGCTTGCTGTCCCTGACGCCTGACGGTGCGCCGATCCTTGGCGAGCTGCCGGAAGTCAAGGGTCTCTGGTCGGCCGCAGCGGTCTGGATCAAAGAGGGCCCGGGCGTCGGTCGCGCCGTCGCCGAGTGGATGACCGACGGCCTGCCGGAGATCGACCTGTCCCACTCCGATGCCGCCCGGTTCTACCCCCATCAGCAGACCCGCACCCACATCAGGGCCCGCACCAGCGAGGCCTTCAACAAGACGTACGGCATCGTCCACCCCGGTGAGCAGTACGAGAGCGACCGCAACCAGCGCCTGGCGCCGATGCACGCGGCCGAGAGAGAACTCGGCGCCGTGTTCTTCGAGGCGGCCGGCTGGGAGCGTCCGTTCTGGTACTCCTCCAACGAACGCCTCCTCGAGGAGTACGGCGACCGGGTGATGCCACGCGAGCACGAGTGGGACGCCCGCTGGTGGTCCCCGATCATCAATGCCGAGCACCTGGCAATGCGCGAGCGTGCCGGCATCATCGACCTGTCGGCGTTCGCGATCTTCGACGTCCTGGGGGCTGGCGCCCTGGACGCCGTCCAGGCCATCGTGGTGGCCCAGTCCGACGTGCCGATCGGCCGGGTCATCTACACCCCTGTGCTCGACGGCCGCGGCGGCTTCCGTTCCGACCTGACGGTCATGCGGCTGGCGCATGACCGGTTCCGCGTCGTCACCGGTGGCGCTCACGGGATGGTGGACCGCAAGTGGTTCGCCGACCGGATGCCGAAGAACGGCTCTGCCTCGGTCGTCGACCTCACCTCGGCGTACACGACCATAGGGCTCTGGGGCCCGCGGGCGCGCGACATCCTTGGCTCGATCACCAGAGACGACATCAGCCACGACGGCTTCCCGTTCGGCAGCTGCCGCAGCATCGAAGCGGACTCCATCGCGGTGCTGGCCTCGCGGATCTCCTACGTCGGCGAGCTGGGCTGGGAGCTCCACGTTCCGATCGAGCAAGGGGCGCGGTTGTGGCAGCTGCTGCACGAGGCGGGTGAACCGCACGGCGCGGTGCCGGTCGGCATCGGCGTCTACGGCACCACCGGCCGGATCGAGAAGTGCTACCGCGCCTTCGGCTTCGAGCTCGACTCCGAGCGCACGATTGTGGAGGCGGGCATGCAGCGGCCCAAGGTGAAGGCCACTGACTTCGTCGGCCGGGGGGCCTATCTCAAGCAGCGCGAGGAGGACCCCAAGGCGGTCCTCTGCACGCTGGCCGTGCAGGACCACACGTCGAAGGCTGGCACCAAGCGCTACATGCTCGGCGGTGAGCCGATCCTCACCGCCGACGGCGGCACCCTCACCGACGAGCATGGACACCATCCGTACGTCACGACGGCCGGGTCGGCGCCCTCGCTCGGCAAGCACCTGCTGCTGGCCTACCTTCCACCGGACCAGGCGCGCGTGGGCCAGCCGTTGAGCGTGTCCTACATGGAGGAGCTGTATCCCGTGACGGTGGTGTCGGCCGACGCCACCGCGGTCTTCGACCCCACCAACGAACGGATCAAGGGCTGAGCCGATGGCGAACGTACTGGTGTGCATCAAACGAGTTCCCGAGACGTCGGGGCAGATCCTGCTGTCCGACGACGGACAGTCGATCGACGCCCGTCACGTCGGCTACACGCTCAGCCCGCACGAGGAGTGTGCGGTAGAGCTGGCGACCCAGGTGGCAAAGGCGACCGACGGAGAGGCAACGGTCCTCACCGTCGGCACCGACGACGCGATCGAGCAGGTGCGCGACGCGCTGGCCGTGGGCTGTACGGGGGCCGTCCTGGTCGAGGCCGACACCTCGTCCTACGGTCCGGCTGATGTCGCCGCGGCCATCGCCGACGTCGTCCGGACGCGAGAAGCCGCTGGGACGACATACGACCTTGTGCTCGTCGGGAACGACGCTGCCGACACCGGCGACTTCCAAGTCGGGGTGCGGCTGGCCCACGCACTCGATCGACCCGTGCTCACCGGCATCACGACGGTCGAGGTGAGCGGCGACCGGCTGTCGGCCCGAGGCAAGGGCCCCGACGGTATTGAGGTATACGAGCTTGCGCTGCCCGCCGTGGTGACCGTTCTCGAGGGCGGCGTCGAACCTCGCTATCCCTCGATCCCGGGACGGATGAAGGCCAAACGCACGCCGATCGACACCGTTGCCTCGTCGATCGACCCGCGCGGCAACGGGCGCGTACGGCTCGAGCTGCCCCCGGCGCAGCCGAGCGTTGTGGAGATACTCGGCGAAGGGCCTGATGCAGCCCCGGCCGTCGTGGACCTGTTCTACCGACTGGGAGTGGTGACCAAGTGAGCGAGGTGACCCTGGTATTCGTGGAGACCGACGCCAACGAGGCGCTCGAGACATCCCTGGAGACCCTGACGTTCGCCCGCGACCTGGCGGAGCGCGCTGGTGGCGCGGAGCTGCATGCGGTGTTGGTGGGGGCTTTGGAGTCCGCCGTGCGTGCGACGACGCTGAGCCAGCTCGGCGGCCAGGGCGTTGCCGTCGTCCACCACGCGCAGCACGACGACCTGGCGGCATACTCAGCAGGTAGCTGGGCGTCGTCGGTGATCGCCGCCGTGCAGGCGTCGACCGCCACGGTCGTGCTCGCGGCCGGCACCCAGCGTGGCAGCGAGATAATGGCCCACGTCGCCACCCGGCTGGACACCAGCATGGCCGCCAACGTGGTCGCGGTTGCCGACGTCGATCCCCTGATCGTATCGCGACAGGTCATGGGCGGATCGGTCCTCGAGCTGATGGAGCTCAGCGGCAACCCCGCGGTGCTCACGGTCGCCGGTCACGCGGTCGAACCTGTCGACGCCGCCTCGCGGTCAGAGCCCCAGCTTCGTGACCTCACGCCGCAGCTGCTCGAGTCCGACCTCGCCACCCGGGTCGTCAAGGTGGAGGCGGCAGAGGTCGACGACACGGCCGCGCTGACCGGCGCCCGGGTCGTGGTCGGTGCCGGACGCGGAGCTGGAGGTCCGGACGGCTTTGGTGATCTGCTCGAGCTCACCAGGCTGCTCGGCGGAGCACTCGGCGTATCCCGGGTGGTCACCAGCCTGGGTTGGCGGCCGCATCACGAGCAGGTCGGCCAGACCGGCAGCAGGATCTCACCGGACCTCTACGTGGCGTGTGGCATCAGCGGCGCCATCCAGCATTGGGCCGGGTGCTCCAGCTCGAAGACGATCCTCGCGATCACCACCGCCGCGGACGCGTCGATGGTGACCAAGGCGTACTACGCCGTACTGGGCAACCTGCACGAGATCGTGCCGGCGGTCAACGAGGAGCTGCGCCGCCGGGCTGGATGAACCAGCCCGGCGGTCGCTTGCCGCTCGTTCGTTCAGACGGCCTACCGCTGCTCTACTTGCCCAGCCAGGCGTCGACCTTGTCCTGGTTGTCGGCGATCCACTTGTCAGCGGCGTCGTCTGGATCCATGCCGTCCTCGGCGATGTACTTGGCGACGAGGTTCTGGTCGTCGTTGGTCCACTGAAAGTTCTTCACCAGGTTCACAGCCGGGCTGCCTGCGTCCACCCAGTCCGTCGACGCCACCTTGTTCAGGTGGTAGACGGGGTAGTCGCAGTCGACCTTCTCCGGGTCGGCATCGCAGCCGTCGGTGTACTTCGGCAGGTCGACCTTCACGAGCGGAACCTCCGACAAGAACCACTGCGGCTCGTAGAAGTACGCAAGATAAGGCGTCTTGTTCTCTTCGGCCTTGCGGAAGCCCTCGATGAGAGCCGTCTCGCTTCCGGCAAAGACCACCTTGTAGTTGAGGTCGAGGTTCTTGACGAGCGCCTCGTCGTTGGTGACGAAGCCCGGGTCACCGTCGTACAGCGTGCCCTGGTCGCCCGACTCACTGGTCTTGAACATGTCCGCGTACTTGTTCAGGTTCTCCCAGTTGGTGATGTCGGGATACTTGTCGGCCATCCACGGTGGGACGTACCAGCCGATGATGCCCTTGTTCCCGGTCAACCCCAGGTCTGTGGCCGAGCCGTCTCCACCTTGGGACGTCATGTACTTGGCCTGTAGCTCGGGGTGGCCCCAGTTCTCGACGACCAGGTCGACCTCGCCGGTACCGAAGCCTTTCCAGGACACCTGCTCGTCCAGATCCTTGTAGTTCAGCGTGCAGCCGAGCTGAGTCTCAGCGACTCGACCCACCACATGAGCGTCGGCCTCGTAGCCGACCCACGGGTTGACCGCCATGTTGAGGTCACCGCAGTCCTCCCCCCCGCTCGCGGCAGTGGAGTCCTTGACGGTGCTGCCTCCGCAGGCGCTGAGCGCGGTGATGGCCGCCGCGGCGAACACTCCTAGAACCGCTCGGGTTCGAGTCCTTGTCATCTGATCCTTCTTTCGTTGCGAGCTGAAAATGGTGAGCGCTTAGTTCACTTAAGTGGACGAGGCGGGCCGCGCAGGTCCGAACACGATTCTTGCGGGACCCGTCGTTTGAGCGGCTCCTTGTTTCGCGGCTCCGGCAGTCGTGATGCGGTCGAGCAGGATCCCGATGAGCACGATGGAGATTCCGGCCGCCAATCCGCGCCCGATGTAGTTGGCCTGACGGAACCCGGTAACGATGTCGAAGCCGAGCGCGCCGGCTCCGACCATGCCGCCGATGACGACCATCGACAATACATAGAGCAGGCCCTGGTTCGCGGCCAGCAGCAGGGAGCCCCGTGCCATCGGCAGCTGGACCTTGGTGATCATCTGCCAGCGGTTGGTGCCTGCCGCCTCCGCCGCCTCGACTGTAGTGGCTGAGACGCCTCGGATGCCGTCGGCGACGAGCTTGATCGCCGGTGGGGCGGCATAGATGATGCCCGCCACGATCGCAGTGAAGCGGTTCGCGCCGAACAGGATCAAGATCGGCACGAGATAGACGAATGGGGGCAGTGTCTGCCCGGCGTCAAGGAGCGGTCTGAGCGCGTTGTCGACGGTCTTGCTTCTTCCCATCCAGACCCCCGCGGTCACCGCGAGGAGCATCACTACGACGGTCGCCACGACAACGGACGTCAGCGTTACCATCGCGTCGTACCACAGGTCCATGGCGTAGATTCCGCCGAGACAGATCACGGTGGCGATGAGCGCGCGCACACCTCCCACCACCGCCGCCAGACCGCAGAGCGCCAGACCCGTCACGAACCAGGGAGAGTTGGCGATGAGGTCCTGCATCGGGTTGAGGAACCAGTCCGTGAACTTCACCTGGATGTTGGTCGTAGGTCCTGACAGATTGCTTCGCAACCAGTCGCCGAAGGAGTCGACGGCGTTCTGAATAGGTGTGCCGAGGTCCACGCTGGTAGGGAACGTGTTCGCCCAGAGCAGCCGGTTGGAGATGATCACCGCTGCCACGGTGAGGACCGCCCCAGCAGCGAGCACGAGCCGACGACGCTTCGCGTACCCGGCTCCTCCGCTTCGGGTAGCGTTCTCCGCCCGGACGCTGGCAGCGGTGGTGGTCCGGTCGAGCATGATTGCCATGATCACGATGCAGATGCCGGCGACGAAGGCGACACCTAGCTGCTCGCGCTTCAGTCCGTCGAGCACCGGCTGGCCGAGGCCGGGTCCATCGACATAAGCGGCGATCGTCGCCATGGCCAACGCCGCCATCATCGTCTGGTTGACGCCCACGATGATGGTGCGCTTGGCCATCGGCACCTCGACGCTTCGCAGCCGCTGCAAGGTCGTCTGACCGAGCGAGTTGGTCGCCTCGATGGTCGTCTGCGAGACGTTTCGGATGGCAAAGGCAGTGATACGTACGACCGGAGGCAACGCGTAGACGAGTGTCACGATCGTCGCGCAGGCGGCGCCGATGCCGAAGAGGATGGCGAACGGCAGCAGGTAGACGAAGGATGGCATGGTCTGCAGGACGTCGAGTACCGGCGTCACGACCGCGGAGACGACCTTGCTGTGGCCCATCCACACCCCGAGTGGGATACCGATCACGAGGGCGGCGAGGACCGCCGCGAATGTGACGATCAACAGGTCGAGGGAGTCCTCCCAGTAGCCCAGAGCGCCGAACAGGAAGAACGAGACGGCTACCAGAGGGACCATCCGCACACCGGCAGCCGCATACGTGAGCCACATGGCCAGAGCCAGGACGCCCAGCCACCCGATCTGAGGCACCGGGCGGGGAAAGGCGCCAACCGTGAAGAGCTCCTGCAGGCGGCTGATCACCCAGTTCGCCGCATCGGACATCGAGCCCAAGGCGTTGATGAACACGTTGCTGTTGGAGGAAGCCGCCGCCTCGATCCAGTCGGTCCGTCGCCGGAACCACAGATGAATGTCGGTGAGCTCGGAGTTCGAGATGGCTAGCGTGTGGCTCCCGCGCGTAAAGGCCCACACCACCACCCACAAGGCGACGACGCTCACAAATGCCCACAAGCGCTGGTGCCGGCGGACCGCGGCGAGGATGCCGGTCTGGACAGCGCCGGCCCTGACGGCGGTGGCCGTGCTCACGCGGGCACGCTCGCGTTCGCGCTGGCAGGCGCATCTTCTTCAGCCACGACGACGCGCAATATCGTCTCGTCGTCCACGATGCCGATGAGCTTGCCGTCCTCGACCACCTGGACCACGTGCGCGGACTCCAGGGCGGCACGCGCCGCCCTCCAGACGATTGTGTCCGGCGACATGATGGGGCCCTCCAGCACGTCAGACGGCCTGACCTCGCGCATGACGTACTTCAGCGTCAGCACGTGGGACTTGGGGACATCGCTCACGAAGTCCTTGATGTAGTCGTCGGCGGGGTGGGCGACGATGTCTGCTGGTGTCCCCACTTGCACAACGGCGCCGTCACGCATGATCAGGATGAGGTCACCGAGCTTGATCGCCTCCTGCAGGTCGTGGGTGATGAACACCATGGTGGTCTGCAGATCCTCCTGGAGCCGCACCACCTCGTCCTGCATGTCGCGACGGATCAGCGGGTCGAGCGCCGAGAACGGCTCGTCGAAGAGCATGAGCGCAGGGTCGCTGGCAAGCGCTCGGGCCAGTCCCACCCGCTGCTGCATGCCACCCGACAGCTGGTCGGGGTAGGAGTGCTCGTTGCCCTTGAGCCCTACCAGGTCGATCACCTCGAGAGAGCGCTTACGCCGCTCGGCCTTGCTGGCCCCGCGGATCTCCAGCCCGTAGCCCACGTTGTCGATCACCTGGCGATGCGGGAGCAGGCCGAAATGCTGGAACACCATGGACACGTAGTTGCGGCGGAGCTCCCGCAGCTGCGACGCAGAGGCGCTCGTGATGTCCTGCCCGTCGATCGACACCCTGCCGGCAGTCGGCTCGATCAGCCGGGTCAGGCATCTGACCAGCGTGGACTTGCCGGAGCCCGACAGGCCCATGACAACGAAGACCTCGCCGGGGGCCACCTCGAAGGAGATGTCCTTGACGGCCGCCGTGCAGCCGGTCTTCGCCAGGAGATCCTGGCGCGGGAGATCCGCCTCTGGCGTGCCGATGATCTTGTCGGCGTTCGGGCCGAAGATCTTCCACAGCTCGTTGACGGTGAGCGTGGGCTCCGACGTCGTCTCGGGGGGAGGCGCCGTAGTGGTCATGGATGCTCACTTTCCTGGAGCCGCCGAGCGTGCGTGTAGTCCAAGGGCATCTGGTCGCGGTAGCGGTAGTAGGGGACGTCTGCGGCTTGCAGAGGTGTGTTGCCCAGGATCAGGTCAGCGGCCTTCTCGGCGACCATCATGATCGGAGCGTAGATGTTGCCGTTCGTGACGTAGGGCATCACGGAGGCGTCGACGACCCGCAGACCGTCCACCCCATGAACGCGCATCGACTCAGGGTCTACCACCGAAGTGTCGTCGGTGCCCATCTTGGCGGTGCAGGACGGGTGCAGCGCCGTCTCCGCGTCTGCCGCTATCCAGTCCAGGATCTCCTGGTCACTGTCCACGGACAGACCCGGAGAGAGCTCGCCGTCGTTGTAGGGCTCGAAGGCCGGCTGGTTCAAGATGGTGCGCGCCACGTGGACGGCCTCCACCCACTCACGCCGGTCGTTTTCCGTGGACAAATAGTTGAAACGTAGCGCGGGGTGCCGCTTGGGATCGGTGGACGTGATCTTGACCGACCCGCGCACGTCGGAGTACATCGGCCCGATATGCACCTGGTAGCCGTGCCCCTCGGTGGGAGCTGAACCGTCATACCGGATCGCCACCGGCAGGAAGCGGAACATCAGGTTCGGGTAGTCGACGAGGTCGTTACTGCGGCAGAACCCACCGCCCTCGAAGTGGTTGGTGGCACCGAGTCCCTTACGCAAGAACAGCCAGTCGAATCCGATCTTGGGCCGGTTGCGGTAGCGCAGCCCCGGCGCGATGGAGACGGGCTGCTTGCAGGCGTACTGGATGTACACCTCGAGGTGGTCCTGCAGGTTCTCGCCGACCCCCGGTGAGTCCTGTACGACGTCGACGCCCAGCGCCCGCAGCTCGTCGGCGATGCCGATGCCGGACATCTGCAGCAGCTGTGGTGAGTTGATCGCTCCCCCGCAAAGGATGACCTCGGCGGCCTTCGCATGGCGCTGCAACCGACCAGCGCGCAGGTAGTCGACCCCGACGGCCCGCCTACCCTCGAACACCACCTTGGTCGTGAGCGCGAGTGTTTCGACCTTGAGGTTCTTGCGGTGCCGGACGGGGTGCAGATAGGCGCGAGCTGCCGACAACCGTCGCCCTCGGTAGATGTTGCGGTCGAACCGGGCGAAGCCCTCTTGGCGGTAGCCGTTCACGTCGTCGGTAAGGGGGTAGCCGGCCTGTTGAGCGGCCCCGAAGAAGGCGCTGAACAGCGGATTGTTGGCCGGACCTCGCTCGAGCACCAGCGGTCCGTCACCGCCGCGCCACTCGTCTGCTCCGGCCAGGCAGGTCTCCATGCGCTTGAAGTAGGGCAGGCAGTGCAGGTAGTCCCAGCTCTGCATACCTGGGTCGGCTGCCCACCGTTCGTAGTCCATCGGGTTGCCCCGCTGGAAGATCATGCCGTTGATGCTGCTCGAACCGCCGAGCAGCGTGCCGCGGGCGTGGTAGACCCGGCGGCCGTCCATGTAAGGCTCTGGCTCGGACTCGTACTTCCAATCGTAGAGCCGGTTGCCGATGGGGATCGGCAGCGCCGCTGGCATGTGGATGAAGGGGTCGATGCGGAAGTCGGAGTGGCCGGCTTCGAGGACGAGCACCGAGTTGGCCGGATCGGCGCTGAGGCGGTTCGCCAAGGCGCATCCCGCCGACCCGCCACCGACGATGACGAAGTCCCAGGTGCGCTCGCCGTCGCGATCGCGACCTCTGTTGCTCAGCTTGCTGCCGGCGCTGGGCATCAGGGTCCTCATCACGGCCCTCCGAACCAGCGCTGGGTCTGCGGGCGCACGTTGTGCCAAATGTGCTTGGTCTCGCGGTACTCGTCCAGGCCGGCCAAGCCCAGCTCGCGACCGGTGCCTGACTGCTTGTAGCCGCCCCACTCCGCCTGGGGGACGTACGGGTGGTAGTCGTTGATCCACACGGTGCCCATCCGAAGGCGCGCGGCCACCCGCTCAGCGCGTCCGGCGTTCTCGGTCCACACCGCGCCGGCCAGCCCGAAGATGCTGTCGTTGGCGGTCTTGACCGCGTCGTCCTCGTCGGTGAAGGTCTCGACCGTCAGCACCGGTCCGAAAGACTCCTCCTGCACCACGCTCATGGTCGTCTCGCACCCGTCGAGCACCGTCGGCAGGAAGTAGTAGCCGGCAGCCAGGCCGGGCTCCTCGGGCCGCCGGCCGCCGCAGAGAACCGTGGCGCCTTCCGCGATACCTCGGGCGACGTACGCCTGGACTTTGTCGCGGTGTGCGGCGGAGATGAGCGGCCCGGTCTCGGCCTTGTCGTCGAACGGCCCGCCGAGCCGGATCTCCCGAGCTCGCGCCACCAGCTCGGAGACGAAGTCGTCCTTCACCGACTCCTGTATGACGAGCCGCGCACCGGCCGAGCACACTTGGCCCGAGTGCAGGAAGACCGCCGTCAAGGCGAAGTCGAGCGCGACCTCGAGGTCGGCGTCCGCGAACACGATGTTGGGGTTCTTGCCACCCAGCTCAAGCGCCACCTTCTTGACCGTGGGCGCCGCGGCCGCCATGAGATGTCGGCCGGTCTCGACTCCACCGGTGAAGGAGACGAGGTCGACGTCGGGATGAGTGGTCAGGGGCGCTCCCGCGATCGCGCCTGCGCCCAGCACGAGGTTGCCGACGCCGTCGGGCAGACCAGCCTCAGTCAGATAGCGCATGAGCAAGATCGCGGTGGACGGCGTCAGCTCGCTCGGCTTGAGCACAAACGTGTTGCCCGCAGCGAGGGCCGGCGCCACCTTCCAGGACGTCTGCAGCAGGGGGTAGTTCCAAGGCGTGATGAGGGCGCAGACGCCGATCGGCTCGTGGACGACACGGCTACGGACGTCCGCCCTTCCGGTTTCCACGACACGGCCACCGTTCTCGGCGGCAACGTTGGCGTAGAAGCGGAAGACGCTGACGATGTCGTCGACGTCGTACTCGCTCTCGACCAGCCGCTTGCCCGTGTCGAGCGACTCGGCTCTGGCCACCTCGGACCGGCGCTCGGTGAGGATGTCGGCCACCCGGTGCAGCAGTGCGCTGCGGTCGTGGACGGAGGAAGACGACCAGGACCCAACGTTGAACGTCCGCCTCGCGGCATCGATGGCCAGCACGGTGTCGGCGCCCGACGCCTCATCCACAGTCGCGACCGGCTCACCGTCGGCTGGACAGCTGATCTCCCGGGTGGCGCCATCGACTGAGGCCTGCCACTGTCCGTCGATCAACAGAGTGGGCATGGCAGCCGCCTCCTCGACAGTCGTTGCTCCCGCTTGTTGTTGCGTCTTCGTCAACGCCTTCCCCGAGAGCGCAACAGCATCGTGACGTGGATCACTGCCATCGTCAAGGCCGGGTGACCCAACCGTTGCCAAGCTGTCATCCCCGACCGCCTCGTTGCGCGATCATCGTCAACCGCACCAACCGAGCCGGCGGGAGACCTGCTGCGCCGCCAAGGCAACCGCCTCGGAGAGCAGCGGCAGACGGCGTGCGTCGAGTCGAAATGTCGGTCCGGAGATGCTCATCGACGCCACCACCTCGCCGTGGACGTTGCGCACAGGCGCGGCAATCGCAGTGAGACCGATCTCAAGCTCGTCGACCGCGATCGCGACGCCGCGTTCGCGCACGTCGTTGAGCTCCCGAACGAGACCATCGAGGGTCGTGATGGTGTGCGCCGTATAGGCCCGGAGCACAGGAACTTGTCGAGCGACCTCTGCGCGCTCGAGGGTGCTCAGCAACACCTTGCCGTTGGAGGTGGCATGCAGCGGGATCCGCTGCCCGACCCAGTTGTGCGGCTGCAGTGCGGACGATCCAGCAGCCTGGTCCATGTACAGCGCGGCCCCATCGGAGAGAACCGCCAGGTTGACGGTCTCCCCGGTACGTTGAGCCAACGCACGGCTCACCGGCCGGCTCTCCTGGACAACATCGAGCCGAGATGTCGTGGCGCCGGCCAACCGCAAGATGCCGGTGCCGAGCCGGTACTTGCCCCGGCCGACATGCTGCTCGACCAGGTCACGCCGCTCGAGCGCAGCCAGCAGGCGGAATGCCGTGGACTTGTGGACGCCGAGCTCTCGTGCCAGCTCAGTCACGCCGACCTCGCCGCTTCGCGCCAGCACCTCCAAGATGCTGACCGCTCTGTCCACGGACTGCACCGTGGTGGCCCTGTCCACCGATTGCATGGTGCTGGCTCTGTCCACGGACCCCACCGGGAGGGCCGTCGCAGCTCGATCGGCCTCTCGGCTCGCCGCCACGGCCCGATCAGTCGCGTGGACGGCTCGGCTGTTGCTCATGGCGAGACGGTAGTGCACCACAGGCGACGGCAGAAGCGCGAGTCCCTCTACGCTTTCGACCATGAGTGATCCGGTGGCGCCGTCGGACTATGTGCTCACGCTGCGGTGTCCCGACCGGCCTGGCATCGTGCACGCGGTGACCGGCTACCTCGTCGAGCAGTCGGGCAACATCGTGCACAGCCAGCAGTACGGCGACCCCGAGACTGGGCGCTTCTTCTTGCGGGTCCACTTCGAGACCACGTCGAAGAGTGCCGACGTCGTATCCCTGAGGGAGCTCTTTGCGCCTGTTGCGGAGCGCTTTGCCATGACTTGGGAGCTGTGGAGCGCCCACGCGCCGTACCGGACACTCATCATGGTCTCGAAGTTCGGGCACTGCCTCAACGACCTGCTGTTTCGTTGGAGCACCGGCTCGCTGCAGATCGAGATTCCGGCCATCGTGTCCAACCACACCGACCACGAGCGGCTTGCGGCGTCATACGGGATCCCGTTCCACCACATCCCCGTGACTGCAGAGACCAAGGACGACGCCGAGAAACGTGTACTCGAGCTCGTCGACGAGCTGGGCGTGCATCTGGTGGTGCTGGCGCGCTACATGCAGGTGCTGTCGGACGAGATGTGCCGGCAGCTGTCGGGCTCCGCCATTAACATCCACCACTCGTTCCTGCCGAGCTTCAAGGGGGCTCGGCCCTATCACCAGGCGCATGCGCGGGGGGTGAAGCTCATCGGGGCGACCGCCCACTACGTGACGGCGGACCTCGATGAGGGGCCGATCATCGAGCAGGATGTCGCCCGGGTCGACCACAACTTCTCGGCCGAACAGCTGGTGGCCGCCGGACGAGACGTCGAGTGCCAGGTGCTTTCCAGAGCAGTGCGCTGGCACGCCGAGACCCGCGTGCTGCTCAACGGCTCCAAGACCGTCGTCTTCCGCTGACTCTGTAGAGGCTGCGGCGTTACGGGGCGGACCATGCGGGTACGACGACCGCAGACCTAGCATCCCGCATAGCCAGCTGGAGGAACCGTGGCCAAAGATGTCGTCGACATGATCCTTGCGGATCACCGAGAGGTGGAACGCCTCTTCGACGAGATGCAGCGCGACCCGGAGTCACGCCCGCTGGTCCTGCCAACGGTGACTGCCCTTCTCATGGCTCACAGCCGCGCCGAGGAGTCGGAGGTCTACCCGGTGGCGCGGGACGAGGCGGGCGAAGAGGAGGAAGTCGCACATAGTCAGGAGGAGCATGCGGAAGCCGAGGAGCTGCTCGTCAAGCTCACGAGCTTCGACCAAAACGGCAGCGACTTCGAAGAAGCCCTGCAAGAACTCATAGAGGCGGTTCTGCACCATGTTGAGGAAGAAGAGGCTTCGGTCCTTCCCGGCATGCGCACGGCGCTGACGCCAGAACGTCTATTGGAGCTCGGGGCGGCCTTCGCCGAGGCCCGCGCGGAGCACCTGGGCGACGACCCAGGCGAGGCCACAAAGGAGGAGCTGCTCATCGCAGCCGAGAACGCCGGTGTCGAAGGCGCGTCGTCGATGTCGAAGGCGCAGCTCCGGCGTTCCCTCAAGCCCGACGACGACTAGGTTGAGCGGTCAATGCCAGTGCGTTGAGAGGCTAATACCGGTGAGTTGAGCGGCCACTCGCGGCACGATGTACCGCTTCCGCCGAGACTTTTTTGTCCACAGCCACCTTCTTGGCCTGTGTACGGACGGACGGAGACCACCCCACAGTGCCAAGATTTCGACATGGCCGCTGAAGTCGTTATTCCTCGAGAACATCCATTCACCACCGCGGACGCACATGCTCGAGGGCTTGCGTCGAGCCACATTCGTGCGCTTTGCAGAGACGGCCTCATCCGGCGGGTGCTGAAGGGCGTATACGTCTGTTCGAGTAAGCCGGACCATTGTCGAGAGAGCCAGAGCCGCGTCATTGGTCGTGAGACCAGAAGCCGTCGTCTGCGACCGGACGGCTGCCTGGCTGTGGGGCGTCGATGCCTTCGCCTTCCGAGAGCTCAACGAATTGCCGCCGATCGACGTGCGCGCGACCAACGGCACCTCACGAATCCGCCGCGCCGAGGTGCAAGGCATCCGACGCTCGCTCTGGACCGTCCCGGAGTGTCTGGAGAGCTGATTCGTTGGAAGGATCACTCTCATGTCACGTCCCTCGAAGTACAACCCGGAGCTGCGTGAGCGCGCGGTACGGATGGTGATCGAGTCC
>JBPCRX010000152.1:0-20756 GCA_050996395.1 Nocardioidaceae bacterium
ACCACGGACACGACATCCGTGAGGCCATCGATCATCTTCCCGCCCGGCGTCACCGCGGCGTAGCTCGCGACGCTAGTCCCGGGGCGGCCGGTGGGGCTGGGCAGAATTCGAGCTGGAGCGTGGGAGCCCGGGCAGCGGGCAGCGCAGACCTATGATTCGCCGATCGGCAGCGGCACGGCGGCGCGCCGCGGGGAGGAGAAGAACACGTACACCGTGAGCGACTCCACCGCCTCGGCCACGACCGTGACGGCAGCGAACGAGCAGCTCCTCCCCGGCATCTCGCGCCCGGCGATCCAACTCGTCGGTTTGAGCAAGCACTTCGGCGACGTCGTTGCCGTCGACTCCATCGACCTCGTCATCGACGATGGCGAGTTCTTCTCCCTGCTCGGCCCCTCGGGCAGCGGTAAGACCACCGTGCTGCGCCTGATCGCCGGGTTCGAAGAGCCGTCGGCGGGCGCCGTGCTGCTGGCCGGGTCCGACGTCACGTCGAAGCCACCGTACGACCGCGACCTGAACACGGTGTTCCAGGACTACGCCCTGTTCCCCCACCTCGATGTGCAGCGCAATGTCGAGTACGGGCTCAAGGTCAAGGGCGTGCGCAAGGCCGAGCGTCGCCGCCGCGCCGGTGAACTGCTCGAAGCGGTGCACCTCGCCGGCTTCGCCAACCGTCGCCCGAACCAGCTGAGCGGCGGCCAGCGCCAGCGTGTCGCCCTCGCCCGGGCGCTCGTCAACCGCCCCGAGGTGCTGCTCCTCGACGAGCCACTCGGGGCTCTCGACCTCAAGCTGCGCGAGGAGATGCAGGTCGAGCTCAAGGATCTGCAGCGCGACGTCGGCATCACGTTCGTGTTCGTCACCCACGATCAGGACGAGGCCCTGACGATGAGCGACCGGATCGCTGTCTTCAACCACGGTCGGGTCGAGCAGGTCGGCACTCCGGCGGACGTGTACGAGAGACCGAGGACCCCGTTCGTCGCCGGTTTCGTCGGAACGAGCAACCTCGTCACCGGTGAAGCAGCGCGTCGACTGCTTGGCCGCGAGGGAACCTTCAGCATCCGCCCCGAGAAGATTCACCTGGACGTCGATCAGCCGCCCATTGACACCGACGCGACCGACGTCGTACGTGCCACGGGTGTCATCGCCGACGTCATCTACGCCGGAGCCGTCACGCGCTACCTTGTGGACCTCGACGTGGGAGCGCGTCTGGTCGCTGTGCAGCAGAACTCGCGCGTCTCGTCCATGGACGTCCTGCACTACCGTGGCACGAAGGTCCACCTTGCGTGGCAGCGACAGCACAGTGTGGCGATCGGCTCCGGCGCCCACCCCCATCTCCTGGAGGCATGATGTACGCAGCTGGCCCACGGTCACGTTCTTGGCGAGGAGGCCGCACCCGCCGCAGTTGGACCCTGCTGGCTTCATCGCTCGCCGTGCTCGCCCTGGTGAGCGCCGGCTGCGGCACCAGCAGCGGGAACGACAATGCGGCATCGACACCTGGCGCAAGCGGCTTCAAGGCGCCGGACATCCCGGCCATCGACTCAGTGGGCAAGGCCGAGGGTGAGCTGAACGTGCTGGCCTGGCCGGGTTACGCCGAGTCGGGGCAGAACGTCAAGAGCGTCGACTGGGTGTCGCCGTTCGAGGACGCGAGCGGCTGCCAGGTCAACGTCAAGGAGTTCGGGACGTCCGACGACGCGGTCAGCCTGATGCACTCCGGAGGCTACGACGTGGTGTCGGCGTCCGGTGACGCAACGCTTCGCCTGGTATCGGCCGGCGACGTGCAGCCCGTCAACACCGACCTCGTGCCGAACTACGCCGACGAGTCGGAGTTCCTCAAGAACCAGAAGTTCAACAGCGTCGACGGACAGATGTGGGGCATTCCGCACGGGTGGGGCGCCAACTTGCTGATGTACAACACCGACGTGGTGTCGCCGGCGCCCACGTCGTGGGGCGCGGTGTTCGACGACGCGTCGACCTACAAGGGCAAGCTGACGGCCTACGACAGTCCCATCTACATCGCCGATGCAGCGCTGTACCTGATGAACACACAGCCAGACCTCGGGATCAAGAATCCCTACTCGCTCGACCAGGACCAGCTCGCCGCTGCGGTGAGCCTCCTCCAGCAGCAGAAGTCCAGCGTCGGGGAGTACTGGTCGGACTACCTCAAGGCGATCCAGGCGTTCAAGAGCGGCTCGACGGTCATCGGGACCACCTGGCAGGTGATCGCGAACTATGCTGCCGCCGACGCCCCGGTCAAGACGGTCTTCCCGGATGAGGGCTCGACAGGCTGGTCCGACACCTGGATGGTCGCGGCAGACAGCGAGCACACGAACTGCGCCTACATGTGGCTGGACTGGATGGCAAGCCCCAAGGTCCAAGCGCAGGTGGCTGAGTGGTTCGGTGAGGCGCCCGCGAACCCCAAGGCGTGCGCCTTCACGAGCGCGGGCTTCTGCGACGACTACCACGTGACCGATTCCGACTACGCCGCCAAGATCTGGTACTGGACCACACCCATCTCGCAGTGCCTTGACGGGCGCACCGATGTGGAGTGCACCACCTATCAGGACTGGACCGACGCATGGACCGGCATCAAGGGCTGAGCAGCGCAGCCTCGAAGTCCACTCGCGCGACGGCGCCACTGTGACGACCGAGTCTGCGGCGAGCGGCACCTCCTTGCCGCACCCGACGGTATCGAGGCGGATGTCGGCCGCCCTGCACCGTCGCGTCTGGTTGCGGGCGCTGGCGCTGGTGTCCGCGCCGCTGCTGTGGCTCGCGGCGATCTATCTGGTGGCCCTGACGGCGTTGCTCCTGACCGCCTTCTGGACGGTGGACTTCGGAGTATCGGTGACGCGGGTGTGGAACCTCGACAACTTCCGCAAGCTCTATCAGCAGGACGTCTACCGCACCGTCGTACTCCGCACGCTGGTGGTGGCGGCAGTCGTCACGGTGCTCGACACGGTGCTCGCGCTCCCGGTGGCTTACTACATGGCCAAGGTGGCCGGACCGGTGGCGTCCAAGCTGCTGGTGGTCGCCATGCTGACGCCGTTGTGGGCGAGCTACCTCGTCAAGGCGTTTGCCTGGCGCGCGATGGTGACCCCAGGTGGGGTGCTGGAGTCCGTGTTCGGCTGGACGCCGGGTTTCGGCCTGACGGCGGTGGTCATCACGTTGGCGTACCTGTGGCTGCCCTTCATGGTGCTGCCTGTGTATGCGGGGTTCGAGCGATTGCCGGACTCGGTGCTCGAGGCGTCATCCGATCTCGGCGCCAGACCCGCAAGAACCTTTGTGACGATCGCCCTCCCAGCGGTTCTTCCGTCGGTTGTCGCGGGCTCGATCTTCACATTCTCGCTGTCGCTGGGCGACTACATCACGGTGAAGAACGTGGGCGGCAAGACACAAATGCTGGGCAACCTGGTCTATGACCGGCAGGCCACCGACATCCCCTTCGCCGCCGCACTGGCAACGGTGTCGGTGGTCATCATGGTCGGCTACCTGGCGCTGGTGCGTCGTACTGGTGCTCTGGAGGCGTTGTGAGGTCCGCGTCCAGAGGTCTCTCCACGTCCGCCCGGTGGGCGTTGAGGTTCGTGGTGGCGTTGGTGCTCGGGTTCGTCTACGTGCCGCTTGCCGTCGTGGTGGTCAACTCGTTCAACTCCGACCCGTCGTTCTCCTGGCCACCACGTGGCGTCACCCTGCAGTGGTGGCGGCGGGCGAGTGGCAGCGCCGGGATGATCGACGCGCTGCAGCACAGCGTGATGATCGGTCTGGCCGCCACCGCCGTCGCGCTGGTGCTCGGCACCTTGGCAGCGTTCGCGCTCCAGCGTTACGAGTTCTTCGGTAGCCAGGCGGTGTCGCTGCTCATCATCTTGCCCATCGCCCTGCCGGGCATAGTGACCGGTCTGGCGCTCAACAACGCCTTCACCACG
The DNA here is from genome assembly GCA_050996395.1 of Nocardioidaceae bacterium. Lineage (GTDB taxonomy): Bacteria > Actinomycetota > Actinomycetes > Propionibacteriales > Nocardioidaceae > JBPCRX01. The sequence goes on from JBPCRX010000152.1 coordinate 3,912, forward strand.
ATCCTCGGTACGGGCATCTCCGTGTGGTCACTGGTCATCGCCCACGCGACCTTCTGCATCGTCGTCGTCTTCAACAACGTCGTCGCCCGCCTACGTCGGCTGGGCACCAGCGTCGAGGAGGCGTCGATGGACCTCGGCGCGACCCGCTGGACGACGTTCCGCCTGGTGACGCTGCCGAACCTTTCGTCGGCACTGCTGGCGGGTGGCCTGCTCGCCTTCGCCCTGTCCTTCGACGAGATAGTCGTGACGACGTTCACCGCACCGCCGGACATCGAGACGCTGCCGTTGTGGATCTACAACAACCTGCTCAGTCGGCAGCAGGCGCCCGTCGTCAACGTGGCGGCAGCCGCTCTGATCCTGCTGTCAACGGCGCCCATCTACCTGTCCCAGCGCCTGGCGGGCGACGCAACGGCCAGCCGGATCTGACGGGCCATTGAGCGCTGAGAGTTCGTTGACAACGAAAATCGTGGTGGCGCGCACCCCGCACTGGCGAGATGCGTTCCGAGCGGCTAGTTTTTGCTCCAGACCAGCATCCGGTCCCTGTAGCTCCCCCGAAAGGCACTGATGACCAGCACGATTGTGCAGAACGTGATCAACGGCGAGTCCGTCGCCGGAGCCGAGGGCCGCACCAGCCCGCTGGTCAACCCGGCGAGCGGCGAGCAGTATGGCGAAGCGGCGGTCTCCGGTGCCGAGGACGTCGACCGCGCCTACACCGCCGCCGCCAAAGCGTTCGAGACCTGGCGCGAGTCGACCCCCTCGGAGCGTCAGCGGGCGATGCTCCGGCTGGCCGATGCCATGGAGGAGCGCACCGAGGAGTTCGTCCGGGTCGAGAGCGAAAACACCGGCAAGCCCATCGGCCTCACGACCAGCGAGGAGCTGCCGCCCGCGATCGACCAGGTGCGCTTCTTCGCCGGCGCGGCACGTGTCCTGGAGGGGCGGTCGGCGGGGGAGTACCTCGCCGGCCACACGTCCTACGTGCGCCGCGAGCCGATCGGCGTGGTCGGGCAGGTCACTCCGTGGAACTACCCACTGATGATGGCGATCTGGAAGATGGCCCCGGCGTTGGCGGCGGGTAACACGCTGGTCATCAAGCCCTCGGACACCACACCCGCGTCGACGGTGCTGCTGGGCCAGCTGTGCAACGAGTTCTTCCCGCCCGGGGTGGTCAACGTGGTGACCGGTGACCGCGAGACCGGCCGCGCGCTGGTCGAGCACAAGACGCCTCAGATGGTGTCCATCACCGGGTCCGTCCGCGCCGGCATGGAGGTCGCGGCATCGGCAGCCAGAGACGTCAAGAAGGCGCATCTCGAGCTTGGCGGCAAGGCGCCGGTGGTGGTCTTCGACGACGCGGACCTGGAGGCGGCGGCCGAGGCAATCGCGGTGGCGGGCTACTTCAACGCCGGTCAGGACTGCACTGCTGCGACCCGGGTGCTTGCTGGACCCCGGATCCACGACGACTTCGTAGCGGCGCTCACGGAACAGGCCAAGAACACCAAGACCGGCCAGCCAGACGACGAGGATGTGCTCTACGGACCGGTCAACAACGCCAACCAACTCGAGCGGGTCAGCGGCTTCATCGACCGGCTCCCTGACCACGCCGAGCTCAACACGGGTGGGTCACGGGTCGGCGACACGGGCTACTTCTTCTCACCCACCGTCGTCTCCGGGTTGCGCCAGGACGACGAGGCGATCCAGGACGAGATCTTCGGTCCGGTCATCACGGTGCAGCAGTTCAGTGACGAGGACGAGGCGGCGCGCTGGGCCAACGGGGTCGAGTACGGCCTGGCGAGCAGCGTATGGACGCGCGACCATGGTCGCGCCATGCGGATGGCTCGCCGGCTGGACTTCGGCTGTGTGTGGATCCACACCCACATTCCGATCGTGGCCGAGATGCCCCGTGGGGGTTTCAAGCACTCCGGTTATGGCAAGGACCTGTCGATGTACGGGCTCGAGGACTACACCCGCGTCAAGCACGTGATGCACAACATCGAAATCTGAGGTGCGGATCCTTCTCGTCGGCGCCGGTGGCGTCGGCTCGGCCTTCGCTGCCACTGCCGCCCGCCGCGACTTCTTCGAGCACCTCGTCATCGCCGACTACGACGAGTCTCGCGCGGTCAGGGCCGCGGCCGTCGATGACCGGTTCAGCGGCGCGCATATCGACGCCTCCGATGCCCGGTCGGTCCGCGACCTGGCCCGTGAGCACCGCATCACGCATGTGATGAATGCTGTCGATCCACGCTTCGTCATGCCGATCTTCACCGGCGCACACGACGCCGGGGCCGACTACCTGGACATGGCCATGTCGTTGTCCAAGCCCCATCCCGAGCAGCCCTACGCGCTCACCGGCGTCAAGCTCGGTGACGATCAGTTCGACCAGGCGGAGGTCTGGGAACATGCCGGTCGGCTCGCCCTGGTCGGTATCGGTGTCGAGCCGGGCTTGTCCGACGTGTTCGCGCGGTATGCGGCTGACCATCTGTTCGACGAGATCGACGAGCTCGGCACGCGTGACGGTGCCAACCTGACCGTCGAGGGCTATGACTTCGCTCCGTCTTTCTCTATCTGGACGACGATCGAGGAGTGCCTGAACCCGCCGGTCATCTGGGACGCCGCACTCGACGGCGGGCAGGGAGACTGGTACACCACCGAGCCGTTCAGCGAGCCGGAGGTGTTCGACTTCCCCGAAGGCATCGGGCCGGTCGAGTGCGTCAACGTCGAGCACGAAGAAGTGCTGCTGATGCCCCGGTGGGTCGACTGCAAGCGCGCCACCTTCAAGTACGGGCTCGGCGATGAGTTCATCGACGTCCTCAAGGTGTTGCACAAGCTCGGCCTCGACTCCACCGACAAGCTGCGCGTCGGGGGCGTCGAGGTGAGTCCCCGCGATGTTGTCGCGGCTGCGCTGCCCGACCCCGCGACTCTGGGGGACAAGATGCGCGGCAAGACCTGCGCAGGGCTCTACGTGACCGGGACCGGCAGGGACGGCGAGCCCAGAGCGACGTACCTCTATCACGTTGTCGACAACGAGTGGTCGATGCGTGAGTACGGCCACCAGTGCGTGGTCTGGCAGACGGCGGTCAACCCGGTCATCGCGCTGGAGCTTCTGGCGCGTGGTGCGTGGTCCGGAGCTGGGGTGCTCGGACCGGAGGCGTTCGACGCCGTACCGTTCCTCGATCTGCTCACCGAGTACGGCAGCCCCTGGGGCCAGCGCGGCTGACCGGGACACGCGTGGAGCACCGGTCAACGTGACTGTAGTGGCCGGTCAACGTCGCACGTCCTTGCCGGCAGTCACCGTGCGGACGTCGACGGTGAAGTGGTACAGCAGCTCCTCGATCGGTTCCACGCCGAGGCCCGGAGCCGTCGGTACGTCGACGTAGCCGTTGCCCATCACGATGGGGGGAGTGATGTCAGTCGTGAAGAATCGGTCGCTGCCGGACACGTCTCCAGGCAAGGTAAAACCCGGCAGTGCGGCGAGAGCGGCGTTGGCGGCCCTGCCGAGGCCGGTCTCCACCATGCCGCCGCACCAGACGGTGACGCCACGGGCTCTCGCCACGTCATGGATACGCACAGCTTCCAGGTAGCCACCGACCCGACCGGCCTTGATGTTGATGATGCTGCACGCGCCGAGTGTGATGGCGTCAGCGGCCGACTGGGCGGAGACGATGGACTCGTCCAGGCACACGGGGGTCCTGATCGACCGAGCCAGCTCGGCGTGCTGCAACAGATCCTCCTCACCTAGAGGTTGCTCGATGAGCAGCAGCTCGAAGTCGTCGAGCTGCGAGAGGTGCTCGGCTTCCTCGAGGCGGTACGCCGCGTTGGCGTCGACCTGCAGGGCGATGTCGCCGTACTCGCGGCGCACCGCGGCCACCGGTTCGATGTCCCAGCCCGGTTCGATCTTGAGCTTGATGCGGACATAGCCCTCGTCGAGGTAACGCCCCACGTGGTCGAGCAGCTCGGTGACGCTGTCGGCGATGCCCACCGACACCCCCGACGGCACTCGATCCGCCACCGCCCCCAGGTAGGCGGCCAGAGACTGGTCGCGGTGACGCAGCTCGGCGTCCAGGACAGCCATCTCCACCGCCGCCTTGGCCATCCGATGGCCTTTGACTGGCTTCAGCAGGGTTGCCACGTCCTCCGGCCGCAGCTGGTCCTCGGCGAAGAGCAGCGGCAGCAGGAACGTCGAGAGGACCTCAGCCGCGCCGGCGTTGTACTCCGAGGAGTAAAGGGGACGTGGGCTGGCGACGCACTCACCCCAGCCGATCCCGACATCGGTCTCCACCCGCAGGAGCAGCGCCTCCTTGTCGTGCTCGGTTCCGAAGGACGTACGGAACGGGTGGACGAGCGGGAGGCGAACGGTACGCAGCTCAACCGCCTCCAGCCTCATACGTGCCGCCTTTCTACGACGTAACCGCGGTCAGGGCAGAACCTCAGGACCCGACCGCCGGCCTCGATCTCAGCGCCCAGGGTGGCTCGGAGCGCCTGCCGCCACGAACGGGCCCGGTCGGGGTCGGCGCGGCGTACCGCCTCGATGTCTGTCGGTATGCCGATCGCCACCACCGCTGCCTCCGGGTCCACTCTGGCGTGCAAGGGTCGACCGTTCGCGTCCGCCAGGAGCGCGGGGACGTGTGACGGCAATGCAGCCGACGATCCGGCTGGGTCGCGGGCGGACGCCACCTGCGGGGCGGTCAACGGCCACGACATGAGCAACCGGTCGCTGCCCTGGCCCTCGTTGACGCCGTCACGCATCGGGCCGTAGAAGTCGGCGTGATAGCCAGAGACCTCCGCCCGTAACCTCTCCAGGTTGAAGTAGGCGTTGCGCGCGATCAGCGGGTCGAACGTCCAGCGAATCTGCGTCAGCCCGAGGTCGAGAGCCCAGGCGCGCTGGTGCAGCTTGAGGGCGAGCCCGACGCCTTGGCTGCCGGCGTCTCGGCGGACGCCGGTCACGTCGGAGTGCAGCGCCTCACCCAGCGGAGTGGCGAAGAATCCGACGCTCGCGCCGACCAGGTCACCGTCGCGGAAGGCACCGGCCACATAGTTGCCGGAGTGCGCCAGGGCCTTGAGGTGGTCGGAGTCGATGACACCGCCAGCCCAGATGCTGAGGTACAGCTGCTCCATCGCGCGCAGGTCATCGAGGGCCTCGAGCATCCGGACGCAGACCCGCGCCCGGTCCGCCGCCGCGGCAGCAGCCAGAGCGGCCGCGTGCATGTTCAGCCTTTCCGGCAGTTCAGCAAACGTCGGACAGCGCCTTGTCGAGCACGTCGAGCGCTTCCTCGACCAGGTGGTCCGGCATCACGAGTGGCGGCAGAAAACGAAACACGTTGCCGAAGGTGCCGCACGTCAGCGTCACGACGCCGGCGGCGTGGCACGCAGCGTTGGCTGCGACCGCAGCTGCGGAGTTGGGCATCGTGGTTCCAGGCTCCACCAGCTCGATCGCCAGCATCGCCCCGCGCCCACGTACCTCGCCGACGATCGGGTAGCGACCCTGCATCTCGGTCAGGCGGCGCGTCATCATGTCGCCGATGGAGCGGGCACGCCCGACCAGGTCGAGCTCCTTCATGGTGGCGATGGCCCCGAGTGCGGCGACGCAGGCCACGGGGTTGCCCCCGTAGGTGCCGCCGAGCCCGCCGCCCTTGACCGAGTCCATGATCTCGGCCCGGCCGGTCACGGCGGCCAACGGCATACCGCCGGCGATGCCCTTGGCCGTCGTGATGAGGTCGGGAACGACACCCTCGTGGTCGCAGGCGAACCAGTCTCCGGTGCGGCAGAACCCGGTCTGGATCTCGTCGGCGACGAAGACGACGCCGTTGTCGGTGCACCACTGCGACAGACGTGGAAGGAAGCCGTCGGCGGGGACGACGAAGCCGCCCTCACCCATGATCGGCTCGATCACCAGGCAGGCAAGGTTGTCGGCTCCAACCTGCTTCTCGATCACCGAGATTGCCCGCTCGGCAGCGTGGTGCCCGCTGATGTCAACCGGCTCATGGAAGGGGTACGACGTCGGAGCCCGGTAGACCTCACCGGCGAACGGTCCGAAGCCGTGCTTGTAGGGCACGTTCTTCGACGTCATCGCCATCGTGAGGTTGGTTCGGCCGTGGTAGGCATGTTCGAACACGACCACGGCGTCGCGTCCGGTGAAAGTGCGGGCGATCTTGACCGCGTTCTCGACCGCCTCAGCCCCGGAGTTCAGCAGCACGGACTTCTTGTGGTGGCCGCCCGGCGTCAGCTCGGCCAGCTGCTCGCAGACCTCGACGTACGGCTCGTAGGGCGCGACCATGAAGCACGTGTGGGTGAACCGTGCGATCTGCTCTCGGACGCGTGAGACGATCTCCGGGGCAGCGTTGCCGACACCGGTCACCGCAATGCCGGCCGCCATGTCGATGAGGGAGTTGCCGTCGACGTCGACGATCACCCCACCTCCGGCCGCGGAGACATAGATCGGTAGGCCGACCCCGATGCCGTCGGACACCGCCGCGGCCTTGCGGGCATGCAGCTCCTGCGAGCGCGGTCCGGGGATCTGGGTGACGATGCGTCGTTCTTGCGGCAGGTCGGGGCCACCGGTCACAGTCTCGGTCATGGTCCCACGGTATGACGGGGAGCCGCCTGTCCGGTAGTCCGGTCAGTCGCCTCTCCGGTAGGCCGGTCGGTCGCTTCTCCGTTCAGTCGCCCGACGTTTCCCTCGACGTTCTCTGCGACTTGTCAGACTCTTACGCGGCTATAGCCAGCTGAGGGTCTGACAAGACGGAAGTATTGGACGCAATTCGGGGGGTGGCGGGCGCTGCTAGCGTCGGAGCATGACGAAGACGTACTCCATGTGGGTGGCGGGCAAGCCGGTGGACGGCTCTGACAGCCTCGAGATCCGCAGCCCGTACGACGACCGGCTGGTCGGTAGGACGTCATGGGCGACGGTCGAGCAGGTGCAGGAGGCGGCCGAGGCAGCACATCGTCTGCGCCACGAGGCTGCTGCGCTGCCCATCCACGTCCGTGCCGACGCGCTCATGCAGGTGAGCCGCTCCATCGCAGACCGCGCCGAGGAGATCGCGCAGCTGATCACCGCCGAGAACGGCAAGCCGATTCTCTGGTCGCGCGCGGAGGTGGGTCGGGCGGTGTCGGTCTTCCGGCTGGCTGCCGAAGAGGCGCGTCGCTGGTCCGGAGAGGTGATCCGGCTCGACACGGACAAGGCGGCCGAGGGACGCCTGGCCTACGTGCGGCATGTGCCCAAGGGTGTGGTGCTCGCGATCTCTCCCTTCAACTTCCCCTTGAACCTCGTTGCTCACAAGGTGGCGCCGGCCATTGCCGTCGGAGCACCCGTCGTGCTCAAACCGGCTCCGAAGACGCCGTTGTCGGCGCTGGTGCTGGCCGAGATCATCGCCGGAACCGATCTGCCCGCCGGCATGGTGAGCGTGCTCAACGTGCCCAACGACCAGGCCTCCTCGCTGGTGGAGGACGACCGGCTTCCAGTGGTCTCGTTCACCGGCTCGGGGCCGGTCGGCTGGAAGATTCAGCAGGCGGTGCCGCACAAGCACGTCACGCTCGAGCTGGGCGGCAATGCGGCCGTTGTGGTGTGTGGCGACTACAGCGACAAGGCCGACCTCGAGTGGGCGGCCACGAGGGTCGCCACCTTTGCGAACTACCAGGCTGGCCAGTCCTGCATCGGTGTGCAGCGGGTCTTTGTGGCCGAGGCGCTCTACGACTCGTTCAAGGAGCTGGTTCTCTCCAAGGTGGACGGTCTCGCTGTGGGCGACCCTGCCGACGATGCCACCCAGGTGGGACCGGTGATCAACGAAGAGGCAGCCGAACGCATCGTCTCCTGGGTCGACGACGCCGTGAAGGCCGGAGCCAAGCTGCTCGCCGGTGGCGGTCGACGTGGCACGACCGTGGAACCGACGGTGCTCGAGGGGGTCGCGTCGGACGCCAGGGTGTCCTGTGAAGAGGTGTTCGGGCCGGTCATGATGCTCGAGCCGGTGGCCGATGACGCGACAGCGTTCGCCAAGGTCAACGACTCTCCCTTCGGGTTGCAGGCGGGCGTCTTCACCCGAAGCCTGCAGACGGCGTTCCGTGCGCATCGCGAGCTGGAGGTGGGGGGAGTGGTGGTCGGCGACGTGCCGAGCTACCGCGCGGACCAGATGCCGTACGGCGGCGTCAAAGAGTCCGGTGTCGGGAGAGAAGGTGTCCGCTTCGCCATGGCGGACTACAGCTACGAGCGGGTGATGGTGCTGACGGGGCTCGACCTCTAGGTCCCGCCTCCCGCGTTCGGCGGGGTGGGACACTGGTTGGGTGAGGCAGAACGTGGTGGTCCTGGGTTCCACAGGATCTGTGGGCGTTCAGGCCCTGGACGTCATCAGCGGGCAGGCTGACCGTTTCCGGGTCGTCGCCCTCACAGCCGGAGGCGGCAACCCACGACTGCTCGCGGCCCAGGCGATCGAGTTCGAGGTCGAGACGGTCGGGGTTGCTCGCGGAACGAATGCCCAGGACGTCCAGCTCGCGCTCTACGCCGAGGCCCAGAGGGGCGGCTATGCCGTGGGCGAGTTCCGCCTGCCAAGGATCGTCGTGGGCCCCGACGCCTCAGAGCAGGTCGCAGCTCTGCCCTGCGACATCGTGCTCAACGCCATCACCGGCGCCGTCGGCCTGCGTCCCACCCTGGCCGCGCTAGGGGCCGGCTCCCGGCTTGCCCTCGCCAACAAGGAGTCGCTCATCATCGGCGGGGAGATCGTGGTGTCGGCCGCCAAACCGGGCCAGATCATCCCCGTGGACTCTGAGCACTCCGCACTCGCACAGTGCCTGCGCGGTGGGACCGCCGCAGAGGTACGTCGACTCGTCCTCACCGCGAGTGGCGGTCCCTTCCGTGGCCGCAGCCGAAGTGAGCTCAGCGCCGTCACGGCCACCGATGCGCTGGCGCACCCGACCTGGAGCATGGGCCCGGTCATCACCACCAACAGCTCGACCCTGGTCAACAAGGGTCTGGAGGTCATTGAGGCGCACCTGCTGTTCGGCATCGACTACGACCGGATCGAGGTGGTAGTGCACCCGCAGTCGATGATCCATTCGATGGTCGAGTTCGTCGACGGGTCGACGCTCGCCCAGGCATCACCCCCCGACATGCGGCTGCCGATCAGCCTGGCCCTGGGCTGGCCCGACCGGCTGGCCGAGGTGGGGCAGCCGATCGACTGGGCCCAGGCGCACACCTGGCAGTTCGAACCGGTCGACCACGACGCGTTCCCGGGTCTTCGGCTCGCCGTGGCAGCCGGGCGACTCGGCGGTGCAGCTCCCGCCGTGCTCAACGCCGCCAACGAGGTCTGCGTCGACGCCTTCCTCGCCGGAGACCTGGCATATCTGGCAATCGCCGACACGGTCGAGGCGGTCGTCGAGCGCAGCGACGTACTCTCGACGGGCGACGTCATCACCGTCGAGGACGTGCTGGGCGCCGATGCCTGGGCACGCGAGCAGGCCGCACTGCTGATCGACACGTCCGCTGGACCAGGAGGACCGACCCAGTCATGACCTCCCTGGTCTACACGCTCGGAGTGGTGTTGTTCCTCTTCGGAGTGGTGGCGTCCATCGCCCTGCACGAGGTGGGCCACATGGTCCCCGCCAAGCTGTTCGGCATCCGGGTGACGCAGTACTTCGTCGGTTTCGGCAAGACGCTTTGGTCGACCCGACCTGGTGAGACCGAGTATGGCGTGAAGATGTTCCCGATGGGCGGGTTCATCCGCATGGTGGGCATGCTGCCGCCCGCGAAACGAAACGCCGACGGCAGCATCAAGGGCATCAAGAACGGCTTCTTCGGTGGCTTGATCGCCGACGCCCGAGCGGTCGAGCAGGAGAGCATGGCGAGCACTGACGAGAGGCGGCTGTTCTACCTCAAGCCCTGGTGGCAGAAGGTCATCGTCATGGCCGGCGGCCCGATGACCAACATCGTGCTTGCCGCGTTGCTCCTCGGCGGGGTGTTCATCGGCTTCGGAGTCCGCGCTCCGACCCTGCAGGTCGCCACCGTCTCCGACTGCGTGATCCCCGCGAGCCAAGGTGACCGCGCCTGCACGGGCGCCGACCCGCTGTCTCCGGCTCGCGACGCGGGCCTGCGACCTGGCGACGTCATCGTCGCCTTCAACGGCCAGCCCATGTCCGACTGGACCCAGCTCTCGGCTGCCATCCGCGCCAACGGCGACCAGCGAGCGCAGATCGAGGTCGACCGGGCCGGAGACAACCTCGCCTTGTCGACGAGCACAGCGGTGTCGCAGCGGTTGAGCACCGAGGACCCTGGCTCGTTCGTCGACGTCGGCTTCCTCGGCGTCACACCTGAGGAGACCCGCGAGCGGGAGAGCCTCGGCTACGTCGCGTCGACCATGTGGGACTACACCCGCCAGACCGGCATCGCCGTCGTACACCTACCCCAGCGCATGGGTGGGGTGGTGCAGGCTGCGTTCGGACTCGAGGAGCGCTCGGCCGACAGCCCGATGAGCGTGGTGGGCGCCAGTCGGGTGGCAGGAGAGGTCGCGAGCACCGACCAGCTCAGCGTGGCTGACCGCTGGGCCAACCTGCTGCTGCTGCTCGGCGTCGTCAATCTCTTCGTCGCGCTGTTCAACTTCATCCCCCTGCTCCCTCTGGACGGCGGTCACATCGCGGGCGCTCTCTTCGAGGCGGCGCGTCGCGGCATCGCGCGGCTGCGGGGCAGGGCCGATCCGGGGTACGCCGACGTCGCGCAGCTCCTGCCCATCGCCTACACGGCGGCGACAGTGCTGATCGTGATGGGTGTGCTGCTGATCTGGGCCGACATCGTCAACCCGATCAAGCTGACCGGTTGATGTCGGTGCGTACGTCGCTCGCTCTCCCGTCCAACAACCGCCTCGACCTCGACCGCCTCGACCTTCACCTCGACCTCGACCAAGGACGCCCATGACCGCCATCGACCTGGGGATGCCGACCGCACCGCCCCCGGTGCTCTCGCCTCGTCGCCGGACCCGTCAGATCAAGGTCGGCAAGGTGCTCGTGGGTGGCGATGCGCCCATCTCGGTCCAGTCGATGACCACCACGTTGACGTCGGACATCGACGCCACGTTGCAGCAGATCGCCGAGCTCACCGCCTCCGGGTGCGACATCGTCAGGGTGGCGTGCCCCAGCCAGGACGACGCCGACGCCCTGCCTGCCATCGCGACGAAGTCCCAGATCCCGGTCATCGCCGACATCCACTTCCAGCCCAAGTACGTCTTCGCCGCCATCGATGCCGGGTGTGCGGCCGTGCGGGTGAACCCCGGCAACATCCGCAAGTTCGACGACCAGGTCAAGCAGATCGCCCACGCCGCCGCCGACCGCGGCACCTCGATCCGGATCGGCGTCAACGCGGGGTCGCTCGACCCCCGCCTGCTGGAGAAGTACGGCAGGGCCACCCCAGAAGCGTTGGTCGAGTCAGCCGTCTGGGAGGCATCTCTGTTCGAGGAGCACGGCTTCCACGACTTCAAGATCTCCGTGAAGCACAACGACCCGGTGGTCATGGTTCGGGCATACGAGCTGCTCTCGGAGCAGGGGGACTGGCCGCTGCACCTGGGAGTCACTGAAGCCGGTCCAGCCTTCCAGGGCACCATCAAGTCCTCGGTTGCATTCGGCTCGTTGCTGTCGAAGGGCATCGGTGACACGATCCGCGTCTCGCTGTCCGCGCCTCCTGTCGAGGAGGTCAAGGTCGGACTTCAGATCCTGGAGTCGCTGAATCTCAAGCCGCGCCGCCTCGAAATCGTGTCGTGCCCATCCTGTGGACGCGCTCAGGTCGACGTCTATACCCTCGCCGAGCGCGTCACGGCCGGCCTAGAGGGCATGGAGGTGCCGCTGCGGGTCGCCGTAATGGGTTGCGTCGTCAACGGACCGGGCGAGGCTCGAGAGGCCGATCTCGGCGTTGCATCCGGCAACGGAAAGGGTCAGATCTTTGTCAAAGGGGAGGTGATCAAGACAGTGCCCGAGTCGATGATCGTGGAGACCTTGATCACCGAAGCGATGCGCCTAGCCGACGAGATCGAGGAGAGCGGCAGTGCCCGCTCGAGTTCGAAGGCCGGCGCCCCGACCGTCACTGTGTCCTGACCTCTCGAGCCGCAGCATTGGACAGATGGGCAACTGACAGCCCGCCGAGAACGTTGTTTACTCTTGGTATGCGCTCCTTCACCGGTCCCGTCAGCAAAGCCGTCACGGTGACTCTGGCCGCCTCGGGTCTGGTTTTCACGTCCGCGTGCAGCGGTGATGCCGACGTGCAGCCAGGACCGGCGGCTGAGTCCGTGTCGGCTGTGCACCACGACCCGCAGCCGTCGGCACGTCAGCTGCGGGGCGTGCCGGGGCTCGACACCCGGGTGGTCATGTCAGGGCTCGACGTTCCGTGGGACGTGGCAGTGCTGCCCGACGGCTCGTGGCTGGTGACCGAACGCGATCGGTTGCGCATCACGATCCGGCACCCGAACGGCTCACGTCATGTGCTCGCGGACCATCCTGCCGGTTTCTGGGCGGCCGGCGAGACAGGACTCATGTCGATCGTGGCTGACCCCAACGTCAACAAGAACCAGCGCTTCTACACCTGCAACGGCTTCTCCCAGCAGGGTCATCCGCAGGTCCGGGTCGTAGCCTGGCGGCTCAACCGGTCGCACACCTCCGCGCATCGGGTGGGTCCGTTGTTGACCGGCATCCAGATCACCTCCGGTCGTCACGGGGGGTGCCGGTTGAGGTTCGGCCCGAACGGTGCGATGTACGTCGGCACCGGGGACTCCGCTGTCGGTACGAACCCGCAGAACCTGCACAGCTTGAACGGCAAACTGCTGCGACTCAACCGGTTCACCGGCAAGCCTTCGCCTGCCAACCCATGGGCGCACGCGAAGAACCACAAGAAGCGCTACATCTACAACTATGGGCACCGCAACATCCAGGGGCTCGCCTGGCGGCCGAACGACCGGATGTGGACCGTCGAGCACGGAACCGACCGCGACGACGAGGTGAACCGCGCGATCGCCGGCGGGAACTACGGTTGGAACCCCGTACCCGGCTACGACGAGTCGACGCCGATGACCGACTTCTCCCTGCCTGGTCGCCAGATCGGGGCGCGCTGGTCGTCGGGCTACCCCACCATTGCCACCTCCGGTGCGGTCTGGGTCCGTGGCACGCAGTGGGGCGCCTACCAGGGCACGCTCGCGGTCGGAGCCCTCGCCGGCGAGCGGCTGCTGTTCATGAAGTTCGACAAGCACGACAAGCTGGTCTGGGTGCGCAAGCCACCTGCTCTGAACGGTGACTTCGGCCGGCTTCGATCGGTCGTGCAGAACTCCGCTGGTGACCTGCTGGTCACCACCTCCAACGGCGGCGGCGGAGGCGGTGGGGACGTCATCGTCAAGGTGAGCCCCAGGTAGCCGGTAGGCGGTGCGGTGGGCGACGGGGCCAGAAACGCGGTCAGAACAGGATCGTCGCGAACCGGCAGCGTTCGGTGAAGCCCACCCGCGCGTAGGTGCGCTGGGCGGCGTCGTTGTGCTCGTTGACGTACAGCGTCACGCACGGCGCTTCGGCCAGCGCCGCCTGGCACACCGCCGCGACCGAGCCGGTGGCCAGCCCAAGGCCCCGGTGGCGTGGGTCCACCCAGACGCTCTGTACTTGGCAGGCGGCCGGAGTGAGCGCTCCGAGCTCGGCCTTGAACAGCACCTCGCCGCCTTCGATGTGGGCGAACGCATGGCCCTTGGCGATGAGCTGCGCGACACGCGCCCGATAGACCGAGGCGCCGCCGCCTGCCTCGGGGGAGACGCCGAGCTCCTCGGTGTACATGGCCACGCAGGCTGGGTAGAGCAGGTCGAGCTCGTCGGGTCGCACCCGGCGTACGGCACTGGAAGCCTCGACCAGCGGAGCCCGCGTCAACGTGAGGAAAGGCTGGCGCGGGCGCTCGGAGCGGGCCGGTCCCCAGCTCTCACGGAGCGCTCGCCAGAGGGCGGCGACGTCGTCGTTCAGCCCCATGATGGACCCGCACCGTCGGCCCTGCTCCAGCGCCTCGGCGGCGAACGCCTCGAGTGCGGCCGCTGTGGCTTGCACCGGTGTGAAGTTGGCTCCGACATGACAGATGGAGTCCAGTCTCCCGTCTTCGTCCCATCCCCAGATCTGCCCAGCCAGCCAACGCGGCTCCATTTTGGTGACCCGGATGCGATGGTCGACGAAAACGTGCGTGACGGGATCACGCTGGATGACGCGGCTCACGTCCTCGCGATCTGCCGGACCGAGCACGCGCGGTCGTCTACGGGTCCGCAACATGGGCTCTCACACCTCGCTGGCACGAGCGTACGCGTGCAGCAGCCGCGGCGGTGACATGCTGAGGCTCCGGACCCATGTCGTCGCGGCGCCGCAGGTGCACGACTAGCAGGAGACCAGATGAGACGTCGCTCAGCTGTCGGCGCGTTCCTCCTCGCCATGAGCCTGACGGCAGCGGCCTGTACGTCGAGCGGCCACAGCGGCGGACCCGCGCCAACCCGCCTCACACGTACCACCGAGTCAACGGGGACCGCGTCACCCGCAACCAGCTCGCCGACCGCATCTCATGGAGCTGACAAGGATCCACCGCGCAGGATCACCGTGGTCATGAACGGCGACGTGCTCCTGCACGAGGGCCTGTGGGCGACTGCCCGGGCAGACGCTGAGCGGACCGGTCGCGGGACGATGGACTTCCGGCCGCTGCTTGCCGACATGCGCCCCGTCGTGTCGTCGGCCGACCTTGCCATCTGCCACCTGGAGACGCCACTCGCACCTAGAGGCGGTCCTTACTCCGGCTATCCACTCTTCTCCGTGCCACCGGCCATCGTGCCGGCACTGAGGTGGGAGGGCTACGACGCCTGTACGACCGCTTCCAACCACAGCCTCGACCAGGGCTTCGAGGGACTGACTCGAACTCTCGACGACTTCGACCGAGCAGGCCTGGAGACGGCGGGAACCGCAGCCACCCGGCGGGCGTCGCGACAGCCGCTCATCATGGACGTGGCAGGAGTCCAGGTTGCCCTCATCTCGGCGACGTACGGCACGAACGGTCTGCCTCTGCCGGCGGAGCAACCGTGGTCGGTGCCGATCATCGACACCGACGCGATCGTGTCCATGGCCGCCAAGGCGCGAGCGCGAGGCGCCGAGATCGTCCTGGTGGCTCTGCACTGGGGCCTCGAGTACACCCATGCGCCCATCCAGGACCAGCTCGATGTCGCCGACGCCCTCACTCGGTCGCCTCTCATCGACCTCGTCTATGGCCACCACGCGCACGTGGTCCAGCCCTACGACAAGGTTCATGGCACCTGGGTCGTCTACGGGCTCGGCAATGCGGTCGCTCAGCAGGACACCGACGTCGAGGGGGTGTATGACGGGAACACCTGCCGGGTCACGTTCGAGGAGAAGGCGGACGGCTCGTTCAAGGTGGCGGCCCTTGAGTACATCCCGACGATGATCACGCGGTACGACGGGGTGCACCCGATGCGCTGGCTCGACGTACCCCGAGACCTCGACGACCCGCACTTTGCTGCGCTGCGCGGCTCACTGCGGGCCACTGAAGCACGGGTCCGCAGGGTCGTTGGCTCCTTGGGCGCTTTCCGGGCCGGCGTCACCGAAGGTCGATGAGCCCCGACGCCGGACGTCCCGAGAAGCTCCGACGATGCAACGGGTAGGGGATGGTCGCAGCGGCCATTATCCTCAGAGCTCGGTGCACCCGACCTGAGGAGCTCTCGTGCCACTGCGGATGTCGACGCTGTTCGTGCGGACGCTGCGCGAGGACCCCGCCGACGCAGAGGTGCCCAGCCACCGGTTGCTGGTCCGGGCCGGCTACATCCGGCGAGCTGCACCCGGCATCTACTCGTGGTTGCCGCTCGGCCTCAAGGTGCTGCGCAACATCGAGACAGTCGTCCGCGAGGAGATGGACGCGATGGGCGCACAGGAGGTGCTCTTCCCGGCGCTGCTCCCGCGCGAGCCGTACGAGGCCAGCAACCGCTGGACGGACTACGGCGAAAGCATCTTCCGGCTCAAGGACCGCAAAGGTGCCGACTACCTGCTCGGTCCGACCCACGAGGAGATGTTCACCCTGTTGGTCAAGGACCTCTACTCGTCGTACAAGGACCTGCCGCTGTCGATCTACCAGATCCAGACCAAGTACCGCGACGAGGCTCGCCCGCGCGCCGGCCTGCTCAGGGGCCGGGAGTTCGTGATGAAGGACTCCTACTCCTTCGACCTCAGCGACGAGGGGTTCAAGGAGTCCTACGACGCCCACCGCCGGGCCTACGTCAACATCTTCGACCGGCTGGGGCTGGACTACGTGATCGTGGCTGCGATGTCGGGCGCGATGGGCGGATCGGCGAGCGAGGAGTTCCTTGCGACCGCCGAGAACGGTGAGGACACCTACGTTCGCTGCAGCTCGTGCGACTACGCCGCCAACGTCGAGGCGGTACGGGTTCCCGCGCCCGCCCCGATGAGCTGGGAGGACGTCCCCGAGGCGCACGCCGAGCAGACCCCGGAAACGCCGACGATCGAGACATTGGTCGACCACCTCAACGAGGCTCACCCGAGGGGCGACAGGGCGTGGCGGGCTGGCGACACCCTCAAGAACGTTCTCGTGACGCTGGTGCACACAGACGGCAGTCGTGAGCCGCTCGCCATCGGTGTCCCCGGTGACCGAGATGTCGACCTCAAACGACTGCAGGCCCAGGTCGAGCCGGACGAGGTGGCGGCGTTCGAGGAGAGCGACTTCGTCAAGAACCCATCCCTGGTCAAGGGCTACATCGGTCCCGGAGCGCTCGGCTCCAAGGGCACGAGTGGCATCCGCTACCTGCTCGACCCACGGGTCGTGGCTGGCACCCGATGGGTCACCGGGGCGGACATCGACGGTAG
>JBPCRX010000158.1:0-6466 GCA_050996395.1 Nocardioidaceae bacterium
AAGAGCCCGAGACCCTTGCCGGGTTCGTCGCTCTCCTCGACCGGCGCCGCTTCGTCGGCGTGATGCCCAGCGAGCAGCTCCCGTCGCTCCTCAGCCGAAGCGCTGAGGCGCAAGAAGAGGTCACCACTGCCCTCGGCGGCCAAGTGCGTGCCTCCGTGGAGATGCTCATCCGCCGGCTCGATGAGATCGACCGCGAGCACGACGGTCGGCTGCTGGTTGGCGTGAGCGACGACGACCTGTACGCCGGCGTCGTCACGGTGATGATGCGCATCGTCTTCCTGCTCTTCGCTGAGGAGCGTCGCCTGCTGCCTAGCGACGACGCGACCTACGAGAGCGGTTACGCCGTAGGCCGACTGGTAGACCAGCTCGAGCAACGTGCCGCCACACACGGCGAGCAGACCCTCGAGCACCGCACGGGTGCCTGGCATCGGCTCCTCGCCGTCACCCGAGCCCTGCACGGTGGCGTCGCGCACCAGGACTTGCGGCTGCCTCCATACGGCGGCGCCCTGTTCGATCCCGACCGCTACCCGTGGCTCGAGGGCGTTGAGGGCACCCCGCCGCCCGTGGATGACCTCACCGTGCTGCGGATGCTGACCGCCGTCCAGTACGTCCAGCTCGGTGGAGAACGCCGCCGGCTCACCTTCCGGGCCCTCGACGTTGAGCAGATCGGCTACGTCTACGAGGGACTTCTCGAGCTCGAGGTGCGATCCGCGACCGAGCCGATGCTCCTGCTGCGACGCCAGGCTGGCGGCGTCGACCTGCTGACCACCTCGGCGGCGATCGAGATCGTGGGCGGCGACGTGCACGAGTGGACCGCCGGCACCTACCTCGCCAAGAAGGCGACAGCCGCGACGCGCAAGCGCGCTGACAAGCTGCTGGCCCTCGAGGTGCCGCCCGGTATGGCCGTCGGTCTGCGGTCGACGCTTGAGTTGGCGGTCGCCGAGAAGCTGTTAGGCCTGGCCTCGCTGCTACGCGTCGACGAGCGGAGCAGGCCGCTGCTCGTCCCCACCGGTGGCCGCTACGTTGCTGCCTCCAGCCGGCGTGCCTCGACGGGCGCCCACTACACCCCGCGCTCCCTCGCCGAAGAGGTCGTCCAGCACACCCTCGAGCCGCTGGCATACCGTCCCGGGCCGCTAGAAACGCTCGACCGCGACACGTGGGTACTGCGCCCGTCGACCGACCTCCTCGCCCTCAAGATCGCCGACATCGCCATGGGCAGTGGCGCTTTCCTCGTCGCCGCCTGCCGTTTCCTCGCCGACCGGGTCGTGGAGGCCTGGGACACCGAAGGCAACAGCGAGGCGACCCGTGCACTCGCGCACCGCACCGTCGACACCGCCGACGCTGAGGTCGAAGGCGTCCTCCTCAGCGCGCGCCGCCTCGTCGCCGAGCACTGCCTGTACGGCGTCGACGTGAATCCCCTGGCCGTCGAGATGGCCAAGCTCTCGCTTTGGCTCGTCACTATGGATCGTGAACGGCCCTTCGGCTTCCTCGACGACCGCCTCGTCTGCGGCGACACGCTGCTCGGCATCACCAGCCTCGAGCAGCTGGAGACTCTGCATCTCGACCCGGTCGTCGGTCGACGCCTGCACCGGAACACCCTGGACTTCGGGCTCGGTTGGCGCGAGCTACTTGCACGAGCTGCTGACGCGCGGAGACGGATCACGGCCACGCCGGTGGTCACGGTGCGGGATGTCGAACACAAGGCGCGCCTGCTGAGGGAGGCGCAGGAAGCGGCCGGGCCCTTGCAGGCGGTCGCTGACGCCCTGAGCGGGGCTGGGCTTGAGGCAGCCAGCATGTCCGCCAAGCAGCGTGACGCTATCTTCCGTCAGCTGTACGACGCGGTCTGGACATACGACGCTGGCGGCGGCCTTGAGGTCCTGACGCCCCTCTTGGCGAGTGTGAACGCTGGGCTACCCGAGGGAAAGGAGCAGCGACGTCCCCTGCACTGGCCCTTGACGTTTCCGGAGGTCTTCGCTGACGCGTCGGAAGCCGGTTTCGATGCAGTATTCGGGAACCCACCCTTCCTCGGAGGTCAGAAGCTGTCGGGAAGCCTCGGCCCCGACTACCTGGCTTGCCTGCAGGCGTGGGACGGAAACGGTGTGAAGGGCAGTGCAGACCTCGCCGCACGGTTCGTCCTGCGCGCCGATGCGCTCCTCAACCTGCGCGGTCAGCTCGGCTATGTGACCACGAACACGTTGGTTGAGGGCGATACCCTCGGGGTCGGCTTGCTGCAGCTTGAGCAGCGCGGCTGGACCGTCCGCCGAGGTACGAGCCCGCACGCCTGGCCCAGCGCCAGCGCCAACCTAAGCATCATCGAGATCTGGGCGAGCAAAGCCGCCGTCAAAGCTGAGGCTGTACTCGACGGCGATGCGGTTCCTCGGTTGGGGGTCGATTTGCAGCCCTACCTGCGCACGAAGGGCCGCCCCGAGCCCTTGAACGAGAACATGGCCCTCGCTTTCAAAGGCGTAATGCCGCTGGGACTGGGCTTCACGATGTCGATCGAGGAGGCCGAAGCGCTGCTTCACGAGAACCCCGCGAACGCCGAGGCGCTCTTCCCCTACGTGATTGGCGCTGATCTGAATCGAAGCCCCACGCTGTCGCCGGGTCGATGGATTGTCTGCTTCCAGGACTGGTCGATCGAACGAGCGGAGGAATTCCCCGCGCTGTTGGAGCGAGTTCGCCGGTTGGTCAAGCCAAAGCGTGAGCGCGCGAAGAAGAGCCATGACTACCCGTGGTGGCAGTTCCTACGCCGTCGGCCGGCGATGCAGGCGGCGCTTGAAGGGCTGGAGTACGTGCTCGCGATGGCCCAAACAAGTAACTCGTTGATTCCGGTGCGGCTGCCGGCCGTCTACATGTTCGACCAAAAGACCGTCGTCTTTGCCAGTCAGGATCCGGGACTTCTCGCGTTTCTCTCGTCGAGTGTGCATCAGACTTGGGCGATTCGGTACTCGTCGACAATGCGAACCGATGTCAGCTACACCCACACTGACGTCTTCGAGACACTTCCTCGACCGGCTTTCACGCAGGACATGACCGATGCGGGCAGTGCCTTGGATCGGGAACGTCGCGACGTGATGCTGGGTCGCTCACTCGGCCTCACGAAGCTGTACAACCTCATCCACGATCCGGCCGTGGCGGATCCCGCGATCGTGCGATTGCGCGAGATCCACGTTCAGATCGACAAGGCGGTCTTCGCGGCGTACGGCTGGGACGGATTTGACCCGGAGAGCGGCCACCACCCCACGAAGATCGGCATCCGCTGGACCGTTTCGCCGGCCGTCCGCTTCGAGCTCCTCGACCGCCTCCTCGTCGAGAACCACCGCCGCGCAGCGGTCGCAACCCTGCAGTCGTGACCTTGTTCTTGCTTTCATTAAGCTCGTCCGACCCGGTCGATAGGGTCACCACAACCGGGGCGTGTCGCCCGTCTTGGCGCTTGACTCAAGGGGTTGTCAGTGCAGGCTTTCACCCATACGCCGCAGGTCGTCTTCGGCACTCACGTGCGGTACGTCGTGCCGCTGTTCCAGCGGCCCTACGTGTGGAATCTCGAAGACCAGTGGCAGCCGCTGTGGGCTGATGTCGCGAACCTGGCGGAGCGGGTGCTTGAGGCTTCTACGACGCCCGGCCCCGCCGTTCCTCCGCACTTCTTGGGCGCAATCGTCCTCGACGCCCAGGCCAACCCCACGGGCTTCATCTCGGTCCGCCATGTGGTCGATGGTCAACAGCGACTCACCACGCTGCAGTTGCTTCTGGACGCCGCGCAGGAGGTTGCAGAGCTGCACGGCGAGGCGTTTGATGCCGAGACTCTGCGCGTCCTGGTTCTGAACCAGCCGCAGGTCACGCAGCACCCCGACGAAGTGTTCAAGGTGTGGCCCACGGACCGCGACCAGGACGCGTTCCGCGCCGCCATGCAGAACGGCGTCGAGGTCCCGCCGCATCTTGCTGGTAGTCGGATAGCCCAGGCTCACGCGTACTTCGTCGCGCAGATCACGAGCTGGGCGGAGCCCGATGGCGACCCGGACAAGGCCAAAGCCCGCCTGCACGCCCTTGCCGTCGCGCTTCAGACCCACCTCAAGCTCGTGGTCATCGACCTCGACCCGGGTGATAACGCACAGGTCATCTTCGAGACTCTCAATCACCGTGGGGCACCGCTGCTGGCGGCCGATTTGGTGAAGAATCTCGTCTTCCAGCGCGCTGCCGCAGAGCGGCTGCCTGTTCAGGCTCTGTACGACGAGTTCTGGCGCGAGCTCGACAGCGACTACTGGCGCGAGTTTATCACTCAGGGGCGACTGGTACGCCCGCGCATCGACTCTTTCCTCAACTACTGGCTAACCATGAAGCTCCTTCGTGAGGCGCCCAGCGACCAGATCTTCACCGACTTCCGCGACCACGTGCTCGCTGGCTGCGAGTCCCTCTCGGCTCTGCTGGCCGAGATCGCTAGGGACGCCAAGGTGTTCGCCAGTCTCGACACCCTCCCCGCCGGCTCAGTCGAGGGAACGTTCGCCTACCGGGTGATTGACGCCCTCGAGACGCGAACCGTGACCCCACTGCTGCTGTGGCTACTCCGCTGGCCCGAGGCAACTTTGCCCGCGGCGGAGCGGCGACAAGCCCTGCAAGCAGTCGAATCGTGGCTGGTCCGTCGTACCCTCGCTCGACTCACAAGCAAGGACATCAACCGGACCCTGCTTGAGCTCCTGAAGGCTCTGGACGATGCAGGCCCGGGACACGCCGGCTCTGCAGCGGAGGTCTTCTTCGCGGTCCAGACCGCCGACTCTCGGCTATGGCCGGACGACGATCTGGTCACCCAGCGGCTGGAGAGCGCCCCGGTCTACACCGCCATCACCCGGGCCCGGCTGCGGATGATCCTTGAGGCGCTCGAAGACGACCTACGTTCGTCGTACGGGGAAGGCCAGTCTGCTCCGCACGGCATGACTGTGGAGCACGTTCTCCCGCAGACGTGGAAGACCAACTGGCCGCTCGACATGGACGATCCGACGCTGGTGGCGGCGCGCGAGGCGCGGGTGCAACGGTTGGGCAACCTCACGCTGGTCAGCGGGAGGCTCAACCCTGCCCTGTCCAATCGCCCGTGGACGGCGCCTGAGGGCAACGGCAAGCGCGACTTCCTGCTGCAGCACAGCAACCTCAAGCTCAACGCCAAGGTCGTGGCCGAGCACCCGGATGCGTGGACCGAGCTCGATGTCGACGGACGGACTTCGGACCTCACCCAACGACTCCTGGCGATCTGGCCTCGCCCGATGGCTGCACCGTCCACGCACGTGTCAACTGAGGCGTTCGAGCCCAACCCTGTCGCGCTGGACTCGTCTGTGGTGGCGGGAGTCGAGGACGCGGAGACTCAGTCGTCGCACACCGGCAAGTACCGGGAGCTCTGGCGTTGGCTTCGTACGCAGTCCTCCGACCGGGTCGAGCTAACCTTCGAGGAGGTCGAGGACGTTCTTGGCCTGACCCTCCCGCCTTCGGCGCGCGTGCAACTCCCGCCCTGGTACGGCTATGACGGCAGCGCCTTGGGGCGCGCGATCCGCGACGCCGGCTGGAAAGCGAGCAAGGTTTCGCTGGAACAGGGCCGTGTCACGTTCGTCCGGGCCGACGAGGGCGAATCGTCTTCGCCCGCGTAGCGAGTCGCGGTCTGGCTCGTCGAGCAAACGCGCTGTCGTATCCGCCCCCTAGGGTGCGGATGCGGAGATGACCCCGCCTTCGTCAATATCGTCGGAGTCCGGAGCGCCCATGACCGTGTCGGCCTACGAGGTCCGAGCAGAGCTCGAGGATCTACTCGAGCGTGACCTGCACGGCCCATGGGACGGGCCCGCGGAAGAGCTTCCACCGGGCACGACGCCCGGTGAGCGGTACCTGCTCGGGAAGCTCGTCCCACGCCGTAGCGAGGGTGACGAGCCCGTCACCGGTGCCGACGCCGAGGACGACGACGTCGAAGACAGGCCCGAGCTGGTCGACGGGGGCGGCGTCGACGTCGACCCCAACGATCCGTCTGACCCACCTTCGGTGGCAGCCGTACGCGGTCGTGCGATGGCGGCCTCCTCATTAGGCCTGTCCTTTACGGTGGACGACAACACAGACCGCGTCGTAGTCGCAGCCTCGTGGGGCCGCTACGAACGCGGACCCTCAGATCTTCACGAGACAGAGTCGGGGCGCCCTCGGGTCGTCTGGCGCCGGGCAGGCGGCGGTGGTGAGGTCACGATCCCGGTCGACCTCGAGGGTGACGACCAAGGGATCCCCGACGGCCACCAAGAGCAGGTGCTGCTTCGCTGGCGGATCCGGCACCGTGACAGTCGTCGGGTCGTAGAGGTTTTACTGGTCAACGAGCAGCCGGTCCGGGCCGAGACGCCAGACCGTGAGCGCCTCTTCCAGGTCAGCCTTACGGTCACAGCGGCAGATGGTGCTGCAGCAGTGTTCTGCGGCCACAACGACCCGGACCTACCGGAACTACGCAAGGACA
>JBPCRX010000079.1:0-30582 GCA_050996395.1 Nocardioidaceae bacterium
GAATCCGGGAGGCGGTCGGCGACATCCAGCCGATGGGAATCGGGCACTGCGTCGAGGTCGACACCTCTGGGACCGTGGACGTCGGCCGGCTCGCGGAACAAGCGCTTGGGCGAACCGGGCCCCCGTCGCGGTGATCGGCCAGTCGAGATGGAGGCTCACGATGATCGACCCGTCGGGATGGAGGCCCTCGCAACGGGACGGATGCAGCGAGCCCCGGACTGACGAACTACCCTCCGCAACGGTTTGGGCCACGTCACTTGCAAACTGCGGCCTTTGGGACAATCCTCGTGATGACATCCTGCACATCGGTCCGTCGCGTGCAGCTCACGAGGAGGCGCCGATGCGCACAAGACTGGTCCTGTCCACGGTCGCAGCGCTGGCCCTGCCGCTCGCGGCGTGCGGCGGTGGGGGGGGCAGCAGTGACGACAGCTCAGCTCCGGCGGCCGGTAGCGGTGTGTGCGGCTCCACAAGCGCGTCCGGCGGTCTGCTGGCCTCCATCTGTGACAAGGGCACGCTCACCGTGTCGACCGATCCGAAGTACCCACCGCAATCGTCGCTCGACGAGCAGACCGGCAAGTACGTCGGCTTCGACATCGACGTGGCAACCGAGATCGCCCACCGGCTCGGAGTCGGCGTCGACTGGCAGACCCCGCAGTGGGAGACCATCACTTCCGGGAGCTGGAGCGGCCGGTGGGACCTCAGCGTCGGTTCGATGACGCCGACGAATGACCGGCAGCAGGTGCTGGACTTCTCCCAGCCCTACTACTACACGCCGGCCGTCGTGGTCGTGAACAAGGCCAACACCAGCGTCAGTGACGTCACCACTGACCTCGACGGCGCCAAGATCGGCGTGTGCAGCGGCTGCACGTATGAGCAGTTCCTCAACAAGTCGCTCGAGATCAAAGGCTTCACCTTCGACTTCAGCATCGACGACGCCGATGTGGTTGGCTACAACACTGATACGACCGCACTCGACGACCTGGCCCTGGGCGACGGCACTCGGCTCGACGCCGTCATGACCTCCCTGACCACCGCACAGGGCTACGTCGACGCCGGCAAGCCGGTGAAAATCGTCGGTGACCCGGTGTTCTACGAGCCGCTAGCCGCAGCCGTCGACAAAGGCGCTAGCGAGGACCCGACGTCGTTTGCTGATGCGGTCGACAAGATCGTCGGCGAGATGCACGCCGACGGCACGCTGACTGCGATGTCCAAGAAGTGGTACGGCGGAACGGACCTGACGGCTCAGCAGTGACGGGGGAGTCGGTGGCTCTATGAGCTCTACTGATTCGGGAGCGCTCGACGGCACAAGCAGCCGATGGGAACGGATGGCGCTGGCGAGCGCCCGCATCCCATTCCGGCTCAAGGTAGCAGTCGTCTGGATATGCATCTTTTTGGTGGTCGCAGCCTTCTTCGCCTTGGCCGACTTCGACACGCAATTCATGCGCGATGAGTTCGGGTTCATCTTCGCGGGGCTGAAGTACACGCTCTACATGGCCGTGGTGGGCATCGTTATGGCGGTCGTGCTGGCCACGTTCGGGGCACTGGGGCGGCTCTCGTCGAACCCGATTGCCTACGGAATCTCAGGGTTCTACGTCTCGTTCTTCCGTGGTACGCCGCTCCTCGTGCAACTGTCACTGATCTACTCGGCGTTGCCCCAGATCGGCAACAACCTGGTCTCCAAGTACTCGAGCGTTCCCGCTTCCACCGCCACCTACCTCACCCTGAGCGTGACGGTGGCCGGGATGCTGGCCCTTGGCCTCAACTACGGCGCGTACATGACGGAGATATTTCGGGCCGGCATCCAGTCGGTGAGCGGTGGACAGGCTGAGGCTGCCGACGCTCTCGGCATGACGTACCAACAGAAGATGCGCAAGGTGATCCTGCCTCAAGCCTTGCGCGTGATCATCCCGCCGACCGGCAACGAGTTCATCGCGATGATGAAGGACACAGCACTCGTGTCCTTCCTCGGCGCCATCCTGACGCAGTCTGAGATCTTCCGGCGTGCGTCGTACGTCGGCACGTCCCACTTCAAGAACCTGGAGGCACTTCTCATCGCGGCTGGTCTCTACTGGGCGCTCACCGTGATTTTCACCTTCTTTCAGCGGCGTCTGGAGAGCCGGCTGGCACGAGGGTACGTCCGGACGGCGACCGCCAGGGTGCCCGCGCACCACTCCACCGGCATTCCGCACGGGCAGGGCGGGCTCAGCGGCACATGAGCGAGCGAGAGACGATCGTCCGGGTGCGCGGCGTGCACAAGAGCTTTGGTCACCTGGAGGTGCTCAAGGGCATCGATATGGAGGTGCGCCGGGGGGAGGTGGTGGTGATCTTCGGGCGGTCTGGCTCCGGCAAGTCGACGCTCTTGCGTTGCGTCAACTTCTTGGAGGACCCGACGGTGGGCACCATCGAGGTCTCCGGCATCCAGCTGGGCGGTGGCCATCGCACCCGCCGCAAGCGGGAGCAGATCCGACAGCTGCGGCTGCACGTGGGGATGGTCTTCCAGCAGTTCAACCTCTTCCCGCACCTGACCGTGCTTCAGAACGTCATGGAGGGGCCACTGTGTGCCAAGGCCAGCGACAAGTCCGCGACCCGCCGGCTGTCGATGGACCTGCTGGACAAAGTGGGCCTCTCTGACAAAGCGCAGGAGCACCCGATCCGC
Organism: Nocardioidaceae bacterium; assembly: GCA_050996395.1. Classification (GTDB taxonomy): domain Bacteria; phylum Actinomycetota; class Actinomycetes; order Propionibacteriales; family Nocardioidaceae; genus JBPCRX01. Next base: position 2,657 of record JBPCRX010000079.1, read on the forward strand.
CTCTCCGGGGGACAACAGCAGCGCGTCGCCATTGCCCGCGCGCTTGCGATGGAGCCGGAGGTGATGTTGTTCGACGAACCGACCTCGGCTCTAGACCCAGAGTTGACGGGGGAGGTGTTGGCGGTGATGAAGTCGCTGTCAACCGAGATGCACATGACCATGATGGTCGTCACACATGAGATGGGGTTCGCCCGAGAGGTGGCGGACCGGATGTGCTTCTTCCACGAAGGCGCCATCCTCGAAGAGGGTCCGCCCTCGCAGATCGTCGGGTCGCCGCGAGCGCCTGAGACCAAGACCTTCCTCGACGCCGTGCTCTGACAAGCCTAGACCGCACGCCTCGTCTCGAGCCTGAGCGCCTCCTTCAGCAGCCGATAGGTGGTCGCCACCATGTCGTCCGCGTCGAGTCGCTCCTCGGCAACCGACCGTGCGCGGACCCCGAGCCTGCCACGCCCGTCGGAGTCCGCCAGAAGCGCCGCCAGTGACTGAGCGAGTGCGCCGGGGTTTTCGGGAGGAACCGATGGCGTCCCCGAGTCGCGAGCGGATGTCGCCGATGTCGGTCGCCACGCAGGGCAGGCCCTCCGCCATCGCCTCGAGCAGCGACAACGGCAGGGCGTCATGGCGAGAAGGCAGGCAGAAGACGTCGAGGTCGGCCAGGAACCGACGGTGATCCTCCACCCATCCGACGAACGTCACCGGCAACCCGGCCGCTGCATCCAGAAGGGCCATCTCGTCACGTCCAGCCCCCCGAGTGCTAGCTGCAGGGGGGCGCCGCGGCCGTCCAGTCGATACGGCCCCGCCATACCTTCGACGTCCACCTGGACCAGCTGCTCGGCGTCTTCGGGCGAGCCCGGGAGGTCATGGCGCGACGACCCGTCCGGTGACCTCCCCGAGAGTCACGCGTCTACCGTCACCTGCCGGCGCCCAGCCGCGCAACGTCACCGTGTCACCGTCCTCGAGGAAGGTCCGGGTCTCACCGGACGAGCCCAGCTCGACCGAGCGGGCACCATTCCAGCTCAGCTCGAGCAGACTCCCGAACGCGTCCCGCTCGGCGCCGCTCACGGTTCCCGACGCGAAGAGGTCACCGACCCGCAGCGACGCGCCGTTGACCGTCATGTGAGCCAGCATCTGGGCCGGCGACCAGTACATGTCGCGGTACTCCGGCTGGCTCACCACGTGACCATTGACCACGATCTCGAGGTGTAGGTCGAGTCCGAAGGTGTCACTGGCGCCCCCGTCCAGATAGGGCAGTACCGGTGGTGACTGGGCCGGCAGCGCCACCTCGGCGGCCGTCAACGCCTCGAGTGGCACGACCCAGGCCGAGATCGAAGTCGCGAACGACTTGCCGAGGAAAGGACCGAGGGGCACGTACTCCCATGCCTGGATGTCGCGGGCGCTCCAGTCGTTGAGCAGCACCACCCCGAAGATGTGCTCACGCGCCGAGGAGACGTCCACCGGCGTTCCTCGCTCTGACGACGTCCCGACGACGAAGCCCACCTCGCACTCGATGTCGAGCCTGGTGGACGGCCCGAACGCCGGTATGCCGTCTGGCCCGGGACGCCGCTGGCCACATGGCCGGGTCACCTTGCTGCCGGAGATCACCACAGTGCCGGAGCGGCCGTGGTACCCGATGGGCAGGTGCTTCCAGTTCGCAGGCAACGAGGGTGCGTCCGGTCGAAACAGCTTGCCGACGTTGGAAGCGTGGATCTCACTTGCGTAGAAGTCCACGTAGTCGGCGACCTCGATCGGCAGGTGCATGACCACCTGGTCCACCGACCGCGACGCCTCGACGACCAGGTCGCGGTGCGACTCTTCCTCGAAAAGGTCTTGCACCCAACGCCTCACTGCGCGCCAATGCTGGGGCCCCAGCGCCATCAGAGGGTTCAGTGAGGAAGCGGCCAGTACGTCCCCGTGCTCACTTCCCAGCCGCCGTGCGACGGCGGCCAGGTCGACAACGTCGTCTCCGACGCGGGTGCCGACCCGTGGCGCCCCTTCGGCATACGAGAAGATGCCGTAGGGGAGGGTCGAGAGCCCGAACTCAGCGCCGCCAGGCAGCTCGGGCCATGTCACGGCTTCTCCGGCACGACGAGGCCCAGCTCGACGAGGTCGGCGACCGGGTCAACGACGCCGCAGCAGCCGAACGACACGAACCCATCGCGCACCGTCGTCACCTGGGTGACGGACCACCCAGTCACCAGCGCGGCGAGTCTTGCGCCGTCCCGCTCGTCGAGCAGCCGGCCGACGGTGTCCGCCGGCGCACCGGCCTGAGCCGCCTCGACTGCAACGAGCACGTTGAGAAAACCGTGATGCTCGAAGCCGGTCACCGGGTCACGCCGACGCACGGCGTGGTGCAGACCGGCGGTCAGCTTGAGCGGAGCCCCCAGCTCCACAGCAGTCATCAGCACGTCGGCGAGGGCATGGTCGTCCGGGAAGGTGTCGGCCGAGGTGCCGCCGGTGCGGAACTTCGCTATGACGTGCCGGCCGCCGGCGTGGGCCAGCGCCACCTCCGACAGCACGCGGTACCCCTGCGTCGTCGAAGCGATCTCGCAGGCAAGCAGCTGCTGCGGGGGACTGTCCGGCAGCGGAGGTGACGCAACTGGCAGCTCGACTCCCACCATCCGAACCCCTTCGGGGACGGGGCCGGGCGGCTCCAACGCACCGATGAGCACCACGTCGAGAGGCGGCTGGCCGGCCGTCACGTGAGCAGCCGCGAACGTGCCCCATCGCGACGCCTGAACCAGGAGCGGCCCGACCAGTTCCGCGTACCACGCCTGCCGATGTACCAGGTGTTCGGCGATGGCGACCTCTGGCGAGGCGTTCCCCGGGGGAACCATCGCGGCGTCGTCGACCAGGCCGCGGAACAGCGCCTTGCGGTCGTCACAGGTCGTTGACACCCCAGCACGGTACTGCAACAGTGCAACGCAGCCCCCTTGTCCCAGGGCCTCGCCAGGGACGCCGCCACGCGTGAGAAGAGGTCGGCCGCAATGGCGTACTACCGCGTCGTCGGAGACGTGCCGCACAAGCGGCATACCCAGCACCGCCTGGCGGGTGGTCAGCTCGCGTTTGAGGAGCTGATGGGGGAGGAGGGTTTCACGTCTGACTCGTCACTGCTCTACCACCGCAACCTGCCGTCGCGTATCACCGCGGCTGAGGACTGGTCGGTGGGTGATCTGTCGACCGCCCCCAACCACCCGATCAAGCCGCTGCATCTGAAGCTGCACGACCTTTTCAAGGCTGATGACGTCGGCGATGTCGACGTCGTGACAGGGCGTCGGCTGGTGCTGGCCAATGCCGACGTGCGGCTTTCATACGTCGTGGCGGCAGCCGCCTCACCGCTCTACCGCAACGGCATCGGCGACGAGTGCTGCTACGTCGAACGTGGGTCAGCGACTGTTCAGACCGTCTTCGGGTCCTTTGAGGTCTCGCAGGGTGACTACGTCGTGCTGCCCCGGGCGACGACTCATCGCTGGTTGCCCCAGCAGGGGGAGGAGCCGCTGCGCGTCTACTGCATCGAGGCGAACTCCCACATCTCGCCACCGAAGCGCTACCTCTCGAAGTTCGGTCAGCTGCTCGAGCACGCCCCGTACTGCGAACGCGACCTGCGCGGGCCGCAGGTGCCACTGCTTGCCGAGGACCTCGGCCTTGACGCCGAAGCGGGCACCGACGTCCACATCAAGCATCGTGGCAACGGTCCCGGGGGAGTGGTGGGCACCGTCTACACCTATCCCTTCCACCCTTTCGACGTGGTCGGGTGGGACGGGTGCCTGTACCCCTACGTCTTCAACGTGTCGGACTTCGAACCCATCACGGGTCGTGTGCACCAGCCGCCTCCGGTGCACCAGGTCTTCGAGGGCCACAACTTCGTCGTCTGCAACTTCGTGCCGCGGAAGGTGGATTACCACCCGCTGTCGATCCCGGTGCCCTACTACCACTCCAATGTCGACAGCGACGAGATCATGTTCTACGTCGACGGCGACTACGAGGCTCGCAAAGGCTCCGGGATCGGCAAGGGCTCGGTCACCGTGCATCCCGGTGGACACGCCCACGGACCGCAGGCTGGAGCGTACGAGCGCTCGATCGGTGTGGACTACTTCGACGAGCTCGCCGTCATGGTCGACACCTTTCGACCCCTCGAGCTCGGTGAGGGCGGCCGCAGCACCGATGACGGCGCCTATGCGTGGTCGTGGGACCGCGGACCGACCGACACCCCCACCGACGACAGTGACGGCGCCGGCTGACCAGCGGGTCGACATACTATGTCGTCGTCACGCCTGCTGAGGGCGCGGACAGGGTGGTGATCGGAGGGTTGGGTGGCTGAGCGGCCGGCCGTGGTCACGAACCGCGTGCTCACCTGGCCCAATGTCATCAGCATCGCCCGGCTCTTCGGTGTCCCGTTGTTCCTGTGGCTCGTGCTGGTGCCCGAGTGGGACGGCTGGGCGCTCGTGGTCCTGATGGTCTCGGGGCTCACCGACTACCTTGACGGGTGGCTCGCCCGTACGCTCGACCAGACCTCCAAGCTGGGACAGATCCTGGACCCGGTGGCCGATCGGCTCTACATCCTCGCCGTGGTTGTCGGGCTCGCGCTGCGTGGCATCATCCCGTGGTGGCTCGCGGTGATGCTGCCGATGCGGGACGTGTTCTTGTTCTCCCTGGTGCCCTTCCTGCGCACGCGCGGCTACAGCGCATTGCCGGTGCACTTCCTCGGCAAGGCGGCCACGGCCAACTTGCTCTACGCCTTCCCGCTGCTGCTGCTCGGAGACGGGGAGGGTCGCCTTCCAACGCTCGCCGACGTCTTCGGTTGGGCCTTTGCGATCTGGGGAACTGGACTCTACTGGTGGGCAGGCTGCCTCTACGCCTACCAGGTCTTCCAGCTGCTGCGGTCCGCGCCCCTTGCTGCCGACGCGAAGACGTGAACACCGACCCCTCGCAGGTCCCGCCGCTTGCGCCTGCGAACGACCCCCCGGACAAGCGGTACGGCGGTCTGCTGGCCGAGGTCATGGCCAACACCCTGGACGAGGACTACCGACTCGTGTCGAGTCGGGCTACATCTTCGGCGACGAAGGGGGCCGGCGTCTCGACGCGGCTGGCGCTTGTCATCTCGTTGGTCGCTTTCGGGGCCATGGTCGGTGTATCCGCCGCCCAGACCGAACGCGACCAGCCGAGCGTGTCGGCCGAACGCGCCGAGATCATCGATCAGATCCACGGCCGGCAGACACGCCTCGACGCCCTCCACGGTGGTCTCGCCGATGTTCAGGCGAGCATTGCGTCGCTGCAGGCGAGCAGCGCAACCGAGCTGGCCGACAATCAGCAGCTCGTTGATCGACTGTCATCGCTGGGAGCAGCGGCCGGTGCCGTCGCGGTGGTGGGGCCCGGTGTCGTCGTGACCGTCGACGACGCCCCGGATGCGAGCAACGGCTCCGGCGGCACGATCCTGGACACCGACCTGCAGGTCCTCGTCAACGCTTTGTGGGAGGCCGGTGCTGAAGCCATCGCGGTGGACGGTCACCGCATCACCAGCCTCACATCCATCCGGTTCGCTGGACAGGCGATCACCGTGGACTACCGCTCGCTGAGCCCTCCGTACGTCCTCCAGGCGCTGGGCGATCCGGATACGCTGCCCGCACGGCTGCTGCAGACCACAGGAGGACAGATATGGGAGGGCCTTAACACGAACTTCGGCATCACCTTCGACACCGTCACCGTCACCAAGGACAAGATCATGTTGCCTGCGGACCCGCTGGACCATCTGCTTTACGCGCACGCGGCAGACGGTGAGCGATGATCGCCGTCTTCGGTCTGGCCGTCGGCATACTCGCGGGCCTCCTCCTACGGCCGTCGGTTCCCGAGGTTCTGCAGCCGTACCTGCCGATCGCGGTCGTGGCGGCGCTGGACGCGGTGTTCGGAGGGCTACGCGCTCACTTCGAGTCGATCTTCGATGACAAGGTGTTCGTGATTTCCTTCGTTTCGAACGTCGTCATCGCCGCCCTCATAGTCTACCTGGGTGACCAGCTCGGTGTCGGCGGTCAGCTCTCGACGGGTGTCGTCGTCGTCCTCGGCATCCGCATCTTCTCCAACGTCGCCGCCATCCGTCGTCACATCTTCCACGCGTGATGTGATGACGACGCCGACAGACAGCGACCCTTCGGCTTTCGGTGAGCGGCCACCCGTGCCGAGCTCGACGCGGCCGCAGGTGCGCAGGCAGGTGGTCGTGGGTGTCCTGCTCGCCGTGCTCGGGTTCGCGGCGGTCGTCCAAGTGAGGTCGACCAGGTCAGACGTCGACTTCTCCGGGCAGCGCCGAGACGACTTGATCGAGCTGCTGGACTCACTCTCCGCTGCGTCTGAACGCACGCAGACGCAGATCGACGAGCTCGATCGCACGCAGAACATCTTGCTTTCGAGCTCTGAGCGCCGCCAGGCTGCACTGAGCGAGACGCGCACGCGACTCGAGGTGCTCGAGATCCTCGACGGGACGGTCGCAGCCACCGGGCCCGGCATCACCGTGACCATCCAAGACCCTGACTCGGCGGTCACCGCTGCTTCGTTGCTGAACGGAATCGAGGAGCTCCGGGACGCAGGCGCCGAGGCGATCGAGGTGAACGACAACGTCCGGGTGGTGGCGTCCACCGCGTTCACAGAGTCCGACGGAGTAGTCACGGTCGATGGCATCGAGGTGCGACCGCCGTACCTCATCGACGCCATCGGCTCCTCGCACACGTTGAGCGAGGCGGTCGTCTTCCCCGGCGGTCTCAGCGACGAGGTCGAACAGTTGGGCGGGCATGTCAGCGTCGACGAAGCCGACACGGTGACGGTGGGGGCGTTGCACGTGGTGCACAGCCCTGAGTACTCTCGGCCCACCGGCGGTTGAACGACGAAGGAGCCAGGCGTGACCCCTGAGGACCTGAAGTACACGCCCGAGCACGAGTGGGTCAGCCGACCCGACGGCGATACCGTCCGCATCGGTATCACCGACTTCGCGCAGGAGTCGTTGGGTGACATCGTCTACGTCCACCTCCCGGACGTCGGCCAGCAGGTCGAAGCCGGAGAGCCCATGGGTGAGCTCGAGTCGACCAAGAGTGTCAGCGACCTCTTCTCGCCGGTGAGCGGGGCCATCGCCTCGCGGAACGACGCGTTGGACGCCAGCCCCGAGCTCTGCAACAGCGATCCCTATGGCGACGGCTGGATCGTCGAGATCGAGGTCAGTGACATGTCCCAGATCGAGGGTCTGCTGAGTGCCGACGCCTACGGAGCCACGGTAACCTCGAAGTAGAGGTCGAGAGTCACACGATCCGAGCTGTCGGTATCGGCAGTCAACAGGCCAAGGGAGGGTGAGCACGAATGCCGTTCTGCACCGAGTGCGGACACGAGAACTCCGAGGCTGCCCGCTTCTGTGCGCAGTGTGGGCACCGGCTTGTCACTCCTGAGCGTCCTGCCGAGGTGACCTCGACCGTCAACTTCGGCGGCCCGGACCGACAGGAGATCGAGGCCGAGAGCCAGCTGTCCGCCGCGGAGGAAGCCGCGGTGGAGGCGTTGCCCAAGGGCAGCGCGCTTCTTGTCGTGCAACGCGGGCCGAGCGCCGGCAGTCGTTTCTTGCTCGACACCGACGAGGTCTCGGCGGGTCGACACCCCGACAGCGACATCTTCCTCGACGACGTGACCGTGAGCCGACGGCACGCTGTCTTCCGGCGCACGTCCGACGGCTTCCTGGTGGCCGATGTGGGGAGCTTGAACGGCACCTACGTCAACCGAGACCGCATCGATGAGGTGCTGCTGTCCGGCGGTGACGAGGTGCAGATCGGTAAGTACCGGCTGGTGTACTTCACCAGCTCACAAGGCTGAACGCGTGACAGCGGCGATCTCCTCCACCGGCGGACGTGGCAGGATGAGCATCGGAGCGGTGCTCACTCAGCTGCGGGCAGACTTCCCCGACGTGAGCATCTCCAAGATCCGCTTCCTCGAGGCCGAAGGCCTGGTCGAGCCCGAGCGGACCGCCTCCGGATACCGCAAGTTCTCTTTTGCCGACCTCGACAAGCTCCGCTACATACTATCTGCGCAGCGGGACCACTACCTGCCGCTCAGGGTCATCAAGGACCACCTGGAGGCGATGGGCCGTGGGCTCGAGCCGCCGAGTGCGGCGGGGGAGTCCCCGCGGGCGCCGCGCGTCGTCCACGTCGTCCCCGATGACGGGCCAGGGTTCGTTGCGGCCGGGTCTGCGGATCTGCGGTTGTCCAGCGCCGAGCTGGCGGTTAGCTCCGGTCTGACCGAGTCGCAGGTGGACGAGCTCGTCAACTACCGGTTGTTGAGAATGCGGCCCGGCACCGAGTACTTCGACGCCGATGCACTGGTGGTGGCGACCACAGCGGCGCAGCTCGCGGCCTATGGGCTGGAACCGCGACATATGCGTGCCTTCAAGGCTGCGGCGGACCGAGAGATCGGTCTGATCGAGCAGATCGTCGCCCCGCTCAACCGTCAGCGTGGCAGCTCTGGCCAGGCACGCGCGCAGGAAATGGTCAGCGAGTTGGGGGTACTTTCGGTGCGTTTGCACGCAGCGCTGGTCAAGATCGGACTGCGCGCCGGGCGGTGACCTGGTCGCGGTCGGCCCCTCGTCACCAACATCGTCCGCCCTGCATCAGCAGCGGCGCCACCCGATGTGCGGAGTAGGCTGACGGCGTGCGCGAGGTTGATGTCGTCGGGGTTCGGGTGGAGATGCCCTCGAACCAACCCATCGTGTTGTTACGGGAGTCATCGGGGGACCGTTATCTGCCGATTTGGGTTGGGGCTGTGGAGGCAACGGCCATCGCCTTCGCTCAACAAGGAGTCGTGCCGCCCCGGCCGTTGACGCACGACCTGCTCAAGGATGTGCTCAGCGCGACGGGCAACGAGCTCGACGAGGTCCGGATCACCGAGGTTCGTGACGGAGTGTTCTATGCCACCTTGGTGTTGTCCGGGGGCACCGAGGTGAGCGCCCGACCGTCGGACTCCATTGCGCTGGCTCTGCGCACGGGTAGCCGAATCGTGTGCAGTGACGACGTCCTCGAGGAGGCTGGCCTGGAAGTGCCCGACGAGCAGGAGGAGGAAGTCGAGAAGTTCAGGGAGTTCCTCGACCAGATCAATCCTGAGGACTTCGACGCGGGACTGGGCCAACCCCGCGACGAGGAATGACTGGTAAAGACCCGACGTGAGGTCTAGACCTCAACCTTTAGCTGAGAGTTTCGACACGCCTACAGCATCGGCCGACATCGTTGACCCGACCAGGCGATCGCCGTACGGTCAAAACCCAGGAGATCCTCGTTGTAACTTCACTGGTGTCAGCATCAGCGTAGGCGAGGCACATAAGGAGTCCTCGTGGCCAGAGACAACGGTAAGCCGACGTCGGCGTTGGACGACGACAAGACGTCAGTTCATGCGGCCGCAGCGGCGGCCGGTCTGCAAGGGCTCCTCTTCGACGACGACGTCGCTTCCTTGCCCGGCGATGTCGGCTACCGGGGCCCGATAGCCTGCAGCGCGGCCGGCATCACCTACCGCCAGCTCGACTACTGGGCCCGGACCAGCTTGGTTGAGCCAACCGTTCGCACCGCCGGCGGGTCCGGCACCCAACGGCTGTACTCCTTCCGCGACATTCTTCTGCTTAAGGTCATCAAGCGGCTGCTCGACGCTGGGGTCTCCCTGCAGCAGATCCGCACCGCTGTCCACCATCTGCGCGAGCGCGGCACCGACGACCTCACCCAGGTCACCTTGATGAGTGACGGGGCCAGCGTCTACGAATGCCGCTCCGCCGACGAGATCATCGACCTGCTGCAGGGTGGTCAAGGGGTCTTCGGGATCGCAATCGGCGGGGTCTGGCGCGAGATCGAGGGTTCCCTCTCCACGCTGCCGGGGGAGCGCGCCGCTCACGACAGCTCCGAAAGTCCGGCCGACGAGCTCGCCGCCCGTCGCCGTGCGCGCCACGCCGTCTGAGGCTAAACTAGGTCCTGCCGCGACAGTCGCGCGGGAGAGTCCGATGAGTCATCGGCGCCGAAGGGGCAAATCCTCCCCGGAACCTCTCAGGCCACAGGACCGCGCGACCCGGCAGCTCTGGAGTGACCCACGACAGAGGGGGAGGGCTCACCGCTTCAGGTGAAGAGGAGCCTCCCGTGACCCAGCCGCACGCGTCCATATCCTCGACGGGCGTCAACCCAGGTGCCGTGTTCGCACGGCGGCACATCGGCCCGGATGCAGCCGAACAGTCGCAGATGCTCGAGGCCCTGGGCTACTCGAGCATGGACGACCTGCTCTATGCCGCGCTGCCCGACTCCATTCGAGTCGCCAAGCCCATGGAGCTGCCCCCAGCGTTGAGCGAGGTGGCGGCTCTGGAGGCGCTGGACTCCATGGCGGCAAGGAACAACGCACTCGTGGCGATGATCGGTCTGGGGTACTCCGGCACCATCACACCAGCGGTGATCCGCCGCAACGTGCTCGAGGATCCGGCCTGGTACACCGCCTATACGCCCTACCAGCCCGAGATATCGCAGGGTCGCCTCGAGGCGTTGCTCAACTTCCAGACGATGGTCGCGGACCTGACGGGTCTTCCCACCGCCAACGCCTCCTTGCTGGACGAGGCCACGGCAGCCGCGGAGGCGATGACCCTCGTCCGACGATCCAACCGCGCGAATGCCTCCACGCGCTTCGTTGTCGACTCAGCGGCCTTGCCCCAGACCATTGCGGTAGTCATGACGCGGGCTGCCGCGATGGGAATGCAGGTCGACGTCTGCGACGTCTACGACCGCCTGCCGGGCGACGACATCGCGGGGGTGCTCATCCAGTACCCGGCCGCCGACGGCCGAGTCCGGGACCCTCGGCCCGTCATTGAGGCGGCCCACGACGCCGGGGCGAAGGTCGTCGTAGCTGCTGACCTGCTCGCCCTGACCCTCCTGGAGGCGCCGGGTGTATGGGGCGCGGACGTCGTGATCGGCTCGAGCCAGCGTTTCGGTGTCCCGCTGTTCTACGGCGGACCGCATGCGGCATACATCGCCGTTGCGAAAGGGCTCGAGCGGCACCTTCCCGGCCGGCTCGTCGGAGTGTCCGTGGATGCCGAGGGCCGTCCGGCCTACCGGCTGGCCCTGCAGACCCGAGAGCAGCACATCCGACGGGACAAGGCCACCTCTAATATCTGCACCGCGCAGGTGCTGCTGGCTGTCGTCGCTTCGATGTATGCCGTCTACCACGGTCCCAAGGGACTGACAAACATCGCGAAGAGAGTGCACCACTTCGCGACAGTGCTGGCGCAGTCCCTTCGTGGCGGCGGCGTCGAGATTGTCCATGACAGCTTTTTCGACACCGTCCTGACGCGCGTGCCGGGACGGGCCGAGAGTGTGCGCAGCCTCGCCCGTGAACTTGGCCTCCACCTCGGAGTCGACGGCGACGACCTCGTGCGAGTCTCGCTGTCCGAGGTGACCACGCCTGATCATCTCCGTCGGGTGCTGGCGGCCTTTGAGCTGGATCCCGACGACCTCGACGAGCTGGCCGCCGCTCTGCCCGAGCCGGTCGATGAGTCGTTGCTGCGCAGGAGCGAGTTCCTGACGCACCCGGTCTTCAACTGCCACCACTCCGAGACGGAGCTGCTGCGCTACCTACGTCGGCTGTCCGACCGTGACTACGCGCTCGACCGGGGCATGATCCCTCTGGGCTCGTGCACGATGAAGCTGAACGCGACCGCCGAGATGGAGCCCATCAGCCTTTCGGGCTTCGCCGATCTGCATCCGTTCGCCCCGGTCGAGGACGCCCTCGGGTACGTCGAGCTGGTGGAGACCCTCGAAGGGTGGTTGGCGGAGGTCACTGGCTACGCCAAGGTGTCGGTGCAGCCGAACGCCGGGTCCCAGGGCGAGCTCGCCGGCCTGCTCGCGATCCGCGCGTATCACCGCTCTCAAGGTCATGACCAGCGCGACGTGTGTCTGATCCCGTCGAGCGCCCATGGCACCAACGCCGCCTCAGCAGTCATGGCCGGCATGCGGGTCGTCGTCGTCAAAGCGGCGGCCGACGGGGCCGTCGACCTGCAGGATCTGCGGGCTCACTGCGAGGCGCACTCCGACAACCTGGCCGCCATCATGGTCACCTACCCCTCGACGCACGGAGCCTACGAGGACGGCATCCTCGAGCTGTGCTCGACGGTGCACGAGCACGGTGGCCAGGTCTACGTCGACGGCGCCAATCTCAATGCACTGCTGGGCCTGTCAAGGCCTGGTGACCTCGGCGGCGACGTCTCCCACCTCAACCTGCACAAGACGTTCTGCATCCCCCATGGTGGAGGAGGGCCAGGAGTGGGGCCGGTCGCCGTGGCCGCTCATCTTGCGCCTTTCCTGCCCAGCCACCCCCAGCATCCTGATGCCGAGCGGCGGCTGGGACCAGGCCCGGTGAGTGCGGCGCCGTACGGGTCGGCCGGCATCTTGCCGATCTCCTGGGCCTATGTCGCGATGATGGGGTCAGCGGGACTCACCGAGGCGACGTCTGTTGCGGTGCTCTCCGCCAACTACGTCGCGCGTCGTCTGAAGGACCACTTCCCCGTGCTCTACCGGGGACACGGTGGCCTGGTGGCGCACGAGTGCATCCTCGACGTACGAGCGCTCACACAGGCCAGCGGCGTCTCGGTCGACGATGTCGCCAAGCGGTTGGTCGACTACGGGTTCCATGCGCCGACGATGAGCTTCCCGGTGCCGGGCACGTTCATGGTCGAGCCGACGGAGTCGGAGAGCCTGGCAGAGCTGGACCGTTTCTGTGATGCCATGGTGGCGATCCGGGCGGAGATTGCGGCAGTCGAGGCCGGCGACGTTCCCCGGGACCAGAGTCCGCTGGCCCACGCGCCACACACCACAGCGAGCATCATCGGAGCATGGGAGCGCTCCTACAGCCGGGAGCAAGGCGCCTTTCCGGCCGGGTGGACGGCTGACAAGTACTGGCCGCCGGTCGCGCGCGTCGACCAGGCGTACGGTGACCGTCACCTGGTCTGCTCGTGCCCGTCGCCGGAGGCATTCGCCGAACAGTTTTAGGGTGTTCTGCCTCGCTGGCATCGATTCCACGGCATTGGAGGTGCGGCAGCCGACGAACCCAAGAGCAGTTCGGTCAGCTGGCCTGGCTCACCGTCGACATGTTGAAGTCAGGGATGCGCAGGGCGGGCGTCGCCGTGCGCGGGAAGTAGTCGCCCCACTCCCGCGAGAACGACCGTACGGTCTCACCGGCTTCGGTGAAACGGTTCAGAAGGTCGACCGGGCTCTCGTTGAAGCGGAAGTTGTTGACGGCTCCACGGACCTCTCCGCCCTCGACGAGATAGACGCCGTCGCGGGTGAGTCCGGTCAGGAGCAAGGACTGGGGATCGACCTCGCGGATGTACCACAGACAGGTGACCAGGAGCGCCCGGTCGCTGCTCGCGACCAGATCATCGATGCCACCCGCGCCACCGCCCACCGAGAGAGTCAGGTTGTCGATGTGAGGGGTGTTCGCGAGCCCCGCCAGTGCGGCCGTATGACGCGACGTCCCCAGCGCACGCAGCGTGCCGTCACTGATCCAGTCGGTGGCATGGAGCGGCAGCCCGTTGTCGAAGACACTCTCGGCAGACCCGGATGCGGTAGCCACCACGAACGGGCAGGCGGTCAGCCCGGACGAGTAGGGGTCGGAGTGAAGGCGCACTCCCGGCGCGGTCAGCTGAGTTCCCACCTTGGTGCCGCCATCGGCTGCGCTGAAGACCGTCTGGCCCTCGTGCGCGTCGCGAGCGCTGGACACGAAGTATGCGTAGATGGCGAGGTCTGCCACCGAGGTGGGGGAGAGGAGGGTCTCGTAACGACCGGCCGGCAGCTCGACCTTGTGGTCGGCCCAGCCGATGCGCCGTACGAGCTCCGCATCCAGCGCCTCGACGTCGATGTCGCCGACAAGGTCACCCGCCTGGCCGACCCACGCCGACGAGGACAGGTCTGCCGGCTTGGCGGTGACGCCGATATGGGCTGTCGGCTGCTCGTGGCGCAACCTCAGACCGGTGGAGCTGGCGACATACGTCGTCGTGACGTCCTGCTCGACGTATCCGTAGAGGAGCCGCTGATGGCTGCGGGAGCGGTCGAACGCGTCGCCGAGGGCGTGCGCCAGCGCTCCGAACGACTCGATACTGGTCAGTCCGGACTCGTCGTCGAAGTCGGCGCTCGATGAGCCCGACGGCAGGGTGCCCGCGTCGGCGGCCGGCGCCGCCAGCCGTGCGGCGAGGTCAGCGGCGGTGACGAGCTGCTGAACCTGAGCGGTGGTGGTGGCCGAGCGGGTGAGGACTCCTGCTGCGGCACCCTCGGCCCCGTCGACGACGGAGATGACGGACATGTGGGTGGCGCTCATCACGCCGTTCGTGGTCAACGTGTTGTTGGCCCACCGGAGGTTGGCCGTCGACGATGCGCGGACAACCACGACACAGTGGTCAGCGGTGGTCGACTCGAGCGCCTGGTCGATCAGGGCCTGAGGTGTCGCCATGTCAGCGTCCTGCCTCCGATGCGGTGTTGAGGATGTTGATGCCGCGAAACAGGGCTGACGGGCACCCGTGGCTCACCGCGGCCACCTGACCGGGCTGAGCCTTCCCGCAGTTGAAGGCGCCTTGCAACCGCCAGGTGCCGCGGCCCCCGACTGCCTCCATCGCGTTCCAGAACTCGGTGGTCGTGGCCTGGTACGCCGCATCGCGCACCTGCCCCCGCAGCCGACCATCCTTGATCTCCAGGAACCGCTGACCAGTGAACTGGAAGTTGTAGCGCTGCATGTCGATGCTCCACGACCTGTCCCCGACGATGTAGAGCCCGCGTTCGACTCCGCTGATGAGGTCCTGCGTCGTGGTGTCGCCTCCGCTCGGCTGCAACGGCACGTTGGCCATTCGCTGGATCGGGGTGTGGGCGGGGGAGTCTGCGAAGGCGCAGCCGTTGGAGCGGTCCCACGCCATCATTGCGGCCATCCTGCGGTCGGTCTGGTAGCCGACGAGGCGACCGTCCCGGATCAGGTCCCACTGCTGCGTCTCGACCCCGTCGTCGTCGTAGCCGATGCTGGCCAGACCGTGCTCGACGACGCGGTCACCGGTCACGTTCATGACGCCGGATCCGTACTGCAGCGTGTCCAGCTTGTCCAGCGTGGCGAAGGACGTGCCGGCGTAGTTAGCCTCATAGCCAAGCGCGCGGTCGAGCTCAGTCGCGTGACCGATGCTCTCGTGGATGGTGAGCCACAGGTTCGAGGGGTCGATGACGAGGTCGTAGCTGCCAGCCTGCACGCTTGGCGCGGCGAGCTTGTCGGCGAGGAGTTCTGGCAGCTGAGCGACCTCGGTCTCCCAGTCGTAGACATCGCCGGTGAGGTACTCCCAGCCGCGGCCGACCGGAGGTGCCACCGTGCGCATGGAGTCGAAGATCCCGGCCTGGCGGTGTGAACCGTGCACCTCGAGCTCGGGGTGGACGCGCACCCGCTGCTGGGTTGTCGACGTGCCATGCGAGTCGGCGTAGAACTTGTTCTCACGCACCTGGTCGACGCTTGCCGCGACGTGGTCCACCGTCAGGTGTGACAGCAACCGTGCGCTCCACTCCGCGAGCAGCCGGCTCTTGTCGGCCACCGCCACGTCGAACGGGTCAGTGTCGTATGACGAGACCCAGCTGACATCGGAGTACACCGGCTCGGCTGCCAGCTCGATGCGCTCCGATGCCACCGGCTTGGCCACCCGAGCCATCCTGACGGCCTGCTCGGTGACCCGCACTACGTCGTCGACCGTGAGGCCGCTGCCGGCCGCGAAACCCCAGGCACCGTCGACGATGACACGAACGGCGAAGCCCAGCTCATCGCCTTCAGACGCATCGACCAGCTCGGCATCTCGCAGTGTCAGCCGCTGGGAACGCAGCCGCTCCACGCGGAAGTCGGCGTGCTCCGCGTTGAAGTCCTGAGCACGCAGGAGGGCCGACTGGGCGAGCTTCTTGAGGGGCAGCGCCAGGAACTCCGGGTCAACGTCACGGCTCGGGACCATGGCCGGAGCCTACAAGGCGGAGCCCTCTCAGCGGGTCACCACCCGAGACCCCGACCGTCCCCGCACCACCTGCACCTGCGTCGGAACACGGATGCGAAGCTCGGCGAGGTGACTGACCAGACCGACCGACCGCCCGCCCGAGCGCAACGTGTCGATCTCGTCCATCACCTCGTCCAGCGTGTCGGCGTCGAGCGAGCCGAACCCTTCGTCGACGAAGAGCGTACTGAGCTCTGCGCCACCAATCTCGTTCTGAACCAAGTCGGCCAGACCGAGGGCAAGTGCGAGGCTCACGTAGAAGGTCTCGCCTCCGGAGAGGGTGGCTGGGTCACGCGTCTGGCCCGTGTAAGTGTCGAGAACAAGTAGTCCCAAGCCACCCCTGGCGTCACCGACACCGCGCTCCATGCAGTGCCTGAGGTGGTAGCGCCCAGACGAGATGCCGGCGAGCCGGACGTTGGCGGCGTCGACCACCTGCTGAAGTCGGGCACCCAGAACGTAGTGGGACAGCTTGGTCCGGCTGCGGTTGTCGAGGGACGTGCCGGCACACATGGTGGACACCTCGAGCGCAACATCGCGAGCCCTCGTCAGCGGATCCCATGCCCGTACCGCCGCCTCGAGTCCGATGCGCAGCTGTTCGAGCCGTTCCAGCTGTCTGGACAGCTCGACGCCGGCACCCCGCATCTCGACGTAGCGGTCGGTCGCGCAGTCGAACGCCGCTTGTAGGCCGGCGATGTCGGGGACTGCAAGGGCTGTGGCAGCGGCGAGGGTGGGGTCCTCTGCGACACGTCTCGTCGCGGCGACGTCGCAGGCGTGAACCCGGTTGAGGGCTTCACCATTTGCGACCTCCAGGGGAGTGATCGCGGCGTGGCGGAGGTCGTCGAGGTCGGCGAAGCCGTGTGCAGTCATCAGACCCAGCAGGTGTGCATGTTGCTGGGCCAGGTGCTCGTGGGACCGACAGAGCCGCTGGAGCGCCTCTGCGAGCTCCTCGTACACGGCGATCTGCTCCTCGAGCGATTCCACCGACTCGGCCGCGCCGGTGCCGTCGCCTGGCATCGGTTGCAGCGCTGTCTCCTCCTCGGCGACCCGAAGCAACGTCTGACTCCGACGACGGTCAAGCTCCTCGATCTGGGCCTGGCTGCGGACCAGGTCGTCATGCAGCTCTCGCTGGCGGCCTTCGAGCGTCTGAACGAGCTGTTGCACGACGAGCCGGTTCTCCAACGCCTCAGCCGCGTCGACAAGAGCCTGGCTGACTGTGGCTTCGGCTGCGACGGCGGCGTCAGGGCTGAGTCCACCTGCCTCCGCTCGAGCGACCGCGTAGCGGGACTCGGCCTTGGCGAGCCGGCTCCTGGCGTCCAGCGCGGCGGCCTCAGCCTCGTTTCTGCTCACCAGGGCCGACATCTCGTCGGTGGCCGACACGTGGTCCTGTGTGGGTTGTGCCGGACGAGGATGGTCGACGCCTCCGCACACCGGGCAGTGCTCGGCCGGGACCAGCCGAGTGGCCAGCTCGGCGGCCATGCCGTCTAAGTGGAGGCGGCGTATGTCGATCCAGAGCTCCTGCGCGTCCAGGTAGCTCGCGCGGGTGGCTGCCGCGTCGGCTCTCAGAAGCTCGACTCCCTGGTGCAAGCCAACCGCACGGGCGGCCGCTTCTATTGCAGCCAACGCGTCGGCATGGTCGCGAATCAGTGCCGTATGCCGCCCTGCCACCTGTGCGGAGACCTGCATCTCCGCAGCGGCTGCGGTCAGCGCCTCGCAGACGTAGCCCATGTCGGCACGCACTGCCGCGTTCCGGGGCCGGTGCTCAGCCAGGGCGGCGTCGATGCCCTCGAGATCGACTCGGCCTGATGCGATCCGAGCCTCGACGGCGGCCAGGCGCTGCGCACTGCTGAGGCGCTCGTGCAGGTGGCTCGCCTGCAGATGTGCCTCGGCGGGTGTGCTCGCCACGTGACCCCCAACGAACCCAGTGATTCGCTCCGCGAGAGCGGCCACCTGCTCGTTGTCGCACTCCGCATCCTGCTCGGCGGCGTCACGCATCTCGAGCAGCGGGAGCAAGGACAGCCAGGCCCGGGCTCGGGCGAGAGTGACTTCTCGCTCGTCGACGACCGTACGCAGTGCCTCGAGCTCCCGAAGACGGTCGAGGCTCTGGCGATGGCGGTCCTGCCTGTCGAGCGTCTCGCGCGCTTCGTCGAGCGCGTGTTGAGCTGTCTTGGTGTCTGCTGCAGCCGTCTCCTCGCGCTCGGTCGCGCCGTCGAGTCGGAATCTGAGCTGCTCCCACCAGCTGGTCAGCTGGGCCAGCATCACGTCGGGCCCAAGCGCCGCGGAGGGCAGCGACGTCGTACCGTCGATCGCCCAAGATGTGGCATCCGGTTCGATGACCGAACCGCTCAGCGCCACCTCCTGTGCGCGGGCGGCGATCTCTGTGATGACGGCGAGATGATCGGCGCACGCCGCGTCGGTGTGCCTGCGTTGGTCGGTCAGCCACCGCTCCATTATCGCGAACCGACCTGTGGTGAACAGCGTCTCCAAGACGTCGTGACGCTCCTTGGCGCCAGCACGCAAGAACGTCTGGAACTGCCCCTGCGGCAGCATCACCACCTGGCAGAACTGTTCCCGGTTCATGCCGAGGACTGAGGTGACCAGCTGACCGATCTCGTCGACACGTGCACTGTGGGCTGTCCAGAGACCGTCGACGAGCTCCTCGAGGGTGGCGCGAGCGAACTTGTCGACGCGGCCCGTCTTGGCCCGGCGGGACGGCTTCTGCCACGCTGGGCTGCGACGAAGCCGAAACCGGCGGCGCCGGATGGTCACCTCGAGCTCGACCACCGGCGCCCGGTCAGCCGGTGCATGGTGGCTCCTGAGGTCCTTGGCGTGGTTGCGCACGCCCGGGACTGCGCCGTACAGCCCGAAGCAGATGGCGTCGAGGATGCTGGTCTTGCCGGCCCCCGTCTGGCCGGTCAACAGGAACAGCCCTGCGTCGTTGAGCTGGTCGAAGTCGATGCACTCGGTGTCAGGAAACGGCCCGAACGCTGTCATCTCCAGCCGGTGCACCCTCACGAGGCCGCTGCCTCGCTGATCCGGCAGGCGTCGCAGGCGCCATGGAGAAGCTCGGATTCGTCCTCGTCGGGGGAGCTGCCGCGCATTTCGTCGAAGAAACCGGCGAGGATCTCCGGATCCGTCCGCCCCAGCACCCGCGAGGATGTGCCGACCTCGTCTGCGAAGCCGCCTGCCGGCTCGAACCGGAGCAGCAGAGCGTGCGAAAACCGGTGCCGCAGCCGTTCCATGGCTTGGGTCGGGCGCCTGGCGTCGGTGAGCGTCGCCTGCACCCACGCGCCCTCGACGCCGGCAAGGGCCGGGTCGGTGAGCAACGACTGAAGGTTTCCCTCGATCATGGCCAGCGGGCGGGGGACCGGTGCCGACACGAACTCCACGGTGCCGAGGCCCGAGGACGTCAGGTCTACCATCCAGCTGCCCTTGCGGTGGAACGTCTCGCTGAACGAGTACGCGAGCGGAGACCCGGAGTACCGCACGGCGGGAGAGAGGCTCTGCCGGCCATGCAGGTGACCCAGTGCCGTGTAGTCGATGCCGTCGAACGTGTCAAGCCCCACGCTGGCTACCCCGCCGACCGAGATGTCACGCTCACTGTCGCTGCCCGCAGCGCCTACCACGAAGGCGTGGGCCATGACGACCGACCGGGTTGTGCTCGGGCGCGCGTTGAGGTCGGCATACACCCGCCTCATCGCCTCGTCGAGGACGCTCTGGTGGCTGTGTCCCTCGAGCTGCCAACGGGTTCGCACCAGGTCAGGCTCGAGATAGGGCAATCCGTAGACCGCGACGTCCCCGTGCTGGTCGGGGACGATCACCGGAGCCCCGACGATCGCCGGGTCGGCGCGCAGGTGGATGCCGGCGGCATCGATCAGGCTCGAGGCGAAACCCAGTCGCTGCGGTGAGTCATGGTTGCCGCTCGTCAGCACGACTCTCACCCCAGCCGAGACCAGCCGGCACAAAGCGTCGTTGGCCAGCTCGACCGCATCGACTGGGGGCAGGGCGCGGTCGTAGACGTCTCCGCTCACGACGACGAGGTCGACGGACTCCTCTTGGACGACCTGGACGAGGTGGTCGATGAAGAGGCTCTGGTGGCTCAGCATGCCTTCACGGTGGAAAGATCGACCGAGGTGCCAGTCCGACGTGTGGAGGATACGCATGGCACAGACGCTAGGCGGCGCCACCGACAATTCTGGCCGCACACGCCGCTTCGTGGAGAACCCTCAGGCGAGGCGGTCGCCGTGGCTGTAGACGACGTAGCGCGAGCCCCGGGTGAACCCGCACACGGTGATGCCGGCGCGCGTGGCCAGGTCGACCGCGAGACTCGATGGGCCACCCACCCCCACGATGACGGGGATGCGTCCTGCTACCGCCTTGACGGCGATGTCGAACCCGATCCGGCCACTCACGCACAAGATGGAGTCGTCCCCGTAGTCGGCGGCGCCGAGCTGGCGGGCTCCCAGCACCTTGTCCGTGCAGTTGTGCCGGCCTACGTCTTCGCGGGCCACGACCAGGCGGCCGGCGAAGTCGAAGATGCCGGCAGCATGGATGGACCCGGTGCTGGCGAAGACTCGCTGTTGCTCGCGAAGCACCTCAGGTAGAGCCGGTATGGCGCCGGCGTCGACGACCGAGGACATCTTCAGCGGTTTGCGCGCAGGCGCGAAAACTTCCTCGATCGTCTGGACGCCACAGACCCCGCAAGCGGAGGAGACCGCCGTGGACCGGGTGGCCGGCAGGATGGCCGGTCGGCACTCGAGAGTGACCGTCACGACGTTGTACTGCTGGGTTGCCGGAAGGACGCGGTCGAGGCAGTAGGCGACGGTCCTGGGCGCTTCTCCCACGACTCCCACGCCCTCGGAGAGGAGGAACCCGGTGGCAAGCTCGAAGTCGTGCCCAGGGGTCCGCATCACCACCGCCACCCGCCTGGCGGGGGAACCCGGCCAGACCAACCGGATCTCCATCGGCTCCTCGCTCACGAGGGAGTCAGGGCGCGGCTGTCTGCGGCCGTCGACCACCTCGAGGACGGCGCGCCGCGCGACAGCACCAGCCCGACTCGTGTGCTCCATGACGTCCAGCCTAGTGTCGCGTGAACGATGATCTTTGACCGGCGGTGGCTTTGGTGAGGATTTCGTCGGCGGTCTTGGTCCAGATGAACGGCTTGCAGCGTTCGTTCCAGCCATCGATGAAGGTCTCGATCGCGACGATGAGGTCCTTGACCGAGGTGAAGGTGCCGCGGCGGATGGCCTGGCGGGTGATGATGCCGAAGAAGATCTCAACCATGTTCAGCCATGACCCGCTGGTCGGAGTGAAGTGCATGGTGATCCGGGGATTGCGGTCCAACCAGTTCTGCACGCTCGGATGCTTGTGGGTGGCGTAGTTGTCGACGACAAGGTGCAGCTTCACCCGCGGGTAGGCCCTTGCGACCTGCTTGAGGAACTTCAAGAACTCGTCGCTGCGGTGGCGTGGGTAGCAGGCGTCGGTGATCTTCCCGGTCGCGACCTCCAACGCAGCGAACAGCGTCGTGGTGCCATGGCGGACGTAGTCGTGGGTGGCCTTCTCCGGCAGCCCGGGCCGCATCGGCAGGATCGGCGCAGTCCGGTCCAGCGCCTGGATTTGGGACTTCTCGTCGATCGAGAGCACCACCGCCTTCTGCGGCGGGTTCAGATACAACCCGACCACGTCGCGGACCTTGGCTTCCAGCTCGGGATCGGTGGAGAACTTGAACGACTCCCGACGCCACGGCTGCAGACCCCACTTGCGCCAGATCTTCGCGACCCACACGTTCGAGATGCCGCCCAGATGATCGGCCAGTAGCCGCGA
Organism: Nocardioidaceae bacterium; assembly: GCA_050996395.1. Lineage (GTDB taxonomy): Bacteria > Actinomycetota > Actinomycetes > Propionibacteriales > Nocardioidaceae > JBPCRX01. The sequence continues at coordinate 24,501 of JBPCRX010000079.1, forward strand.
GGACCAGTGCGTCACGCCCAGCTTCTCCGGCGGCGGCTCCAGCGTCGCCAGCACTACCGCGACCTCGTCGATCTGCGCCGGGCGACCAGGCTTCGGCCGATCCTCCAGCCCGCCGATCCCATCGGCTGCGTACCGCTTCTTCCACGCAATGACTGTCGGCTTGGACACCCCGACCCGATGCACGATCTCGTTCGTCCCCACACCCTGGTCAGCCAGCAGCACGATCCGGGCCCGCTGCACGAGCCCGGCCGGCAACGATGGCGCCCGCATCCAGCGGGTCAACTCAGCACGGTCCTCGGCAGGCATCTGCACAGCAACAGTCAACGACATGCCACACTCTACCGCGGGGGAAAGTTACTTCCTCCACGCGACACTAGGGACGAGTCGGGGGAGGACTCAGACGCCGAAGATCTCGCGACTCGTCACGACTCGCCGTAGGTCGTCGGTCTGGTCACTGATCGCTCGGCGCGGTCCGGCGGGCAGCTCCTGCTGTGCCATGCATGTCACGGCCCGTTCGACCGTCTCGCGCTCCACCGCGAAGCGAGGATAGGCCAGATAGGCGAGCTGCTCGGCCAGGAACTCAGACCGCTTGCTCGTGGCCGATGCGACGTCGTCGAAGTACCGGGCGACGTACGGGCTTGTCAGCTCCGACTGCCCTGGTCGGAAGAAGAAGTCGGCCAGCGCGTACAGCTCGAAGTTGCTCAAAGATGTGTCGCTGAGGATGCGGTCCCACACGTCTGCCTTGACCGATGCGTCAGGTATGGCAGCCGAGCACTCGAGCGCGTGGACCGCGCCCTGCGACGACGTGTCGAGCCGTTTCTGCGCCCGTATGTCGTCGACTCCTGCGTGGCCGGCCGAGCACATCGCGCGCAGGACCCGCCACCGGAGGTCGTCGTCGACTTCCAGGCCCTCGGGTGGAGCCCCGTCGACCCAGCGGCTGAGCTCGTCGAGGTCGGAGCTCGTCTTGATCAGCAACCGGGCGGCTATGAGCTGCCGGTTGCTGGACGGATGCGCCCCGTGCAGGGCTGTCCGGGCCACGCCTGCTAGCCGCAGCCGTTGGTCGGCACGGGGAAAGTAGGCGCCGACCTGTCCGACGGCAAGGCTGAGCACCGCCTCCAGACCGATGTCGTTCTCGCCCGGCAGCGCCTGCTCGACGACGTCGAGGTAGTCGTCGGGGGAGAGGGTGGCGTCGAAGAGGCCCTCGCGCAATGAGCTCCAGATGACGGCCCGCGGCAATGGCTCGTGCAGCTGCTGCAGGAATTCGGCCGCTCGTTGCCGAGACGAGTTGTCGAGGACGATCTTGGACCAGCTGTCGTCCTGGCAGTCGGGCAGGAGGATGCCCGTGCCGTCATACGACGTCAGGTCGAGGGAGGTCAGCTCCGAGTCGACGAGCACGTGTCGACGTTCGGGTGGATCCTGTGCGCGGAACCAGGCTGCCACCAGTGCGTGCGGGCGTGAGACGGAGGGGGAGGAGCCGTTGATGCGCCTGATCGCGGGGCGCCCGTCAGCAACCTCGACCGACAACGTGTCGACACCGGAGGTCCGGAGCCAGGCGTCGGCCCACGCGTGCACGTCCTTGTCGCTGGCCGCGTCCCATGACTCGAGCAGGTCGGCGAGGCCGGCGTTGGCATAGGAGTGCCGACGCAGATGGTCGGTGACGCCGCCAATCCAGGCCTCGTCACCCAGGTAGGCACGCAGCTGAGCGAGTAGCGCTGAGCCCTTGGCGTAAGAGATCCCGTCGAAGTCGTTGAGCGCCTGGGTCGCGGTCTGGGCGCCGTTGCCCGCTACGGGATGGGTCGAGGAGCGCTGGTCGGCCGCCAGTCCCCAGGGTTTGCGGTTGTACGCCCACTCGACCCAGATGTCGTGGAAGCCCGCGGCGTCGTGGGCCACCCGGTAGCCCATGTAGTCGGCGAAGGACTCGTTGAGCCAGAGGTCGTCCCACCACGTCATGGTGACCAGGTCACCGAACCACTGGTGCGCCATCTCGTGCGCGATCACCATGGCTCGTTGCGTTCGCAAAGTGTCCGTCGCCCGTGCCTTGAAGACAAAGGCATCGGTGAAGGTCACACAGCCGGGGTTCTCCATGGCGCCGGCGTTGAACTCGGGGCAGAAAGCTTGGTGATAGTCGCCGAACGGGTAGCGGATGCCGAAGAGGCGGTGGTACTCGTCGAGGCAGTTCGCGGTGACGTCGAACAGCTCCTCGGCATCCTTGTCCAGGTGCTCGGCCAGGGACTGCCGGCAGTGCAGCCCCAACCGGATGCCGTCGTGCTCGCGTGTGACGGAGTGGTAAGGACCTGCCACGACCGTGGTCAGGTAGGTCGAGATCGGCTTGGTGGGGGCGAGCTCCCAGCGCCCCGCGGCGCTCATTGTGGCTCGGCCGTTGCCCAGGACGGTCCAGTCGTCGGGCGCTTTGACCCTGAGCCGCACGGTCGCCTTGAGGTCTGGCTGGTCGAAACACGCGAAGATGCGCGGCGCGGCGGCCAGGAAGGCCATCGCGTAGACGTAGGCCAGCCCGTCCTCGGGGTCGACGGCACGGTGAAGTCCCTCGCCGTCGCGCGAGTAGGCCATCGTCGCCTCGACGGTGAGCACGTTGTCGGCGCTCAGCCCGTCGAGGTGGAAGCGGCCCTCGTGTAGCTGCGACACGTCGAGCTCACGTTCGTTGAGTCGGGCGTGAAGCAGCTCGGAGGGTTGGATGTCGATGAACGTGGCCTGGCGGTCACGGCTCGCGAACTCGACGACCGTGCGCGACCAGAAGTGGGTGTCACCCCGGGTGAGGTCGAGCTCGACGTCGTACGACGACACCGCGATCGAGGTGGCTCGGGTCTGTGCCTCGGTGACCGTGAGACTGCGCATCCGGCCACCCTAGGACGCCTCGCCGACGGCTTGGCAGCGTGGTCGATCACCTTGAGGACGGAGCAGACCGAGGGGGATGTTCCGGCGGCTGGAATCGAGATGATCTCTGTCGGTGTGGCGACGTAGGTTTCTCCCATGACGCAAGAGGCGGCCGTGGAGGCCATCAACCTGGTGAAACATTTCGATGACACGATCGCGGTCGACGGCGTCAGCTTCAGCGTGCCGCAGGGCAGTGTGCTGGGTTTGTTGGGACCTAACGGCGCCGGCAAGACGACGATCGTGCGCATGTTGACGACCCTCAGCGTGCCGACGGCTGGGACCGGCCGAGTCGCCGGACACGATATTGTCCGTGAGCCCGCCGCCGTGCGCCGGAGCATGGGGCTGACCGGCCAGGCGGCGACCGTCGACGAGCTGCTCACCGGCCGGGAGAACATCCGGCTCATCGGCCGCCTCTACGGCCTGCCGATGTCCTACCTGCGGGACGCGACGGAAGTCCTGCTCGAGCAGTTCTCTCTCTCCGAAGCAGGGGACCGGATCGCCAAGACCTACTCGGGTGGGATGCGCCGCCGACTCGACCTGGCCGTCAGTCTCGTCGCCTCGCCGCCCGTGCTCTTCCTCGACGAGCCGACGACGGGCTTGGACCCACGGAGCAGGACCGAGCTCTGGGAGGTTCTGCGAAGCCTGGTGAGTCAGGGGACCACCTTGGTGCTGACCACGCAGTACCTCGAGGAGGCCGACCAGCTCGCCGACCAGATCGTGGTGATCGACAAGGGCAAGGTGATCGCGTCCGGCACGCCGACGCAGCTCAAGGACCAGGCGGGCCAGGCGAGTGTCGTTCTCACGGTGTCCCACGACGCCGACGTGCCCCGTGCCGAGCAGCTGCTCCGCAGCGGTATGGGCGATGTCTTCGTCGATCAGGACAGTCGCCAGCTCACCGCCAAGACCAGCGGGCTCGAAGAGATGACGCAGATCGCGCGACTCTTCGCTGACAGCGGCATTCAGGTCGACGACCTCGGCCTGAAGCGCCCGAGCCTGGACGACGTCTTCATGAGCCTGACCGGTCACCGCGCCGAGGAGGACGAGACTGTCGACAAGCCTGCCGATGCCGATGACCAACGCACATTGGGTCGTGCGGAGTCGCTGCGATGAGCGTCGCGCTGGAGCCGAGGCCCGCCGCCGAGCAGCGCTCGCTGTGGCAGCAGTCGATGACAGTCGTGTGGCGAAACCTCATCCACATCAGACGGATGCCCGAGATGCTTCTCGACGTCACCATCCAACCGGTCATGTTCGTCCTGCTCTTCGCCTATGTCTTCGGCGGCACCATGAACCTGCCGGGTGGCGTTGACTACAAGGAGTTCCTGCTCCCCGGCATCATGGCGCAGACCATGATCTTCTCTGCAGCGGTGGTGGCGATCGGGCTGACGAACGATCTGGAGAAGGGCATCGTCGACCGCCTGAAGTCACTGCCGATCTCGCGCAGCTCGGTGCTGGTGGGACGAAGCATCTCGAGCCTGATCCACTCGAGCATCGGGATTGTCGTGATGGGACTCACTGGGCTGCTCATCGGGTGGCGCATCCACGAGGGCCCGCTCAAGGCAGTTCTGGCTTACGTGTTGTTGCTCGCCTTTGGCTTCTCCATGGTCTGGCTGGGCATCTGGGTGGGATCGATGATGCGCTCCACCGAGGCGGTTCAGGGCTTCATGTTCACGGTCATGTTTCCGCTTACTTTTCTGGCCAACACGTTCGCGCCGCCTGAGGGCATGGTGGGCTGGTTACGCGTGATCGCTGAGTGGAACCCGGTGTCCGCACTCACGCAGGCCTGCCGCGATCTGTGGGGCAACGGGCTGCCTGCCGCCGACGACGCCCAGTGGCCGCTGCACCATCCGGTGGTGGCGTCTCTGGCCTGGTCGGTCTGCTTCACGGCCGTGTTCGCACCGTTGGCGCTGGCGGCTTTCAAGCGCCGCAGCGAAGACTGAGGCGGCTCCGAGGGGGGCGCAGGAGCGGACCGTTGCGCCGCCGCACTGGTCACGCTGTGCCCTGCGACGGGATCCGCGCCAATGCCGTAACGAAGGACTCAAACGTCGCGGCCGGCGCATTCTCGACGCTGGGCACGACGATCGTGCCCGGCCGCTGCTGAATCACGTCCAACAGTCGGTCGTGCATCTGACCCAGGAGCCCTCGTCCTCCGGACTCTTCGACGATGCGCAGGACATACTGGTCCCAGCCCGCCGCTGCGGCGCGGTCCCGGCGATAGAAGCGGTCGACCGATCGCTCCTTGTCGTCCATCAAGGCAAGGGAGTCGAAGTTGGCGCCCGCTGAGAGGGCCGCCGACTCGAATCTCTCCACCTCCTTCACGTCACCGAGGTATTGCGGCATCACGACGTCGTGGCCGGCAGCCAGATGCGTCGTCGCCATGCTCAGAGCGAGAGGTCGCACAAGCGCACCGGTTTCCGCGAAACGCTCCTGCCAACCGCCGATGAGCTCCCGGAGCCGGTCGATGTCGAGGTTGAGTACGCCGGGGTTCTGGTCGGCATACATGGTGGCGAGGGTGGACTTCCCGATGCCCGGCGGGCCGTTGAGATGAACCAGCCTGGGCACTCGCTGATTCTAGGAGGCAGTCAGGCCGTAATGGAGGTTGCCGCCGGCTTCCGGGAGCGTAGTGTCGGAGTCACGGAGTCACGCAGCCAATGGGATGCACCGAAGGAGCGATCATGGCAGACAAGTCACCGCGTCAGCATCTGTCCAAGAAGGCAGGGAAGTCCCTCAAGGAGAAACGCGCAGACAAGCATGCAAAGGCCGATGCCAAGAACCGGCCTGACATCATCGCGCCGAGCAAGAAGCACTGAGCTCTCCTCACAACGTGGGGGAGAGCGTCGATCCAGGCAACCCAGCCGGTCCCAACGGAGCCCCATGGGGCCTCGCCCAACCTACCGTCGATTGACATAATGTTCATTATCGGCCCAGCGGTCGCGGGTGTTGCATTCGAGCAGGTGTGGTCCTTCGACAACATCAAGCCACACAGTCGGGCCCGAAACTTGGTTGCCGAACTTGGACGCGGGCGGGACGGGTGCGCGAGAGTGCGTCGATGGCTGCTGAGTATGTCCAGAGTGACCAGTTCCGTGGTGCCCGCATCCACTTGTGCGACCTTGCTGGCCTCGAGATCCGCGATTGCGAGGTCAGCGGTCTGAAGATCGTCGACTGCTATGGCAGCGGCGTCTACCTCGGTGGC
>JBPCRX010000098.1:0-19467 GCA_050996395.1 Nocardioidaceae bacterium
GCCGCCACATTGCATGTCGCCGCTTCGAGTGGACGCGTCGTGGCGGCAGTATTGACCGAGCAGCCGTTGGGCGCCACCCCCACCGCCAGGGAGTGGCTTGCGCCGAGCGCCGCCCCCGCCACCGACGTCGTTCTCGGCTCGGTGGCAGGGGGACCCGCGACCCGGGAGCAGCTCGTTCTCGCCAACCCCGGGGAGCGCCAGGCACTCGTACAGGTGCAGGTCATCGACGGCGGCGGGGGGTTCGTCCCCACCCAGCTGACCCACGTCCGCGTGGCGCCGGGGACCGTCCGCGTCGAGGACCTCACCTCGGTCATCGGTGCGTCGCGAGCAGCAGTACGTCTCACCGCTTCGGTCCCGGTGACCGGGGCTGTCAGGCAGACCTCGGCCCTCGACGGCGACTTTGCCCTGTCGTCGTCGAGCCCGGTGCTCGACGAGCCGGCAGTGGTACCGGTCATCGTCGGCAGTCACCTCCAGTTGACCTTCGTGAGCGCCTCGCGGAGTGGCGGTGGAGGCAAAGTAGGCATCGAGACGTTCGACGTAGACGGTGCGTCGCTCGCGGAGGAGGACCTTCAGCTCCCGGGACTGAGGACGACCAGCTGGAACCTCAGCCCGAGGGAGTCGGGAGGGTCGTCGGAAGCGGCCTATGTCGTCGTCACCGTCCAGGTCGACGGGCGAGCCTCCGCGGTGGCCCACTACGCCGGCCCAACTGGGCTGGCCGTGCTGCCCGTGCTGTCGGGCGTCGTCACCGTGACCAGTCCGGGTGTGCAACCGGCCGGTTGAGGGGCACGTCCGGCGACTCGACTCCAAGGTCCACCCGTCCTTGGAGGGGGGCGTCAGCCGTCTGTCTAGCGGAGCACTCTCAGGTGGCCGCGGCGGCCCAACTCCGACGCATCCTCCGGCGGCTGGTCGGTGACCAGCGGTCTCGCCGCCTCACGGACCGCGTCGGCGAGGGCGAGCAGGTCGTCGCCGGTGGGCTCCAGCGTGGCAGGATCCGGAGCCAGTCGGATGACCTCCCACCCACGGGGCACGCTCAGTCGCTCGGCGTGGGACTCGCACAGGTCGTAGGAGTGCGGCTCGGCATACGTCGCCAACGGGCCGAGCACAGCAGTCTGGTCGCAGTAGACGTACGTCAATGTGGCCACCGACGACCGGCTGCAGCCGCTGCGGGAACAGGTACGACGGCGACTCACCTCGCAGACGCTACCGCCCGGCGGCGACCGCTCGACGGATTGGGCGTGGCCGCCCGCCCCGTGTCCTCGCTACGGTGAGGCTGTGGTCGAGAGCCTCAGCGACGGCGGCGCAGGCGTTGGCCGGCCCACCGCGGTCGTTCGCCTCCCCGCGGTGGCTCACCGGGCCGGCTCGGCGCGTGAGCGGCGGGGTCGGGGTCCCCGAGGACCCCTGCTCCTCCCGGGCCCACTGACCGCAGACCCGGCAGTTCCGGCTCCCAGCCGACGAGACGCCTTCGACGCCTTGGTGCTGTCCTTCGTCGAGAGACTCACCGACCGGTGGGCAGCCGAGCTCGGCTCCGTCGAGTTCGGCACCGAGGAGATTCCGCAGCTGCCCGAGGACTGGACCGACGAGCCCATCCCGTTCGGCTCCATGCTCCCGGCGACAGTTGATGCACCGGCCCGCATCGTGTTGTTCCGTCGTCCCATCGAGCTGCGCACCTCGACCGCCCTCGAGCGTGCCGCGCTGGTCAACGAGGTGCTGGTCGAGCATGTCGCGGAGCTGCTGGGACGAGACCCCTCCGAGATCGACCCGTGAGGCGCAACGGCTCACTGGCTCTAGGCTGTGCCGCATGAGCCTCCACCTCCTCGCGACATACCACCGACTGGCCGTGGGGGTACTGGCCGCCCTGGCCCTCACCGGAGCGACGAGCGGCTGCGCGCCGGAGGACGGCACGACCACGGGCGCGACCTCGTCACCGAGCGCCAGCGGGTCCGAGGCGTCACCCGCCCCCTCGGCTGCCGACGCCTGTGCACCCGAACAGCTCAATCTGGTCACCCCTGGAACGCTGACGATCGCGACGGACGCTCCGGCGTACGAGCCGTGGTTCAAAGACAACGACCCGACCAACGGCCAGGGGTTCGAGAGTGCCGTGGCCTGGGGCGTCGCCAAGAAGCTCGGCTTCAAGGGCGACTCGGTCCGCTGGGTCACCGAACCCTTCAACAAGTCCTACGCGCCGGGGGACAAGGACTTCGACTTCGACATCAACCAGATCTCGATCACCCCTGCGCGCGCCCAGGTCGTCGATTTCTCCACGGGCTACTACCAGGCGGCGCAGGCGGTGGTCGTGCTCAAGGACTCCGACTACGCGGACATCGCCTCACTCGACGACCTCGGCGACGCGCGGATCGGCGCTCAGGTCGGCACCACCTCGCTGGCCGCCGCCCAGGACGTCATCGCATCGAGTGAGCAGGTGGCAGTCTTCGACGACACCAACGCCGCCAAGCAGGCGTTGCTCAACGGCCAGATCGACGCGATCATCGTCGACCTCCCGACCGCGTTCTACATCACCGCCGCCGAGATCCCCGGCTCCACAGTCGGCGGGCAGTTCCCGGCCACAAGCGGTGACACCGAGGAGTTCGGCCTGCTCTTCCAGAAGGGCAACCCACTCACGACGTGCGTCGATAAGGCTCTCGCCGAGCTGGACCGAGCCGGTCGGCTCGACAGCTACGAGACGCGGTGGCTCAGCCAGACCGTCGACGTGCCCGAGCTGAGCTGATCACTCCTGAGCAGCAACGAGGCGGGGTGGGCCAGAAGTGACCTGCAGCTGCAGCGGGAGGATGCCCGCAGACGCTCGGAGCGACGGGCGGTGGTCGTCGCGGCCGTTTCCACGGTCGTCGTGGTGGGAGTCGTGGGCTGGGTTGTCACCGCGTCGCCGGGGTGGGAGCGCGTCAAGGAGACGTTCTTCTCCTGGCCCGATGCCAAGGCTGCCCTTCCCGACATCGCGCGGGGCTTCTGGGTCAACGTCAAGCTGTTCATGGTGGCCGAGCCGGTCATCTTGGCAGTCGGGCTTGTCGTGGCGCTGGCGCGCGGCACCCGCTCGGCCGTTCTGTTCCCCGTCCGGGCTCTTGCAGTCGTGTACGTCGACCTGTTCCGTGGGGTTCCGACCCTCCTTCTGGTGTACCTCGTGGGTTTCGGGCTGCCGGCGCTGCGCCTGCACGGGGTGCCGAAGAGCTTCTTCTGGCTGGGCGTCATCGCGCTGACGCTGTCGTACGGCGCATACGTCGCGGAGGTGATAAGGGCCGGGATCGAGTCTGTGCATCCCAGTCAGCGGGCGGCGGCGAGGTCGTTGGGGCTGAGCCAGAGCCAGACCACCCGTCACGTCGTGCTCCCGCAGGCGCTGAGGAGAGTGGCGCCACCGTTGCTCAACGACTTCGTGTCTTTGCAGAAGGACACCGCGCTGGTTGCGGTGCTGGGTCTGACCGAGTCGCTGCGTGCCGCCAACGTCTACGGCCTGTTCCAGTTCAACTACACGCCTTACCTGGTGGCGGCCGTCTTCTTCGTGGCGCTGACTGTCCCGCTTGCGCGGTTCACCGACTGGCTCGGCAACGCCGCTCTCGCGCGTCAGCACTCGGCAGGGCCGGCGTGAGCGCCGTACGGCTGGACGGGGTTTACAAGCAGTACGCCGGCAACGTGGTGCTGAAGGGCGTCGACCTCGAGGTGCAGCCGCATGACGTGGTGGGGCTCATCGGCACCAGCGGCTCGGGCAAGTCGACGCTGCTGCGCTGCGTCAACCTCCTCGAGCAGGTCGACGACGGCCAGATCTGGTTGGGTGCCGACGACATCACCGCGCTCGACGCCCGGGCCGACGACGTGCGTCGCAGGGTCGGCATGGTGTTTCAGGCCTTCAACCTCTTCCCCCACCTCAGCGCGCTGCAGAACGTCACGCTGGCTGCCCGCCGGGTGCACGGAACTCCGCGCGCCCAGGCCGAGGCCAAGGCTGCGGAGCTGCTGGCGGAGTTCGGTCTGGCCGGCAAGGAGTCGGCCTACCCCGACCGGCTCAGCGGTGGGCAGCAGCAGCGGGTCGCCTTCGCCCGCTCGCTCATGACCGATCCCGAGGTCCTGCTGCTCGACGAGGTCACGTCGTCGCTGGACCCCGAGCTGGTGGGCGAGGTGCTGTCGATCATTCGGCGTCTCAAGGCCGGCGGCATGACCATGCTGATGGCCACCCACGAGATGCAGTTCTGCCGCGAGGTCGCCGATGAGGTGTGCTTCCTCGACGGTGGCGTCATCGTCGAGCGGGGCTCGCCGGAGTCGGTGTTCTCGTCCCCGACCGAGGCTCGCACCCAGGAGTTCTTGCGACGGGTCTCGCGTTGAGGTGCCGCGGGTGAGCGATCCGGGCTCCTTGAGCCAGATCTTCAAGGCGTATGACGTGAGGGGCCTGGTGCCGTCTCAGCTCGACGAGTCGCTGGCCCGTTCCATCGGGGCGGCCTTTGCCCTCGAGGTGGGAGCTCCGGCCGGTGCTGGTGAGGTCGTGGTCGGGCACGATATGCGTGCTTCGTCCCCAAGCCTGGCGACCGCCTTCGGCGAAGGCGTCATGGACCGTGGCGTCGACGTGCTGCAGATCGGTCTCGCGTCGACAGACCTGCTGTACTTCGCCTCTGGACACCTCGATCTGCCCGGGGCCATGTTCACCGCGTCGCACAACCCGGCTGCCTACAACGGCATCAAGTTGTGCCGGGCGGGCGCGGTGGCTCTGTCGGCCGAGACCGGACTCGACGCCATCCGCCGCGAGGTCGAGACGGCAGCGCGACGCGATGCCCACCAGCGCGGTCTGCCGCCTCCGGGTGGTCGCGGCTCCGCCAGGAGTCGGGAGCTGTTGGGCGCCTACGCCGACTACCTCCATCAGCTCGTGCCGGTGACGGGGCGTCGGCTCACCGTCGTCGTCGACGCGGGCAACGGCATGGCTGGTCTCACAGCGCCCGCGGTGCTGTCCGGGCTTGATCTGGAGCTGGTGCCGCTCTACTTCGACCTCGACGGAAGCTTCCCTCACCACGAAGCCAACCCGCTGGAGCCCGCGAACGTCGTAGATCTGCAGCGCGCCGTGGCCGACGCCGGGGCCGACATCGGGCTCGCCTTCGACGGTGACGCCGACCGGTGCTTCGTCATCGACGAGCAAGGCCGGGCCGTGTCGGCGTCTGCGCTGACAGCGCTGATCGCCGTGCGCGAGCTGGCTCGCGAGCCGGGGGGGCACGTCATCCACAACGTGGTGACGAGCCGAGCCGTGGCGGAGATCGTGGCCGAGCACGGAGGCGTGCCCGTGCGCACCAGGGTCGGACACTCCCTCATCAAGGCGACGATGGCCGAGCACCGTGCAGTCTTCGGCGGCGAGCACTCGGGACACTTCTACTTCAGGGACTTCTGGTACGCCGACTCCGGCATGCTCGCAGCGCTTCACGTGCTCGCTCAGCTCGCCTCGAGCGTGCACCCGCTGTCGGAGCTGATGTCGGGGTTCGACCGCTACGTCGCCTCGGGTGAGCTCAACACGACAGTGGCAGACCCCGTGGCGGTCGTTGACGCCCTCGCCGCGCATTTCGCCCGCGATGACCGCTTACGACTGGACCGGCTCGACGGGCTCAGCGTGATGGGCGAGGATTGGTCGTTCAACGTCCGACCTTCCAACACCGAGCCGACGCTGCGGCTCAACGTCGAGGGCGAGTCGGCCGAGACGATGACACAGGTTCGCGACCAGGTGAAGTCACTGATGAGGAGATACTCATGAAGCTCGACCCGATCCTGCTCGAGATCTTGGTCTGCCCGGACTGCAAGGGCTCACTCACCGTGGACCATGACCACGACGAGCTTGTCTGCAACGGTTGCGGCCTGGCCTATCCGGTGCGCGACGACATCCCCGTGATGCTGATAGACGAGGCGCGGCGTCCGTCGAGCGCGGCGGCGGATGCACCGGCACCCTCCGAACCGGCCGGCTGAGGTCGTGGACGACCTCTTCGACGACACCCGGCTCGACGACCCGAAGGCGCTCACCGAAGCTGATCCAGCCATGCGTTGGTTGGCCGAGGCGGGCGCGCGCGTTCGGATCGAGGTGGAAACGGCAGCAGCGGCAGTGGCGGCGCTCGACCCCGAGGTCAGCCCTCGGGCCGTGGTCGCGGCCGGTGCGGACGCACGGCTGTTGCGAGCCGTCCTGGAGCCATGGTGCCCTGTTCCGTTCGTTGCCTGGCCGGGTCCGAGCCTGCCGGGCTGGGCGGGCGCGCTCGACCTGGTGCTCGTCCTCGCGCCGGGGGGAGGCGACGCGCAGACAGGGTCCGCGGTCCGGGAAGCAGTCCGCCGAGGCTGCAACCTCATCACGGCGTGTCCGCCTCACTCTGTGCTCGCCGAGCATGCCGCGGGCAGGCACAGCCTGCTCCTTCCTACGCAGACCGATGACCCGCTCGCGGTCGCGGTCGTGATGCTTCAGGCGCTGAGCAGGATCGGCGTCGGGCCTGAGGTCGACGAGGCCCGAGTGGCCCAGGTGCTCGACGACGTGGCCATCGAGTGCTCGCCGCTGAGTGACATCGCGGTCAACCCGGCGAAGGATCTCGCCCTCGCCCTGGCAGAGGTCACTCCGCTGGTCTGGGGTGGGTCGGTGCTGGCGGCGCGTGCCGCGCGTCGGGTCGCCGAGGCGATGCGACGCAGCTCCGGTCGACCGGCGCTGGCCGCCGACGCCGACCATCTGCTTCCGGTGCTCGAGGCGGCGCGGGCGCGGGACCTGTTCGCCGACCCCGTGGAGGACGGTGACCAGAGCACGGCCCGCCGACCCGGTCTCGTGGTGCTCGACGATGGAACGCAGGAGCCCTCCATCCGAGAGCTCCGGGGACACCTGACGGCCATAGCGACCGCCCGTGACATCCGGGTGCACACGATCGAGTCCACCGAGGGAGCTGAGATGGCCCGATATGCGGCACTGTTGAGCACCGGTCTCTACGCCAGTGTCTATCTGGGGCTGGGGTTGTCTCGTCCTGCCGCTGGAAGAGGCCCTCGGTGAGCACTGAGTCGCCGAAGGCGGTTGTCGCCGCCCTCGCGGCGAACCTCGGGATCGCCGTGACGAAGCTGTTGGCCTGGGTGCTCACCGGAGCATCCTCGATGCTGGCCGAGGCGATCCACTCCTTTGCCGACTCCGGCAACCAGGCCTTGCTGCTCATCGGCTCCAAGCGCGCCGAACGGCCGGCGACGAAGGACCACCCCTTTGGGTTCGGGCGGGAGCGCTACATCTACGCCTTCATCGTGTCGATCGTGCTCTTCACCGTCGGAGGGCTGTTCGCGCTCTACGAGGCGTATCACAAGTACCACGAGGTGCACGATGGTCATGTCAGCCCGCTTCTGACCAGCGACTGGAAATGGGTGGCGATCGTGGTTCTCGTCATCGCGATCGCGATGGAGGGCTTGTCGTTCCGGACGGCCATCACCGAGTCCAATCGGACTCGCGGCGATGTGGGCTGGGTCAGCTTCATCCGCAACGCCAAGGCCCCTGAGCTCCCTGTCGTTCTGCTCGAGGACTTCGCAGCGCTGATCGGTCTGGTGTTCGCACTGGTCGGCGTGAGTCTCACCTTGGCGACGGACAGCGGCTACTGGGACGTGGCCGGCACGGCTGGCATCGGCGTTCTGCTCGTCTGCGTGGCGGTCGTCCTGGCCGTGGAGACCAAGAGCCTGCTGCTCGGGGAGGCCGCCCACGAGGACCACCGCACGGCCATCGAGCAGTCGATCCTCTCCGGTGAGCATGCGCAGGAGATCCTGAGCTTGCGCACTCTGCACGTCGGGCCGGACCAGATCCTGGTCGCCTGCAAGATCGCCGTCACTCCTACCGATAGCGCTCAGATGGTCGCCGACACCATCAACGAGGTCGAGGTGCGGATCCGGTCGCAGGTACCGCAGGCCGAGTTCATCTTCATCGAGCCCGACATCAAGCGAAGCTCACTCGAACCCATCCCGCAGAGCGGCTGAGCAGGTTCGAGACCACCGGCATACGTGCCCTTTCGTAGCCGGGTGCCGACGGCAACTACGCTTGTCCCATGGACTACCAGGTTGCAGATCTCGCACTCGCGGAATTCGGCCGAGCAGAGATCACGCTTGCTGAGCATGAGATGCCGGGTCTGATGGCGATGCGTGAGCGGTTCGCGGCTGACCAGCCATTGGCACGCGCCAGGATCGCCGGGTCTCTGCACATGACCGTGCAGACAGCGGTGCTCATCGAGACACTCACGGCGCTGGGTGCCGAGGTGAGGTGGGCCAGCTGCAACATCTTCTCGACCCGGGACCACGCCGCCGCGGCGTTCGTCGTCGGCAAGGACGGCTCCGCGGATTCCCCCCGTGGCGTTCCCGTCTTCGCCTGGAAGGGCGAGACGCTCGCCGAGTACTGGATGTGCACCGAGCAGGCGCTCAGCTGGCCCGACGGCCAGACACCCACGACGATCCTCGACGACGGTGGAGACGCGACCATGCTGGTCCACCTCGGAGTCGAGTACGAGAAGGAGGGCGCCGTCCCTGACCCGGCCTCGACGGAGAACGCCGAGCTCAAGGAGGTTCTCACCGTCCTCGGCAGGACCGTCACTGAGACTCCTGAGAAGTGGACCGGAATCGCCAACGGCATCATCGGTGTCACCGAGGAGACCACCACCGGCGTCCATCGCCTCTACGAGCGTCACCGCGACGGCGCGCTGCTCTTCGCCGCCATCAACGTCAACGACTCCGTCACCAAGTCGAAGTTCGACAACAGGTACGGCTGCCGACACTCGTTGATCGACGGCATCAACCGGGCCACGGACGTCCTGATCGGCGGCAAGGTCGCCGTCGTGTGCGGCTACGGCGATGTCGGCAAGGGATGCGCGGAGTCACTTCGAGGTCAAGGCGCTCGTGTCGTCATCACCGAGATCGATCCGATCTGCGCTCTCCAGGCCGCCATGGACGGCTACCAGGTCGCCACCCTCGACGAGGTGGTCGAGCTGGCCGACATCGTCGTCACTGCCACCGGATGCCTGAACGTCGTCACGGCCGAGCACATGAGCCGGCTCAAGCACCAGGCCATCCTCGGCAACATCGGCCACTTCGACAACGAGCTCGACATGGCCGGGCTCGCCGCAGTACCCGGGATCCAGCGCGTGAACGTCAAGCCGCAGGTCGACCTGTGGACGTTTCCCGGAGGCAACACCATCATCGTGCTGAGTGAGGGTCGGCTGATGAACCTGGGCAACGCGACCGGGCACCCGTCCTTCGTGATGTCGAACTCGTTCACCAACCAGGTGCTGGCTCAGATCGAGCTGTACTCCAGACCTGAGGACTACCCGATCGACGTCTACGTCCTGCCCAAGCACCTCGACGAGGAGGTGGCGCGGCTCCACCTCGCCGCGCTCGGTGTCTCACTGACGACGCTCACCGACGAGCAGGCGTCCTACCTCGGGGTAGGAGTCGCAGGACCGTACAAGTCCGAGGCCTACCGCTACTGACCGACCTGTTCGCCGACGAAGGGGAGACCGTCATGGAACCTGCCCGCTCCCGCGCTGGCGGAGGCAAGGTACTGGTGGTCGACGACGACGCCTCCCTTTCGGAGATGTTGACGATCGTCTTGCGAAACGAAGGCTTCGAGCCGCGCGTGGTCGCAACCGGAGACAAGGCGATGGGGGCGTTCCGGGAGTTCCGTCCCGACGTGGTCCTGCTGGACCTGATGCTGCCCGGTAAGGACGGCGTGGACGTATGCCGCGAGATCAGGGCGAGCTCCGGGGTGCCCATCATCATGCTGACCGCCAAGACCGACATCGTCGACGTGGTCGTGGGTTTGGAGTCCGGCGCCGACGACTACGTCCTCAAGCCCTTCAAGCCGCGTGAGCTCGTCGCGCGGATCCGTGCCCGGTTGCGCAAGCACGACGACCTGGCTCCTGAGTCCCTGCACATCGGCGACCTGGCCGTCGACGTCGCCGGTCACACCGTGCATCGCGACGGCGTCTCGCTGCTGCTGACCCCGCTGGAGTTCGACCTGCTGGTCTGTCTGGCACGCAAGCCGTGGCAGGTCTTCACCCGGGAGGTGCTCCTCGAACAGGTGTGGGGCTATCGCCACGCGGCAGACACTCGTCTCGTCAACGTGCACGTGCAGCGGCTTCGCTCCAAGGTCGAGAGCGATCCCGAGAACCCTCAGATCATCCTCACGGTGCGCGGAGTGGGCTACAAGGCCGGCGAGGCTTCGGGCGACGAGTAGCCATGACCGAACCGAGTACAGATCTCTTCGGAGCCCAGCCGCCCGGGTCCACCGAAGCGTCCCCATCGTCCGGGCCAACCGCGCTCGACCGGGTCGGTGCAGGATTCAAGGCTGCCCTGGGCACGCTGGTGCGGCCGGTACGGGCCTTGGTACACCTGTGGCGGCGGTCGATCCAGGCTCGTGTGGTCATCGGCACCCTCAGCCTCTCGGCCGTGCTGGCTATCTTGGCTGGGCTGGTGCTGCTCCACCGGGTGGCGGACGGACTGTTGGCCAGCAAGCAGCAGTCCGCACTCTCCCAGGCGGCCGCGGGTGTCGACACGGCGCAGTCCACACTCGACTCCAGCCCCATCGGTAACTCCTTCGACGTGGGCCAGGTGCTCAACCCGTTGGTCAACGTACTGTCCCCCCGCGACGTGGCGCACAACGACTTCTACGTCGCCTTCACGGGCACGTCGAACCCCGTCGATGAGAACTCCGCCAGCCAGGGGAGTCGTGGGTCACCCGACGTCAACTTCGGGATAACGGTCCCAGGCAGCCTCCAGACCCAGGTCGCCACCCATCCGGGCACCTGGTGGGCTTATTCGAGCGTGCACTTCACCGACTCCGGGCGGCCCGACGAGCCCGGGCTCGTGGTGGGTTCCCAGGTCAGGGTCCCGAGCACCGGGCAGTCGTTCTCGCTCTTCTACGTCTTTCCGCTTCGAGAGCAGCAGCAGACCCTGTCCGTCGTCCGCAGCGCGATGATCACGGCCGGAGCGCTTCTCACCGTGCTGCTGGCCACGATCGCCTGGCTGGTGACCCGTCAGGTGGTGACCCCGGTGCGGCTCGCCCGACGCATCGCCGAGCGGCTCGCCGCCGGCCGGCTGGAGGAGCGCATGCACGTCCGCGGGGAGGACGACATCGCACGGCTCGGCACCTCCTTCAACCAGATGGCCGAGAACCTGCAGCGCCACATCGGTCGGCTTGAGGAGCTGTCACGGATGCAGCGCCGTTTCGTGGCCGACGTGAGCCACGAGCTGCGCACACCGTTGACCACCGTCCGGATGGCCGCCGACGTACTGTATGACGCCCGAACGGCATTCGACCCGGTCACCGGCCGGTCCGCTGAGCTGCTTCAGACCCAGCTCGACCGCTTCGAGCTGCTCCTGACCGATCTGCTGGAGATCAGCCGTTTCGACGCGGGGGCCGCCGTACTGGACCTCACCGACATCGACCTGCGGGACGCGGCCAGGAGCGTCGTCGACAGCTGCTCGGCGCTGGCGGAGCGTCGTGGGACCGTCGTACGGCTGCGGATGCCCTCAGAACCGATACTTCTCAAAGGTGACGTCCGACGGCTCGGCCGCATCATTCGCAACCTCGTGGTCAACGCGATCGACTACGGCGAGGGCGGCGACGTCGACGTCACTCTGGGCGCCGACACTCACGCCGTCGCGCTGTGCGTGCGTGACCACGGCGTAGGGCTGCGGCCAGGAGAGGAGGTGCTCGTGTTCAACCGGTTCTGGCGGGCCGACCCGGCACGCGCCAGAACGCGGGGAGGGACCGGCCTCGGGCTCTCGATCGCTGTTGAGGACACCACCTTGCATGAGGGCAAGCTCGAGGCTTGGGGCGCGCCGGGTGTCGGCTCGGTGTTCAGGCTCACCTTGCCACGTCGCCCAGGAGGCGTGTTCACGGCTTCACCGCTGCCGCTGGCGCCGCTGACGCTGAAGTCGCCCGACCCCATTGCCGTCGGTGCGGCGTACTCCCGGTATCCGTTGAGCGCACACCGGACTCTTCCATGACGAGGAGAGCACGCACCGTCGCCGCAACGGTGTTTGCTGCGATGTCGGTGGGTATGTCGACGGGTTGCGTGACCATCCCGTCGAGCTCATCGGTGCACGAAGGGCGTGAGGTGGGGGTGGGAGGCGACCCCCAGCAGGTGGCCAACGTGGTGGCCGGTCCGGTCCCCGGCGCGGACAAGTCGACAGTCGTCGCCGGCTTCTACGCAGCGATGTTGGCCTATCCGCAGGACGTCCCTACCGCACGGGAGTTCCTCGCTCCGCAGGCGGCTGTGGACTGGGACCCGGGAGCGGGCCGGGTCGTCTACCAGGACCTCGAGACGACGCAGGCGGACGGGCCGGGCTACGTCGACGTGCACGCGGACGTACTCGGGCGCCTCGACGCCAGAGGCGCGTGGACCTCGGCCGAGACGTCGGACTCCATCAGGGACGACCGGGTGCGGCTCGTCAGGGCCGAGGGTGAGTGGCGGATCGCCAACCCCGCGCCTGGCACCTTCATAGACTCCGACTTCTTCGTTCGCAACTATGACCCCTTCTCGGTGTACTTCTTCGACCCGAGCCGCACCGTCTTGACCCCCGACCCCGTCCATGTGGCCCTGGGAGACGCCACCGCGACCACGTTGGTCAAGGACCTCCTGCTCGGTCCCACCGGCGGCCTCGGTGCCGTCGCGACCAACTCCGTACCCGAAGGCACCGGGCTCGACGTGGCGGTGTCGACATCGAGCTCAGGCCTGGCCGAGGTGCCGCTGACGGCCGACGCCCTCCAGCTGTCCCCTGATGACCTGCGGTTCTTTGCCGCACAGCTGGCATGGACGCTGCGCCAGATCACCGGGATCGACGACGTCACGATCACCGTGGAGGGTAAGCGTCTGTCGGTCCCGGGTTACGGCACTGACTTCTCGGTCGACGCGTTCAGCGGTTACGACCCGGCCGGCTTCTCCGGGGAACGCAGCCTCTTCGCCCTCGGCGCAGGAGGGCTGGTAACGGTGTCGGAGGACGGCGTGCAGCCGGTGACGGGGCCGCTTGGCCAGGTCAAGGACGCGCGGGCTGCAGCGGTCGACCCGTCAGGGTCGCTCGGCGCACTGGTGTCCCAGGACGGCCACTCGGTTGTGGTGGGCGGCATACCCAACGACTCCGAGGACGGGCCAAAGGTGTGGTTCGACAAGGCGGCCGACCTGCTGCGTCCCTCGTTCGACGTCCACCGGGTGCTGTGGCTGGTCGACCGCACGACGCGCGGGGCGCGCATCTACACGGTGACCGACGGGCACGTGAGGGAAGTCGAGGTCAGAGGTCTCACCGGTCAACAGGTCGTCAGCTTCGCGGTGTCCCGCGACGGGGTGCGCTTCGTCGCCAGCGTCGATCGCGGTAATGAGTCGGCGCTTCTGGTGGCGCTCATCGACCGCGACCCCAGGAACCACGCGAAAGTCGCCTTGCGGACCCCCCGGCAGGTAGTCAGTCCTGCCACGTCTCTGGTCGACCTCGGCAGCCTCGCCTGGATCAGCCCAACCTCCGTCGTGGTGCTCGCCAAAGAGCCCGACGGCGAGCGTGAGCCGTGGTCGGTGGCCATCGACGGTTCTGAGACAGACCCCGCGAACGGGTATCTCCCGGCCACTCCGACGCGGATCGCCGCAGGTCCCAACACCGAGGCGCCGATCGCCGTGGCAGCCCGTGGCGGCCTGATCTACGTGCAGACGCCCAACCTCGAGTGGCTGCCGCTCGGGGGAGACAGCCGGTTGCGGGCGCCCGTCTACCCTGGCTGAGGCCGCCTCCACAAGGGGGCGGGCCGACCAAAGTTCCCCAGAGCGCAGCCGTCGCTTCTGCGGCAAGACGTGTCTGTACGCGACCATCGGGTCGTGCACAGCCAGCCGAGCCACGTCGCCGCCTGCCTCGACCTGTTGCTCGGCAGTGCCTGTGTGGCCTGCGGCACAGCGGGTCGGGCACTGTGTACTGGCTGCGCGGCCCAGCTCCAGAGACCTCCTGCCTGCACGATGCCGGTGCCATGCCCACTCGGCTTGCCGCCCGTGTTCAGCGTGAGCTCGTACGAAGGTGTCGCTAGGGCCGCTCTGCTGGCGCACAAGGAGC
Organism: Nocardioidaceae bacterium; assembly: GCA_050996395.1. GTDB lineage: Bacteria > Actinomycetota > Actinomycetes > Propionibacteriales > Nocardioidaceae > JBPCRX01. Next base: position 14,044 of record JBPCRX010000098.1, read on the forward strand.
AGCGGCGGCTGTCCCTGGCGCGCCCACTTGGGAACGCGCTGGCGCTGAGCGTGCTCGGCGTACTGGCCACTCTCGAGGAGCCTGTGCGCCGCGTGCGTCTCGTTGGCCCTCCGACGAGGCGAGCCGTCGTGCGAGAGCGCGGTCACGATCCCATGGCGAGGGTGGTCGGCCACTGCTGTCGGGCGCTGAGAGCAACCGGTGTCGACGCTGTTGCAGGTTCTTCGCTGAGGATGCGACGGGCGGTGACGGACCAGGCGGCTCTGGGAGCACGGGCGCGTGCCGACAACCTCGCTTCGGCGTTCGAGGCGGCACGTGTCGCAGTGGCGGACGTGCCAGGTCAGGTGTATGTGGTCGTCGACGACATCATCACGACCGGAGCCACGGCTGCGGAGGTCGTGAGGGCTTTGCGCGAGGCACGGAAACCGGTGGTGGGCATAGCCGTCGTGGCTGCGACCGCGCGCCGGACACCGTCTTTGCGCGGGGTCCCGGCATGACGGTGCGAGCATCGTTGCCACGGGCTAGGGTGCAGTCATGGCACCCGTCCGGGTCCGTGGTTGCGCTGGCAGGGCCTCGATACGTCGGGGCCCCTACCAGCAAGCCGATGCCAGTCGCAGGCGAAACGGTCCACGTAAGGCGGCAGGGGACGGAGTTCATCCCTGCCGCCGATCACGGAGCGACTTAGCAGTAAGACCTGCCCCGGCCGAAGGGCCAGACGCCTCTCGGCACCGGGAGAAGGGCCAGCGTGGCACAAGCCGCAAAACCTCAGCAGGCGGGTGTGGGGACGAAGACCAGGTCGGACGGACGGGTGTCATGCACACGGGTTGGTGTCCGCGAGCGCACCTGGAACACCAGATCGCTCCCACGCATTGAGGAGGCAGGCGCAGATGGAAATTGTGGTCAAAGGTAGGCACTGCGAGGTGTCGGACCGGTTCCGGACCCACGTAGAGGACAAGCTTGCCAAGCTGGAGAAGTTCGACCAGCGGATCATCCGGGTAGACGTCGAGGTGACGCAGGAGAGCAGTCCCAAGCTCGCCGACCAGTCCGTGTGCGTCGAGATCACCATCCGAAGCAAGGGACCCGTCATCCGCGCAGAGGCGTGCGCGGAGGACAAGCTGTCCGCGCTCGACAAGGCGATCGAGCGGCTGAGCGCGCAGGAGCGCAAGGCGCACGACCGCCGGCGGGTCCACCATGGGCTTCGCACCCCGCCCTCTCTCGCGCAGGCCATGGCCGCAGGAGCCACCGACGAGCCCACAGTGCCCGAGGAGACGCCGGCCGATGGGCTGGAGCACAAGGTCGGGCCACTGACCGTCATGGGTGACGGACCGCTGGTGGTGCGGGAGAAGAGCCACCCGGCCGCTCCACTAACGCTCGACCAGGCCTTGTACGAGATGGAGCTGGTCGGACACGACTTCTATCTCTTCATCGACAAGGAGAACGACGAACCAGCCGTGGTCTACCGACGACGTGGCTACGACTACGGCGTCATCCGGCTGACCACCTGACGTGGCTGGTCCTGCCCTGCCACCGCGCCCGGCTGGGGTCGCGGACCGACCTGGTGAGTCCAAGCCGATCCGGCTCGTCGTCGTCGACGACCAGGAGCTGTTCCGCCGGGGTCTGGTGATGCTCGTGCAGGCCGAGCCCGACATCGAGGTCGTCGGCGAGGCGTCCGACGGCGACGAGGCGGTCGCACTCGTCGCCGCTGTCGTGCCGGCCGTGGTGCTGATCGATGTGCGGATGCCCAGGCGCACCGGGACCCAGGCGTGCGCGGCGATGAAGCGGTCCGCACCCTCGGCGCAGATCATCATGCTGACGATGTCGGACGAGGAGTCCGACCTCTACGAGGCGATCAAGAACGGAGCGTCGGGATACCTGCTCAAGGATGCGTCGATCGACGAGGTGGCTGACGCGGTTCGGCTGGCGGCCGATGGTCAGTCGCTGATCAGCCCGTCGATGGCGACCAAGCTTCTCAAGGAGTTCAAGACCCTCGCCCGCGGCGACAGCAAGGGTCCCCTGGTCGCCCGGCTCAGCGACCGGGAGCTCGAGGTGCTCAACTTCGTGGCCCGGGGACTCAACAACCGTGAGATCGCTGCCGACCTCTTCATCAGCGAGAACACGGTCAAGAACCACGTCCGCAACATCCTCGAGAAGCTGCAGCTGCACTCGCGCATGGAAGCCGTCATGTACGCCGTGCGTGAGAAGCTCCTCGACGTCCCCTGAGGGGCGGGACCAGGTTGATGGTTGCACGTCCCCGAGAGTCCCTGAGCAGGTCGCAGGCCCGGCGGATCACGTTGGCTGCTCAGGGGTTCCTCGACCCCCGCCCGGCGTGCCCGACGATGCGGACGCTTTCGCGCACGGTCGAGCGCACCGGAGTGCTCCAGATCGACTCCGTCAACGTGTTGCAGCGGGCGCACTTCATGCCCCTGTTCAGCCGGATCGGAGCGTATGACGTCTCGCTCCTCCAACGCGCATCCAGTGCGAGACCGCGTCGGCTGGTCGAGTACTGGGCACACGTGGCGGCCTACATGCCCGTCGACCTCTGGCCGCACATGAAGCACCGGATGGCGCTCGCGGACACGCTGGCCTGGGGCGGTCCTCGCAGCATCAAGGCACGCAAGCCCGAGTTGGTGGCCGGCGTACTGCAAGACGTCGTCGGCTCCGGTCCGGTGACAGCTCGCGACATCGACGACGACCTACCCAGGTCCAAAGTCGACTGGGGCTGGAACTGGTCGGAGGTCAAGCAGGCGCTGGAGTACCTCTTCTTCGCGGGCGCCGTCACCGCAGCCGGACGCAACGGTGCCTTCGAGCGTCTGTACGACATTCCCGAGCGGGTGATCCCGGCCGACATCCTCGCCCAGCCTGATCCTGCGCCCGAAGAGGCGCACCGGGAGCTGATCCGCCGCGCCGCGAGGTCGCACGGGATTGCGACCGAGGCCTGCCTGCGCGACTACTACCGGATGAACCATGCGGTGTCGAAGCCGGCGGTCGCGGCTCTGGTCGAGTCCGGCGAGCTCACCCCCGTCTCGATCGAAGGCTGGGACCAGCCTGCCTATCTCCACCGGGACGCCCGCTTGCCGCGCCGGGTCGACGCCCGTGCACTGCTCAGCCCGTTCGACCCGGTCGTCTGGGAGCGTAACCGGACCGAGAAGCTGTTCGGGTTCCGCTACCGGATCGAGATCTACGTCCCCGAGACCAAGCGCCGGTACGGCTACTACGTGCTGCCGTTCCTGCTGGGGGAGGACCTGGTTGCCCGCGTGGACCTCAAAGCGGACCGCAAGAGCGGCGTTCTGCTCGTCCAGGGTGCCTACGCGGAGCCGGGAGCGCCGCAGGAGACAGCCCACCAGCTCCTGGAGGCACTGGAGGAGCTGGCCCGCTGGCTCGGCCTCGCGGTTGTGGTCGTGGCACCCAGAGGCGACCTGGCCCCCAGGCTGGATGCCCTGAACCGAGCACCGTGACCCGGCCGAGGTGTCGCCTAAGATGAAGACCGCCCACCCCTGCGCCGGGGGCGGGCCTCGTGACACGAACCAGGAGTTCCCCAGTGCCCGCTCTGCTCGACAAGGTCCTTCGATTCGGCGAGGGCAAACAGCTGCGCAAGCTGCAGGTCGCCGCCTCACAGGTCAACGCCATCGAGGACGACTACGCCGCGATGACCGACGAGGAGCTACGCGGCCAGACTGACGAGTTCAAGGCGCGGCTGGCGGACGGCGAGAGCCTGGACGACCTGCTGCCCGAGGCGTTCGCCACCGTCCGGGAGACCGCCAAGCGGGTGCTGGGCCAGCGGCACTTCGACGTGCAGCTGATGGGTGGGGCAGCGCTGCACCTCGGCAACATCGCGGAGATGAAGACCGGCGAGGGCAAGACCTTGGTCGCCACCTTGGCGACGTACCTCAACGCGCTGACCGGAGACGGCGTCCACGTCGTCACCGTCAACGACTACCTAGCCCGCTACCACGCCGAGTGGATGGGCCGGGTCTACCACTTCCTGGGCATGACCACGGGCATGGTGCTGCCGCAGATGACCCCGGCTCAGCGCCGCGAGTCCTACAACGCCGACATCACCTACGGCACCAACAACGAGTTCGGCTTCGACTACCTGCGCGACAACATGGCAAACCAGCTCGAGGACTGCGTGCAGCGTGGACACCACTTCGCCATCGTCGACGAGGTGGACTCGATCCTCATCGACGAGGCCCGCACCCCACTCATCATCTCCGGGCCGTCCGACGAGTCGGTCAAGTGGTACGACGAGTTCGCAACGCTGGTGGGCCGCCTGCGCAACGAGATCGACTACGAGGTCGACGAGAAGAAGCGCACGGTGTCGGTGCTCGAGCAGGGGATCGAGCGGGTCGAGGACCACCTCGGTATCGACAACCTCTACGACGCGGTCAACACTCCGCTCATCTCCTTTCTCAACAACGCCATCAAGGCCAAGGAGCTTTTCCGCAACGACCGCGACTACGTGGTCATGGAGGGCGAAGTCCTCATCGTCGACGAGCACACCGGACGCATGCTGCACGGTCGGCGCTACAACGAGGGGCTGCACCAGGCGATCGAGGCGAAGGAGAAGGTGAAGATCCGCGAGGAGTACCAGACCCTCGCCACCATCACGCTGCAGAACTACTTCCTGCTCTACTAGAAGCTTGCGGGCATGACCGGAACCGCCATGACCGAGGCGTCGGAGTTCGACAAGATCTACAAGCTGGGTGTCATCTCGATACCGACCAACCGTCCGATGGCTCGCGAGGACCAGCCCGACCTGGTCTACCGCACCGAGGGCTCCAAGTACCACGCGATCATCGATGACATCGCCGAACGTCATGCCGAGGGTCAGCCGGTGCTCGTCGGAACCACCTCTGTCGAGAAGTCCGAACGGCTGTCGGACCTGCTCAAGCGCCGTGGCATCCCGCATACGGTCCTCAACGCCAAGCAGCACGCCAGCGAGGCGCACATCGTCGCCCAGGCCGGCCGCAAGGGTGCGGTCACCGTGGCAACCAACATGGCGGGGCGAGGCACCGACATCATGCTCGGGGGGTCGATTGAGTTCCTGGCCGACGAGGAGCTGCGCACCAAGGGGCTTGACCCGGTCGAGCACTCCGACGAGTACGAAGCCGCATGGCCGGAGACTCTCGAGCGCATGCAGACCCAGGTCAAGACCGAGCACGACCAGGTCAACGAGGTGGGAGGTCTCTACGTCGTCGGCACCGAGCGGCACGAGTCGCGTCGCATCGACAACCAGCTTCGTGGGCGGTCGGGACGCCAGGGGGATCCCGGTGAGTCGCGCTTCTACCTCTCGCTCGAGGACGACCTCATGCGGCTGTTCAAGTCCGACTGGGTCGACTGGGTGCTGACCACGCTGAAGGTGCCCGATGACGTGCCCATCGAGAACAAGCGATTGACCGGGGCGATCGCGTCCGCGCAGGCTCAGGT
>JBPCRX010000067.1:0-11997 GCA_050996395.1 Nocardioidaceae bacterium
CTCTTGCGTTGTGCGCAGAGGTCGTCAGCCGGAATGCCTTGGGTGCGGGTGAGCGGCTCCATATCTGTCGAGGTCTGCAGGGTCGGAGTCAGGACATGCTGTGCCGTCCGTGACACGTTCCGTTCCCGGGACCGCTCTCGAAAGGCATCTGCATGCGCTCGTTCTCCCATCTTCTCGTCGTCTCTCGCGTCAGCGCGGGTGCTATCGCGCTGGCCCTGGTCGCCGGAGCGGCTCCAGCTGTCGCCGCCTCCTCCGCCGCCTCCTCCTCCTCCTCCAAGGCCCCTCACCTGCACCATCGCGGCGTTCTTGCTGCGCAGTGGCAGGGTTCGGAACTCAGCCACGGCCGCATCCACAACGACCAGTTCGACTTCGACGACTGGGGCCTCACCGTCGACACTGCGATCATGCTCGCCGCCGACGGTCGCCAGCACCGACACCTCAACCGCGTGACGACCGCGATCCGCAACAACTACTACCACCACTACGCGACGTTCGCGGGCAACAGGATTGCCGGGGCGATGGCCAAGTCGCTGCTCGTTGCCAAGGTGCTCGACCAGCCGGTGCGTCACTTCGGAGGCAGGAACGTCCGACGCGAGCTTCTCGACCTGGTGGTCGGTGGGAACGGATTCGAGGCGGGTCGGCTGCGCGACAGCGGGAGCACCGACTACAGCAACACCTTCGGTCAGGCGTACGGCGTCCTCGGCCTCGCCCGCACCGGCGGTGTGCCGCAAAGCGTGGTGCGGTACCTCGTCAAACACCAGTGCGGCCCGGGGTACTTCGGCCTGGACGAGACGCCCCACCAGACGTGCGCGGAGGCGGGCAGCCCGGCCGACACCGACGCCACCGCCTTGGCCGTGCAGGCCCTGGTGGCCGCACGACGTTCCGGTGCTGACGTCTCGACCCGACGCGTCAAGCGAGCAACCCACTGGCTGCTGCGCACGCAGCATCGCAACGGCTCGTTCGGCGGCGGGGCTACCACTGCGGGCGCCAACACCAACAGCACTGGGGTCGCCGCGCAGGCGCTTGCGCTGACCCATCACCCTCGCGCCCGAGCGCGCGCGGCGGCCTACGTCGCGTCGCTTCAGCTCACCCACTTCAACACGGCAGGCACTCCAGCCAGGCGTGATCTCGGCGCCATCGCCTACGACGTCGCCGCCTTCCGGGACGCCCGCCGAACGGGCATCCAGGCCAGCGAGCGCGACCAGTGGCGGCGCGCCACTGCGGAGGCCTTCTACGCCTTGGTGCCGAAGTCCTTCGTGACGATCTCCGCGCCGTGACACCGTCGGGCCCGGGGCTGGCGGCCACCGGGGCGGCGGTTGCCGCGCTGGCCGTGCTGGGCACAGGCCAGGCGATTGTCGCAGGGGCAGCGGCTGGACCCGCTGCGACCGACGCAGCTGCAGCGTCGGCCGCGCCCGGTGACTTCTGTACGACCGACGAGGGCGTCACGCTCGTCGTCGACATGACCGCCTTCGGTGACGGCATCGTGGTGCGGTGCGTCGAGGGACCATTGGGCTCCGGCGTCACCGGATGGGAGGCGCTTCAGCAGGCCGGCTTCAGTCCCCAGTCGACCGCCGGCCAGGGTGGTTTCGTCTGCCGGCTGGCAGGCGAGCCGTCAGCCAGTCGGTCGCTGGCCATCCCGGGTGACGACGACTACCACGAGCAGTGCCAGCGCACTCCGCCGCAGTCGGCCTACTGGGCGTACTCCTACGCTGAGAACGGCGGGCACTGGACCTACAGCACGATCGGCGCGGCGAGCCGTGCAGTGGTCGAGGGAGGGTTCGAGGGCTGGGTCTTCGCACTGAACGGGTCCCGCACCACTCCCGCACTGGCACCGTTCCACCCGCACACTACGACGCCAACGGTGTCTGACCGGCCGACCGCCCAGCCCACGGCGCCCGCCCCACCTGAGCGCACGACATCTGGGCACACGACCACCCCCCAGCACGGACAGGGAGACCGCACCGGACAGAGCCCGACGACCAGCCCGTCCCCGGCCCCCCGAACGTCATCGTCCAGTGACCCATCCGGACCCACGACGGCTCCGGCCACGACTTCAGTGGAACATTCAGCAAGCCCTTCGCTGCCTTCCTCTGCCACTTCCAAGGTCGATGATCACAGCGCCGGGGGGCCCACCACACACTCACGCGTACATCAGCCGAACGCCGGACACCACGGTGACCGAAGTGCTGCGCGGAGCGGTCGCTCCGCCGACCCGCAAAGCACCGGTGAGACCGTCGTGACGAGCGACCTTCCCGCGGCAGCCGCTGACGACACGAGTGCGGGCTCGGCAGCTCCTCTCGTGCTCGGACTGGTCGTGCTGGCGGCGCTGGGCCTCGGTGCCGGAGTCACGGTGTGGCGCCGCTCGCACAGCGGGTGACGACAGCGGGTCGAGGCGCCTACCGGTTGCCCCGCTCGCTGCACCCCCTCGCCTGGTGGCTCTGGGCTCTCGGGCTCACGGTCGCAGCCAGCCGGACCACCAACCCGTTGCTGCTGGCGATAATCATCGGCGTCGTCAGCTGGGTCGTGGTCGCCCGTCGTCCCGACGCGCCCTGGGCGCATGCCTTCGGTCTCTACGTCGCAGCGGCCGCAGTGGTGGTGGCTCTTCGGGTGTTCTTCCGGGTCGTCTTCGGAGGGGGTCAGCCGGGGCACGTACTGGTGCACCTGCCGGCGGTCCGACTTCCGGAGATCGCCGCAGGCATTCAGCTGTTCGGCGACGTCACGGCCGAGTCGGTGCTCGCCGGCGCGTATGACGGCCTGCGTCTGGCCACGATGCTGATTTGTGTGGGAGCGGCCAATGCTCTCGCGAACCCTCGGCGCCTCCTGAGGTCTATGCCACCGGCCCTTCATGAGGTCAGCGCCGCCGTGGTGGTGGCGCTCTCGGTGTTCCCTCAGCTCGCTGAGAGCGTGGTGCGGGTGACGAGGGCTCGACGGTTGCGCCCGGGCAGCGACGGACGGGGGATCGCCGCGCTGCGCTCGGTCGTCATACCGGTGCTCGAGGACGCCCTCGACCGGTCGCTGCTGCTCGCTGCGTCCATGGACTCGCGCGGCTACGGGCGAAGCGGCAGGCGGTCACACTGCAGCAGCGTCGTCGCGGGTGCCCTGATGGTGACCGGTCTGTGCGGCATGGGTGTCGGAGCGTACGCCGTGCTGGACGGAACCACCCCACGTCTCTTGGCAGGCCCGGTGCTGCTGGCCGGAGTCGTGGTAGGCGTGATGGGCATGGTGGCGTCGGGATGGGGCGTCACCCGGTCGACCTACCGGCCCGACCGTTGGCGCACGGCGGAACTGTTGACCGTCGCGGCGGGTGTCGGGTGCGGGCTGCTGGTTCAGCGTGGCCTGCGGATCGACCCAGCCGACCTCAACCCGTCCTTGTCGCCGCTGAGCTGGCCGCAGCTACCGGTGACACCTGTCCTGGGTATTCTGTTCGCGTTGCTGCCGGTCGTCGTGACGCCACTTCCGACACCGATGAGCGCAGCCCCACGATGATCTCGTTCGAGGACTACTCCTTCTGGTACCCCAAGGCGGAGCGACCGACGTTGCACCGGGTCGGCCTCGCGGTCGAAGAGGGGGAGCTGGCGCTGCTCGTCGGGCACACGGGCTCGGGGAAGTCGACGCTGCTGCGATCGGTGAACGGCCTGGTGCCGCACTTCACCGGCGGCCACGTCGAAGGGCGGGTCGTGGTCGGTGGGCGTGACCCACGGAACCACAAGCCGCGCGAGTTCGCCGACGTGGTGGGTGTCGTGCCGCAGGACCCATCCGCTGGCTTCGTCACCGAGACGGTCGAGGAGGAGCTGGCCTACGGCATGGAGCAGCTGGCCGTACCCGCCCAGGTGATGCGCCGTCGCGTCGAGGAGGTACTCGACCTCATGGGTGTCGCGCACCTACGCCGTCGTGCGCTTCGCACCCTGTCCGGCGGGGAGCAGCAGCGAGTCGCCATCGGCTCGGTGCTGACCATGGCACCGACCGTTCTCGTCCTCGACGAACCGACGTCGGCGCTCGATCCCGCGGCCGCAGAGGACGCGCTCGCCGCCATCGTACGGCTGGTGCACGACGTCGGCGTCACCGTGCTCGCAGCGGAGCATCGGCTCGAGAGGGTGGTGGAGTATGCCGACCGGCTGGTCGTGGTCGAGGACGCCACTGTCACTGACGGCTCACCGGCGCAGATGATGCGCACCTCGCCCCTGGCGCCGCCGGTCGTCGGGCTGGGGCGGCTCGCCGGCTGGGATCCGTTGCTCTTGTCGGTTCGTAACGCCCGCAGGTCGGCCGGCCCTCTGCGGGAGCGGCTGGCTGGATGCCACCCGTTGCCCCGCAACGGCCTCCCGACTGGCGGAGACAGTGCCGACGCGATCGTGGCAGCCGGCGTGAGCGTGCGTCACGGCGAACTGGTGGCCGTACGCGAGGTCGATCTCGAAGTGGCTCCCGGCGAGGTGGTCGCGCTGATGGGACGCAACGGCTCGGGCAAATCCTCGCTCCTGTGGGCGCTGCAGGGCAGTGGCAAGCGTGACCGCGGGTCGATCCGGATCGCTGGTCTCGACCCCGCCACGCTGTCGAGGACGCAGGCGGCGCGCCTGGTGGCGCTCGTGCCGCAGCAGGCGACCGACCTGCTCTACCACGACTCGATACTTGCCGAGTGCGCCGCCGCGGACAGCGCCGCCCAGGTGCGGACCGGGACGACGAGAGCGCTCTTCGACCGGCTGCTCGACGGCGCCGCCCTGGACCCCTCGAGTCATCCCCGGGACCTCTCCGAGGGGCAGCGGCTGGCCCTCGTCCTTGCGGTGCAGCTGGCTCCTCGCCCGCGGGTTCTGCTGCTCGACGAGCCGACCCGCGGCCTCGACTACCGGGCGAAGGCGCGCTTGTGCGAGATCTTGGCGGCGTTGGCGCTCGAGGGATGCGCGGTCGTCGTGGCCACCCATGACGTGGAGTTCGTGGCACACGCCGCCAGTCGGGTGACGGTGCTGGCCGAGGGAGAGCTGGTCACGTCGGCGCCCACCGTGGAGGCCCTCGCCGCGTCACCGGTCTTCGCACCTCAGGTGGCCAAGGTGCTGGCTCCGGCACAGTGGCTCACCGTCGAGCAGGTGGCTGCCGGCCTGGCGAAGCCGAGAGCAGGAGGAGCTGGCGATGGCTGAGCTCGCGCCGAGGCAGGTGCTGAGTGCTCCTGAGCGGACGGACAGCTCCGCTCTGCGCATCCGTCCTCGCACCGCCGTCGTGCTGACATTGGCGTCTGCGGCAGGGCTGGTCATGTTCTGCTGGCCACTCTTTGTGCAGACGGCGACCACGGAAGGCCACACGGCGGACGCGCCCTTCGTGTTCATCGCGGTGCTGCCCTTCCTCGTTGCCATCGTGCTGGCCTCCTTCAGCGAGGGAGGCATGGACTCCAAGGCGCTGGCGATGCTCGGGGTGCTGTCAGCCATCAACGCAGCTCTACGTCCGCTCGGGGCGGGGACGGCCGGCATCGAGGTGGTGTTCTTCCTCCTGGTGCTCGCCGGCCGCGTCTTCGGGCCTGGCTTCGGCTTCGTGCTGGGCTGCACCTCGATCTTCGCCTCCGCCCTGCTGACCGCGGGGGTGGGCCCATGGCTGCCGTTCCAGATGGTGGCCTCGGCGTGGATCGGCCTCGGAGCTGGGCTGCTTCCGCGTGGCGTCAGGGGCCGGGCGGAGATCGCTCTGCTGGTCGGCTATGGAGTCCTCGCGGCGTACGGATTCGGTTTCCTGATGAACATGTGGTCCTGGCCGTTCGCGACGGGTGCCGGAACTGCGCTGTCCTTTGTGCCGGGCGGCTCTCTCGGGACGAACCTGCACCGCTTCGTGGTCTACACGCTGACCACCTCCACCCTCGGATGGGATACCGGCCGCGCGATCACGAACGCGTTGGCGATCGTCCTGCTCGGCCCGGCGGTCCTGGCGACGTTGCGGAGGGCGTCGCGGCGGGCGTCGTTCGGGGCGGCCGTGACGTCAGCGGTGCCCGAGGCAGCCGCTGCCCGTCCCATCCCCTGACGGGCGGTGAGGGACTTGTCGGAGGCTCCGCGCGGGTCGCCGACAGTCAGAGGCTCCGCGGGTCGACCGGCTCGTTCGGCTCCCCGCGGATCGCGGCCCGGTTCTGCGTGACGATCTCCTGCACCCGTCGCTCGATCGCCTCCGGGTCCAGGCCGAGGCTTCGCCCCAAATGCACCGACCAGACCTCCGCCCGCACGTTGGTCTCGAAGTCAAGGTCTGCCCGGGTGTTCTCGCGCGCTGCCTGGCGGTTCTGGCTCACCATCACGAACGTGGACAAGAAGATGGCCTCGAGGCTCACCACCATGGTCAGCAGCCCGAACGGGAACTCGTCAAAGACGAGAGCTGCGCCCAGCAGACCGAGGTTGATCGCGATCCACCCGGCGAACCACACCGCGTGGATGTAGACAAAGGTCAACGTGCCGGCGAAGGCCGTGACAGCGTCGGCAGCCTGGTCCTGCCGAGTCCGCCGGCGGGCGAACACCTCGTTCTCGTGCGGTACACGCGGTCGCGGCCGCGGGGCCGGCGGGTCGGCCATCGGGCTCCTTCGTCAGCTGGTGCGGCGGTCCTCGATGCGCTTGGCCTTGCCGAGTGAGCGCTCGAGCGCGTGCGGCTCGGTCACCTCGACCTCGACCGTCACACCGACATTGTCCTTCACCAACGTCGCCAGACGCTGCGCCAACACGGCCCGGGTGCCGTGCGACGACCCCTCGTCATACGCCTCGACCCGCACGGTCATCTGGTCCATCCGGCCCGGCCGGGTGAGCACGCACAGGTAGTGCGGGCTCAGTCCCTCGACGCGCAGTATCTGCTCCTCGACCTGGGTGGGGAACACATTGACGCCGCGCACGATCATCATGTCGTCGGTGCGTCCGGTCACTTTCTGCATGCGGCGGTAGGACGGCCGAGCCGTCCCGGGCAGCAGCCGGGTGAGATCGCGGGTCCGGTAGCGCACGACGGGCATCGCCTGCTTGGTGAGTGACGTGAAGACGAGCTCCCCCTGGGCGCCATCGAGAAGCACCTCGCCGGTAACCGGGTCGATCACCTCAGGATAGAAGTGGTCCTCCCAGATGTGCAGCCCGTCCTTGGTCTCGGCGCACTCCTGTGCCACGCCAGGCCCCATTACCTCGCTGAGACCGTAGATGTCCACCGCATGCATGTCACAGCGCTGCTCGATCTCACTCCGCATTTCGTCGGTCCAAGGCTCGGCGCCGAAGATACCGATCTCGAGCGACGACGTCGCCGGGTCGATGTCCTGGCGTTCCATCTCGTCGACGATGGCGAGGAAGTACGACGGCGTCACCATGATGATGCGCGGCTGGAAGTCGGTGATGAGCTGCACCTGGCGCTCGGTCATGCCGCCGCTGACGGGCACGACCGTGCAGCCAAGTCGTTCGGCGCCGTAGTGTGCGCCGAGACCGCCCGTGAAGAGGCCGTAGCCGTAGGCCACGTGCACGATGTCTCCGGCTCGCCCGCCCGCAGCCCGGATGGAGCGGGCCATCACGTCTGCCCACGTGGAGATGTCGGCCGCGGTGTAGCCGACCACCGTGGGTCGGCCGGTGGTACCGCTCGAGGCGTGGATGCGGGCCACGTCGCTCCGTGGAACGGCGAACATGCCGAAGGGGTAGTTGTCCCGCAGGTCGGCCTTGGTAGTGAACGGGAATCTGGCCAGGTCGGCGAGCGACTCGAGGTCGCCCGGCCGCACGCCCGCTGCGTCGAAGGCGCTGCGGTAGTGAGAGACGTGCGCGTATGCCGTCTCCAGCGTCTGGCGCAGGCGAATCAACTGCAGCGCCCGCAACGCGTCGAGCCCGAGCGACTCGTCGGCGTCCCACAGTTCCTCCGGGGTCGTCAGGTCACGCACTGGCAGCCTCCAACTTTCTGCTCAGCCTGCTGCGCGCAGACGTCATGGCGCATCGTCGATGACAGCACCGCCGATCGTGCGGCTACGGCCGCGGAACTCCGCGATCACCTCGCCCTCCCGGGAGACCCGCACGTCGAAGACGCCGTTGCGGCCGAAGCGATGACGAGCTGTCGCTTCGGCGACGAGCCGGTCACCGGTGCGGGCGGGGGCGGCGAAGACGATGTCGCAGGCCTGTGCCACGGTCCGCTCGTTTCGAGAGTTGCAGGCGAAGGCGAAGGCGCTGTCGGCCAGGGCGAAGATGATTCCGCCGTGAACCGTGCCGTGACCGTTGGTCATGTCCGGCCGCACCGTCATGGACACGGTGGCGGCGTCAGCCGAGACGCGGTCGAGCGTCATACCCAGGGCACGGGATGCGGTGTCGTCAGCCCACATGGCCTCCGCGCATCGGCGGGCCAGTTCGTCGGGTGCGTCTGAGTCGGCCGCCGCGGCCGCCCGGTCTACCTCCTCGGCCGCGTCGGCCCGGTCGGAGTCCGCGGCCGGAGTAGTCACAGGCGCTTCTCCAGCATCACGGTCTGGTGCCCGTCGAGCTGAGTGAGGTGGCCGACCTCGATGTAGCCACGCCCGAGGTGGAACGCGAGCGACGCAGGGTTGGGCGGGTCGCTGTTGACCTCGCAGACCATCCGAGCATGCGATGTGGCTCGTTGCTCCATCTCGTCGTAGAGCAGCGAGGCGAGCCCTTGTCGGCGGAAGTTCGGGTGAACCGCAATCCGGTCGAGGTAGAGGAAGTCGTCGAAACGCTCGGCATGCCAGCCATAGTTGATCGACCCGTACGCCGTCAGCGGTTCGAACGCGAGAGCGAAGGCAGCCACCTGCCGGTCGTCGGACTCGCAAACCAGGCAGGTGGCAGGCATCTGCAGGTAGGTCGAGAGCTCGTCTCGCCCCATCGGGCTGAGCTCGGTGACCGACTGCGCGTTGAGCGCGAGCACCTGGTCGACGTCGTCGCCGGTCACCGTCCGCAGCTTCACGGTGGCACTCTCTCACGAGGCGTTGCTGGCGACCGCCCATCCTGTTGCGCGGGCACTTTGTGACGGGATTCTTGTGACACAATGAGGCCGAATCGGTCCCCTTCCTGTCACACATCGCCGTCGAGTCAGCGCTCCGGAGGTCGCCCATGTCGTACGCCGCCGAATGCCTTCTCCGCCATCGCGCCATGCTCGACGAGGCGGTGGCCGCGACGCAGACTCGCGGCTACTACAGCGCCTTCCCCGAGTCCCCGAGTCCCAAGGTCTACGGCGAGAGCGCCGCCGATGAGGGTCGCACCGCATTCGAGCAGCTGCTCCACGCGGACTTCCCGCTGGACATACCGGGTGCGGAAGGGCGGGTCTCGACGGAGAAGTCACCGTTCGGTGTGAAGCTGGACGTCGGCTATCCCCGGGTCAGCTCGAACGGCATACCGACGCTGGTCGAGGCCGCCGTTTCCGGTATGGCCCAGTGGCGGGACGCGGGGGTCGAGGCTCGTGTGGGCGTGGGGCTCGAGGTCTTGTCCCGCCTGCACGCGCGGGTTTTCGAGCTGGCCAACGCCGTGATGCACACCTCGGGCCAGGCCTTTGTCATGGCCTTCCAGGCCGGCGGCGCGCATGCGCTCGACCGGGCGCTGGAGTCGATTGCGTACGCCTACGCCGAGATGACCAGGGTTCCCGCGACTGCGGTCTGGGAGAAACCCGGCCGGGGCGAGCCCATCCGGATGGAGAAGACGTTCACCGTCGTGCCGCGTGGTGTCTCGCTGGTCGTCGGGTGCAACACGTTCCCGACCTGGAACTCGTGGCCCGGGCTGTTCGCCTCGCTGGTGACCGGCAACCCGGTCATCGTCAAGCCGCATCCCGGGGCGGTGCTGCCGCTGGCGATCACCGTACAGGTGTGCCAGGAGGTGCTGGCCGAAGCAGGTCACGACGTCAACCTCGTCACGCTGGCGGCCGAAGACCCCGCCGACGGGATTGCCAAGGTGCTCGCGGTGCGTCCTGAGGTGAAGCTCATCGACTTCACCGGCTCGAACGCATTCGGCGGCTGGCTGGAGGACAACGCCCGCCAGGCAACCGTCTTCACGGAGAAGGCAGGGGTCAACGCGGTCGTGGTCGACTCGACCGACGCCTTTGCGGCGATGTGCTTCAATCTCGCGTTCTCGCTCGCGCTCTACAGCGGGCAGATGTGCACCGCCCCGCAGAACATCTTCGTACCGGCGGACGGCATCGACACCGAGGCGGGCCACGCATCCGTCGAGGACGTGGTGGCGGGTCTGTCAGCCGCGCTCGACAAGCTCGTCGGGGATGACGCGCGAGCGGTCGAGCTGCTGGGCGGCGTGGTCAACGACGCAGTCATCGATCGGGTCGAAGCGGTGTCCTCGTCTGGTCACGGGTCGGTTGCGGTCGAGTCTCGCGGGGTGGCGCATCCACAGTTCCCTGACGCGGTCGTGCGCACTCCGTTGGTGGCGGTGCTCGACGTCAGCGACCAGGCGTCATACGAGCAGGAGTGTTTCGGGCCCGTCAGCTACGTCATCAGGACCGGCTCGACCGAAGAGTCAGTTGAGGTGTTTCGACGTACGGCTGCCGAGCACGGCGCCATGACCGCGTCGGTCTACTCGACGGACGAGCCGGTGATCGACGCCATGCGGTCGGCGTGTCTCGACGTGGGGGTGGCTTTGAGTGAGAACCTCACCGGCCGAGTCTTCGTTAACCAGTCGGCGGCGTTCAGCGACTTCCACGGCACGGGCGCCAATCCGGCCGCCAACGCCACCTTCACGGACGGCGCCTATGTGGCCAGCCGGTTCCGGTTCGTGCAGTCCCGCCGCCACATCTGACCCCTCCCGCCGCCATATCTGACCTGACCCCTCCCCCCGCGACATCTGACCCTCCCCCCGACAAGTACACCAGACGCTCGACCGGTCACGTCGGCCTCAACTCTGGACGTGGCAGAACCTCAGCTGGCGATGACCAGCCCAGAGTCTGACAAGTTCACGCGACTCTGGACGTGTCAGAACCTCAGCTGGCTATGACCAGCCCAGAGTCTGACAGGTCGGCCTCAGACACGCGGAACGCCCAAGGCAACGAGATCGGCAACCACCGACGAGGCGTTGAGGCGCACCTCTGTGGTGGTCGCGCGCAACACCCATCGGCCACTCGCGACAAGCTTTCGCTCGCGACGCATGTCGGCCTCCCAGTGCTCGACCCAGTAGTGGTGGCTACCGTCGATCTCCAGGACGACCACGTTGCCGCCGGCGAGGCGCCACTCGCAGTCGAGATAGCGCCGCCGACCCGAGGAGTCCGTTCTCAGGCGTTGCCGATTGGGAGGCGTGAGGTTATAGCGCCGGCATAATGCCGCGAAGTCGATTTCACCCAACGACTCGGCGCCCCCTTGTATGTCGACCAGCGCCCAGCGGATGTGACGCCTGTGTCGCACCCGTCCAGCGTCGTCCAGAGCGGCGAGGAGCTGCTCGACGCTGCACAACCGCTGCTGCACGCTGGCCGCGAGCACGGTGACGGCGAAGCGGGGGCTGCGCTGCCAGGCCGCGGCGTCAATGGCGGAGCTCGCCACATCGAGGCATGGCAAGCCTTGGTAGCTGCATCTGCGGTTCGGGTGGAATCGTCGCGACTCGTGCACTTGTACCCCGGAGAGCGGCCTGGTCTTGGCTCCTCGGGGCACCACGAGGTGAACGTGACGCGCTTCTCGGGCGAAGCTGCGAAAGGCGCGCAGCTCCAAGGTGGTGTGGGACCCCAGCGCCGCTTCTGGTCCCGCGTCGAGCACCGCGATCCACATCAACTGCCGCCTCGTTGGCGCCGTGTTGTGCACGAGCACCGTGTTAGTGCTCGGCGACTGCCATCGGTGAGCCGTCAGCTGGTTTGCCACGGTGTTCCTGTTCACGCCCAGTCTCTTCAGCTGGTCGCGATGGAAGACCCCACACTGCTCGAGAGCCAAGGCCTGCAGGGGTGGGTGGTCGAGCAAGCTGGAGAACATTCCACCAGGCTCGACCCACCGCAGACCGATACGCCAGAATCAGCCCACATCTGTGGACCATGCCGTCTATGTGGACGACCAGCTCCCAGCCTTGCCTCGCGTTGACTTGTCAGAACCTCCGCTGCCTATGACCAGCCGAG
>JBPCRX010000006.1:0-4556 GCA_050996395.1 Nocardioidaceae bacterium
CCACAGCAGAGAGCTGTGACCTGCGGAAACTTGGTGGAGACGATGGGAATCGAGCCCACGACCCCCCGCTTGCAAAGCAGGATCAGCCGATTGCGTCACCAGCGCCGGAACGGTGAAACCGCAGGTCAGGGGCCATTTTCGTTGACCGCCATAACCGCCGAGTGACCACCATTCCCGATTGAAAAGGGCACATAGAGGGCACGAAATGGACATCGGCCGGTCCCGCCCGTCAGCGTGGTCGATCGCCCCATATGCTCGGCGCATGGCGAACCGGTTGAGGTTGAGCCCCGAACTGCGCAGGCTGGTGGAACACGCCCGCGCTGGTGCTCGCGAGGCAGGCGAGTTGCTCCAAGCTCCTGCTTCTCCACCGCAATCGCCGCTGTCCCCCGAGGTGCGGGCCGTGCTCGCCGAGTGGAAGGCAAGCGGCGACTTCGATCAGGCGCTGGCGGAGGTGATCGCCGACGACCCCGACCTCTCGACGCGGTAGCCAGCCGTTCTGTCGCAAGCCGTCGAACGACGTGGTGTGGTGAGCGATCACACAACTAGTATGTTGTGTGCATGGCCATCCCTCCGTTCGACTCGGAGAACGGTCTGCTTCCGCCTGGTGAGCACGAAGCCGGGTGGGATGAGGTCGAAGCACGCTTCGGATGGAACCTCAGGCGCCGTCAGTTGCTCGACGGTCTGGCCGAAGGCCTGGCGCTGCTCGCCGACGCGGGTTGCACCGGGGTGTGGCTCAACGGGAGCTTCGTCACGGCCAAGGATGAGCCGGGTGACTTCGACTGCGTCTGGGCGCCTACCGGCGTCGACCGAGCGGGTCTCCAGCGGGCCGCTCCCGAACTGCTCGACCTCAGCGACCATCGGGCTGCTCAGAAGGTTCGCTTCGGCGGCGAGTTCCTGCCCAACGTCACCGAAGCCGCCAGCGGCAGGCAGTTCGCTGCGTTCTTTCAAGCCAATCGAGACGGCACCGCCAAGGGGATCGTCGTGATCGATCCCACCAAGGAGTCATGGACATGATCACCAACGACCGCCAGTACCAGCAGACCCGCAAGAAGCTCAGGGACCTCGAAACCCTGATCGCCGCCACGGAGGCCGGCGACGCTGGCGACGACGGCTTTCGCGACCTCCAGATCGCCGGACTCCAGAGCCAGACCACCGACCTGGGCGACGAGATCACCGAATACGAGACGCTCCGCGATGGCGGGACAACGGTGATCGAGGCGTCCTCCCTCGCCGGCCTCGCAGACGCGCTCATCAAGGCCCGCGTCGCCCGGGGCTGGACCCAGGGGCAGCTAGCCGACCGTCTCGGCGTCGCCGAACAGCAGGTGCAGCGCTACGAATCATCGTCCTACCGAACGGCCAGCCTCGCTCGGCTCTGCGACATCGCCGGCGCCCTCGGCGTCACCATCACCCAACGCGCCCAACTGGGCAAGGTCGACAACGTCGCTTGAAAGCCGAGAGATGAGATGGAACGGACCTCCAGCCAGATTCAGCACCAGAGGATGGAGTTCGACCGTCCGTGGAGGTCGGCGACGACCTTCAGGAGATCGGCCGCTTGCTGCGTAGTGATCTCCTCGTCATCGACGAACACCCGCACCAACTCACCCCGCCGCATGTGCTCGAGCACCTCAGCGAGGACGCGTACCGCCGAAGGCGGCACCTCCACCGGCTCCACTCCTCGCCCAAGCGGGAGCACGACCACACGGCCATCGGCCAGCGCATCAGATGCTGCCGATGCCTGATCTGCTTCCGTGGTCATGGAGAACACGGTAGCGACGGTCGAAATGAGCGAATCGAACGAATCAAGCGCAGCGGCTGATCGCCGATGAAGCGACTCGGCACGCCGGATCCCATGGAGCGTCCAGGGCCGCTGTCTGGCCAGACTGGGGAGCATGGTCGTGCGAGTGGACGTTGAGCCTGCACTGATCGCTTGGGCGCGCCAGCGCTCGCGGGTAGGTGTCGATGACCTCCGCCGTCGGTTCCCGAAGCTCGAAGACTGGGAGCGGGGAGCGACCTCGCCGACGCTGAAGCAACTGGAGACCTTCGCTCGGGCAACCCACACGCCCGTCGGCTTCCTGTTCCTCGAAGCGCCGCCGCACGAGGAAGTGCCGATCCCCGACTACCGGACCATCGCTGACACTGGCGTCGTCCAGCCGAGCGCCGGCCTGCTGGACACGATCTTCGACTGCCAGCAACGCCAAGACTGGTACCGCACCTTCGCTCAGGTCGATCAGCAGGCCCCTGTGGCCTTCGTCGGTTCCATGACCGCCCAGACCGATGTGACCGAGGCGGCCACCTCCATGCGCACCGCCCTCGGCTTCGGCGTCGGCGTCCGTGGCCCGACCTTCGCCGAGGCGCTGCGCCACCTGGCCGAGGAGGCAGAGGAGGCTGGCATCCTCGTCATGATCAACGGGGTCGTCGGCAGCAACACCCATCGCAAGCTCGACCCGCAAGAGTTCCGGGGCTTCGCGCTGGTCGACGATCTCGCTCCGCTCGTCTTCGTCAACGGCGCCGACACCGAGGCGGCGCAGATCTTCACGCTCGCCCACGAACTAGCGCATCTCTGGCTCGGCGAGTCGGCGCTGTCCGACGCAGACCTCGGCGGGCGCCCCGCCGGCGACTCCGAGCGATGGTGCAACCGGGTCGCCGCCGAGTTTCTCGTGCCCCTCGATCTGTTGCGCGACGCCTTCGACCCCGAGCCCGACCTGACCGGGGAGCTCAGCCGACTTGCACGGATCTTCAAAGTCAGCACCCTGGTCGTCCTACGACGGGTCCACGACGCCGGACATCTGCCTTGGTCGGACTATCAGGCTGCATATCGAACTGAGCTGGACCGCGTGCTGGAGCTGGTCGCCGACCGGGCGAGCGGCGGCAACTTCTACAACACACAGCCGGTCCGGGTGGGCAAGCGGTTTGCCCGTGCGCTCATCACCAGCACCCTGGAGGGCCGCACCCTCTACACCGACGCCTTCGCCATGCTCGGCTTCAAGAAGGTGTCCACGTTCAACGAGCTGGCCACCCGGCTCGGGGTCGGTTGATGGCCTACCTCCTCGACACCGATGGGTTCATCCAGGCCAAGAACCTCCACTACGGCTTCGACTTCTGCCCTGCCTTCTGGGACTGGATCGAGGCGGAACACGCTACCGGCACGCTGTTCGGCATCGAGCGGGTCCAAGACGAGCTCACCGCCGGCGGTGACGACCTCGCCGATTGGGCCCGGAGCCACGATCGCCAGTTCTTCCTGCCACCCGCATCGGACGACCTGCCGAGCCTCAGGGCCGTCAGCACCTGGGCCAACGGTGCGGGCTACGACGCCTCTGCCGTGAGCATCTTCCTGCAGGCCGCGGACTACTACCTCGTCGCCCAGGCGCACGCGAGCGGCCACACCGTCGTGACCCACGAAGTCCCCTCGCCGTCGACCAAGAAGCTCAAGATCCCCGACGCCTGCATCGGCGTCGATGTCAAGTGCGTGACCCCGTTTCACATGCTCCGCGCCGAACACGCCCGGTTCGTCCTTGGCCCGGCCGCATAGCTGTCCGACGCTCCCGCCGCATTCGCCGGTGTGGCTCACCTCACCCAACGACCGGTCGCGCGAACGCGCCGGTTGGTCAGGGCTCGACAAAGCGGAAGAGCTGGCGTGGCAGCTGTCGTCGATCACCATGCTTGATGGACCCGGGCTGATTCACCCCGACGCCGAAGGGCTCTGGTGCGCCGTCAAACGAGACCTCATCGAAGCCGGCTGCGCGGAACCAGCTCCGCACCTCTGGTCGACGATCAGGGTCAGACCCACCTCGTGTCCAGATCAGGTAACCGCCTGGTGCGAGTACGTGATGCAGGACGTCGATCGTGCCCTTCACGCGACTGTGCTCGATGTTCCCGAAGATCCCGCAGAGCAGCAGTACGTCGACCGGCACCACGTCGTCGAAGGAGGACGGATTCCCGGCGTCAGCGCAACGAACCCCGACCGATTCCAGACCTGAGGACGTCACTGCCGCTGCCGCCCGGCGGGCCAAGTCCTCGTCCTGTTCGACGAGTAGCGCCGAGACGGGTGAGGACGCTGTTCGGGCGGCAAGTACGGGGATGACGTCGTGCCCATCACCTGCGCACAGGCTCAGCAGTTGGCACGGCTCGCCCGCCGAGGCGTCCAAGACTTCCCCGAGCCGCCACCGAACGACATTGAGCCGACGGGAGAGCGAGCTCGCAGGGTCGTCGTAGGCGTCATGCCACGCAAGCCAGGCCCTCATACGGCCAGCGTCGCGCGTGTTGCGATCACCTCGACGGCGAAGCTCGCCGTCGCCCGCTAATGACCGTCTGCCCATTCGCTGGCATCCGGTCGAGAAACCTGGCACCGCAGCCACATGCTCTAGGTATACCCATTGTGTATAGTGACGGGATGTCGGTGCCGCACGCGATCCTCGGCCTGCTCGAATCCAGCCCGCAGCACGGCTATGCGCTGAAGCAGTCGTTCGATGAATGGTTTGGCGTGGCGAAGCCGCTCAGGTTTGGACAGGTGTACGCAACCCTCGCCCGCCTCGAACGGCAGAAGTTGGCGAAGGTGG
>JBPCRX010000155.1:0-27734 GCA_050996395.1 Nocardioidaceae bacterium
GTCCGATGTCTCGTCGGGAGCGGCGCTCGTGTCCGAGGGCGCATCACCTGAGGTGGCGCTGCTGCGGCCGCAGGCGCTGAGCACCAGTGCAGCCGAGGCCGCCACAACTGCTAACCGCGCGGTACGCGTGGGGCGGGTCATAGACTCTCCGTCTCGAGGGGTCAGCCGGGGCATGGCCCGGTCAAGAATTGTGCCCTTGTAATCTAGCGTGAAAGCTTGCCAGAGTCAGTTTCTGGCTGCGCCGCTCTCGGCGTCGTGATCATTTCGTGACATCGACACCGTGCGAGACGACGCAGGCTGCCACCTCGCGCATCGATATCCGCAGGTCCATCGCCGTCTTCTGGATCCACCGGAAGGCATCGGGCTCGCTGATCGACAGCTCGGCCTGCAGTATCGCCTTCGCGCGCTCGACGAGCTTGCGGGTCTCGAGCCGGTCCGAAAGGCCGACCACCTCCGCCTCGAGCTGCTTGATCTGCTCGAAGCGTGACCGTGCCATCTCGATGGCCGGCACGAGGTCCTTGCGCCCGAACGGCTTGACCACGTAGGCCATGGCGCCCGCCTCACGGGCCCGCTCGATGAGGTCACGCTGGCTGAACGCCGTCAGTATGACGACGGGGGCGATGCCCTGCCGGGCGATCTGGGCTGCAGCCGAGATGCCGTCGAGCTTGGGCATCTTGACGTCGAGCACCACCAGGTCGGGCTGATGCTCGACGACCAGCTCTACCGCGCGCTCGCCGTCTCCGGCCTGGGCGACGACGTGATAGCCCTCCTCGGTCAGCATCTCCGCCAGGTCGAGCCGGATCAGCGCTTCGTCCTCGGCGACCACAACACGCAAGGCTGGCTTTTCGAGGGAGCTCGTCACGGGAGAAGGTTAGCGGCGCGCCGCTGTGCAGCACCTTGCCTGGCCGGGTTGGCGGAACGGCATACGCGATGGTCTCAAACACCATTGCCCGAAAGGGCTTGTGGGTTCGAACCCCACACCCGGCACTCACACGGTCCTCGCCAGGACTGTCGGCACATTCCGCGATGCTGGGCCAATGGCTCCAGATATCCGAAGCGATGAAACCGTTGCAAGTGCGTTGCGTGACGCTATTGGACGAGCACGCCGGGCCAAAGAGCTGAGTCAGCCGGGATTGGACCCGACCTCGTCGACGAGCCGGGCCGACCTATAGGCCGGCGCGGCGCCGTTGATCGCGTCGCCCATCCGGTGGATCCGCAGAGCGTTGGTGGAGCCGGGGATGCCCGGAGGACTGCCCGCCACGATGACCACCTGGTCACCCTCGACGCATCGGCCGATCTTGAGCAGAGCCTTGTCGACCTGCAGCACCATCTCGTCGGTGTGCTCGACGGTCGGACCCAGGAACGTCTCGATGCCCCAGGTCATCGCCAGCTGCGACCGCACCGACGGCACCGGCGTGAAGGCAAGGATCGGCACGGCCGACCGGTAGCGCGACAGCCGACGGGCCGTGTCCCCGGACTGGCTGAAGGCGACCAGGTACTTCGCCCCGATGCGCTCGGCCACCTCCGCCGCCGCCTTGGCGATCACGCCTCCGCGGGTGCGTGGCTGCCAGCTGATGGCCGCCATCCGGGCCAGGCCGTGGTCCTCGGTGGACTCGATGATCCGCGCCATCGTCTGCACGGTCTCGATGGGATAGCCGCCGACGCTGGTCTCACCCGACAGCATCACCGCATCCGCCCCGTCGAGCACCGCGTTGGCCACATCGGACGCCTCGGCCCGCGTCGGCCGTGGCGCTGAGATCATGGACTCCAGCATCTGTGTGGCGACGATCGCCGGCTTGGCATTGCGCCGAGCGGCCTCGATGATCTGCTTCTGCAGGAAGGGAACGTCCTCGAGCGGCATCTCGACACCCAGGTCGCCACGCGCCACCATGACTCCGTCGAAGGCAGTGACGATCTCCGCGATGTGGTCGATCGCCTGCGGCTTCTCGATCTTGGCGATCACGGGCAGCCAGATTCGCTCCTCGTCCATCACCGCGCGGACGTCGGCGGCATCGTCGGCAGAACGGACGAAGGACAGGGCGATCATGTCGGCGCGCAGGTGGAGCGCCCAGCGCAGGTCCTCGACGTCCTTGTCACTCATCGCCGGGACGCTCACCGCCACTCCGGGCAGGTTGATGCCATTGTTGTTGCTCAGCCGGCCCGCCACCTCGACTCGACAGCGCACATCGGTGTCGTCAACGCCTACCGCGGTCAACCGCACCCGGCCGTCGTCGACGAGGATGGTGTCACCGACGCTCACGTCCCCCGGCAGCCCGGCGTACGTCGTCGAGCAGACCAGCTGGTCACCTGCCACGCCTCGCGTGGTGATGGTGAACTCGTCGCCCGGTCTGACAGTGATCGACCCGACGGCGAAACGGCCCAACCGGATCTTGGGACCCTGCAGGTCCACGACGACCCCGACCGCTTTGCCGCAGTCGTCGGACGCCCTGCGCACCCGGTGGTAGACCTCCTCGTGGTCGGGGTAGCTCCCATGGCTGAGGTTGAGCCGGGCCACATTCATGCCCGCCTCGACCAGCTCGCGGATCTTGTCCGGGCTGGAGGTC
The DNA here is from genome assembly GCA_050996395.1 of Nocardioidaceae bacterium. Lineage (GTDB taxonomy): Bacteria > Actinomycetota > Actinomycetes > Propionibacteriales > Nocardioidaceae > JBPCRX01. The sequence goes on from JBPCRX010000155.1 coordinate 2,565, forward strand.
GCGGGGCCGAGGGTGCACATGATCTTTGCTCTACGCACGAGCGACAACCTTATCCTCAGTAGGCCGGTCTCCCGGTGAACGGCTATTCGGCGGGTACGGCACAGGTCAGACGAGAAGCGGCCGCGCATCAGGCGTGATCGGCGCGGGCAGCGTCGACACACCGGTCAGGTAGCGGTCGACGGCCGCCGCCGCTGAACGCCCCTCGGCGATCGCCCACACAACGAGCGACTGGCCCCGACCGGCGTCACCGGCCACGAACACCCCAGGTGACGACGTCATGTAGGCCGCGTCGCGGGCAACGTTGCCGCGCCCGTCGAGCGCGAGGCCCAGCTCCGCGACCACTCCATGGGTTTCTGGACCGGTGAATCCCAACGCCAACAGCACCAGCTCGGCCGGCAGCTCACGCTCGCTACCGGGCGCGGGTTCGAAGCGGCCATCGGTCATTGCGACCTCGGCGAGTCTCAGCGCCCGCACCTCGCCCGTGCCGTTCCCGAGAAACTCCAGGGTGGAGACGGCGTAGACCCGCTCTCCGCCTTCCTCGTGCGCGGACGAGACCCGGTAGATCATCGGGTACGTCGGCCACGGGTGCAGGTCACCGCGGAGCTCGGCCGGCCGAGGCAAGATCTCCAGCTGGGTCACCGAGGCTGCCCCTTGACGGTGGGCGGTGCCGACGCAGTCAGCGCCGGTGTCGCCGCCGCCGATGACCACCACGTGCTTGCCGGTGGCGACGATCTGGCCGTCGACCCGGCCGCCGCCTGCGACCCGGTTGGCTTGAGGCAGGTACTCCATCGCCTGGTGGACGCCGGCATGACTCCGTCCGGGGATGAGCAGGTCTCGGGAGACCGTCGAGCCGGTCGCCAGCACCACGGCATCGAACCGTTGCGTGAGCTCCGCACCCGTCACGTCGGTCCCGACCGAGATCCCGCTGCGGAACACCGTGCCCTCCGCGCGCATCTGCTCCAGCCGCCTGTCGACGTGACGCTTCTCCATCTTGAACTCGGGGATGCCGAACCGCAGCAACCCGCCGAGCTCGGCTGCTCGCTCGTAGACCACGACCGTGTGCCCGACTCTCGTGAGCTGCTGCGCAACACCCAGACCGGCCGGGCCCGAACCGACCACCGCCACGGTCCTACCGGTCAGCCAGTCAATGGCGTGCGGCTGGACGAAGCCACGGTCCCAGGCGGTATCGGCGATCGACACCTCGACGTTCTTGATGGTCACCGGCTCGTCGTTGATCGACAGAACGCAGGACGACTCGCAGGGAGCTGGGCAGAGCCGACCGGTGAACTCAGGGAAGTTGTTGGTGGCGTGCAACCGGTCAGCCGCTGCCTGCCAGTCGTCGCGGTAGACGAGGTCGTTCCACTCCGGGATCAGGTTGCCGAGCGGACAACCCTCGTGGCAGAACGGGATGCCGCAGTCCATGCACCGCCCCGCCTGCCGGCCGATGATGGGCAGCAGAACGAGACCGGCGTCTTCGGGGTACACCTCCCGCCAGTCCGCGACCCGCTCGTCGACGGGCCGTCGCACGGCGACCTCTCGTGGTGTGGTCAGGAATCCCCGCGGGTCAGCCATGGATGGCTCCCATCATGGCAGCGGTGGTCTCGTCGGCACCGAGCCCGGCCCGCTCTGCCGCAGCCTTGGCCTGCATCACGGTGCGGTAGTCCCGCGGCATCACCTCGCTGAAGCGAGTGCAGGCCTCACTCCAGGCAGCGAGCAGCCGCTGCGCCAACGCGGAGCCCGTCTCCTCGCCATGGGTCTGCACCAGATGACGGACCCGCTTCGCCGCCACAACACTCAACGGGCCCACGTCGACCAGCTCCGGGTTGACCCGCCCCGGCGCAAGGTCGAGCACATAGGCCACTCCCCCGCTCATGCCCGCGGCGAAGTTCCGTCCGGTGGCGCCGAGTACGACGACCTCGCCACCCGTCATGTACTCGCATCCGTGGTCTCCTACCCCCTCGACCACCAGCGTCGCTCCCGAGTTGCGGACGGCGAACCGCTCACCGACCTGACCTCGCACGAAGGCTTCGCCAGAGGTCGCGCCGTACCCGATGACGTTCCCGGCGATGATCTGGGTCTCCGCAGCAAAGCGGGCTCGTCGGGAGGGCCGTAGGACGATGCGGCCTCCGGACAGACCCTTGGCAACGTAGTCGTTGGCGTCGCCTTCGAGACGCAGGGTGATGCCGCGGGGAAGGAAGGCGCCGAACGACTGTCCGGCCGATCCGGTGAAGGTCAGGTCGATCGTGCCGTCGGGGAGGCCGCGAGGATCGCGTGCGGTCACCTCGTGACCGAGCATCGTGCCCACGGTCCGGTTGACGTTGCGCACGTGCAGCCGCGCCCGCACCGGCGCTCCGGCCTCGAGAGCCGGCCTGCTGAGCGCGATCAGTCGCTGGTCGAGCACCCGCTCGAGGCCGTGGTCCTGAGACACCGTCTGACGTCGCACGGCGCTCTCAGGAAGGCTGGGCACGTGCAGCAGAGCTGAGACATCGAGCCCGGCCGCCTTCCAGTGATCTGTGGCGACCCTGGTCTCGAGGAGCTCGGCATGTCCGATCGCCTCGTCGAGGGATCGCAGTCCCAGCTGCGCCAACAGCTCACGCACCTCCTGGGCGACGAACTCAAAGAAGTTCACGACATGCTCGGCCTTGCCGCGGAACCGCTCTCGCAGCACCGGGTTCTGGGTGGCGATCCCGACCGGGCAGGTGTCGAGGTGGCAGACCCGCATCATGATGCAGCCCGACACCACGAGCGGCGCAGTGGCGAAGCCGAACTCCTCGGCGCCGAGCAACGCCGCCACCACCACGTCACGGCCGGTCTTGAGCTGGCCGTCGCACTGCACCACGATCCGGTCCCGCAACCCGTTGAGCAGCAGTGTCTGCTGGGTCTCGGCCAGGCCGAGCTCCCATGGACCTCCCGCGTGCTTGAGCGACGTGAGCGGTGAGGCGCCCGTCCCGCCGTCGTGGCCCGAGATGAGCACGACGTCGGCATGCGCCTTGGACACACCGGCGGCCACCGTGCCGACTCCGACCTCGGCCACCAGCTTGACGTGGATACGGGCCGCCGGATTGGCGTTCTTGAGGTCGTGGATGAGCTGCGCAAGGTCCTCGATGGAGTAGATGTCGTGATGCGGAGGCGGTGAGATGAGACCGACGCCGGGTGTGGAGTGCCGGGTCGTCGCCACCCACGGGTAGACCTTGTGGCCGGGCAGCTGCCCACCCTCACCGGGCTTGGCGCCCTGGGCCATCTTGATCTGGATGTCGCTGGCGTTGGTCAGGTACTCACTCGTCACGCCGACCCTGCCGGAGGCGACCTGCTTGACCGCGCTACGACGCGCCGCGTCCTGCAACCGGTCGGAGTCCTCGCCCCCCTCACCGGTGTTGGACTTGCCTCCCAGCTGGTTCATCGCGAGGGCAAGGGTCTCGTGCGCCTCGAGGCTGATGGAGCCGTACGACATCGCTCCGGTGGAGAAGCGCTTGACGATGTCGCTGACAGGTTCGACCTCGTCGATCGGGACAGGCCGGGTGTCCGCCGCGAACTCCAAGAGGCCCCGCAGCGTCATCAGCGCTGCCGACTGGTCGTTGACCAGGGCTGTGTACTTCTTGAAGATGTCGTAGCGTCTCGACCAGGTGGAGTGCTGGAGGCGAAAGACAGTCTCGGGGTCGAACAGGTGCGGCTCGCCCTCACGGCGCCACTGGTACTCACCGCCGATCTCCAGGTCTCGGTGCGCAGGGGCGATGCCCGAGGACGGATAAGCCCGGCGGTGCCTCATCGACACCTCTTCGGCGATCACCTCGAGATCGACGCCCGCGACCTGCGACGCGGTGCCCGTGAAGTAGCGGTCGACCACCGATGGAGCGAGGCCGACAGCCTCAAAGATCTGGGCGCCGGTGTAGGACGCGACCGTGGAGACGCCCATCTTGCTCATTACCTTGAGCACACCTCTGCCGAGCGAGCGGACGAGGTTCTGGACGGCATGCGGCGGCTCAACCGCCGCGAGGTGGACGCGCTGACGGGCCAGGTCCTCGACGGACTCCATCGCCAGATAGGGGTTGACGGCGGCGGCACCATAGCCGATCAGAAGCGCCACGTGGTGCACCTCCCGGACGTCGCCGGCTTCGACGACGAGACCGACCTGGGTGCGCGACTTGTCGCGGACCAGGTGGTGGTGGACTGCCGACGTCAGGAGCAGGGAGGGCACCGGCGCCAGCTCGGCGGTGGAGTGGCGGTCGGATAAGACGATGATGCGGGCACCGGCCGCGACAGCCGCCGAGACCTCCGCACACAGCTCGTCGAGACGAGCGGCCAGGGCACGGCCGCCGCCTTCCACGGCGTACAGGCCCTCGACGACGGCGGTCGAGTAGCCGGGCAGGTCGCCGTCTCGGTTGATGTGCACGATCTTGGCGAGGTCGTCGTTGTCGATGACCGGGAACGGCACGACGACTTGGCGGCAGGAGGCAGGACCCGGCGCCAAGAGGTTGGACTCCGGCCCGATCGTGCCGGCGAGTGAGGTGACGAGCTCTTCGCGGATCGCGTCGAGAGGCGGGTTGGTCACCTGGGCGAAGAGCTGCGTGAAGTAGTCGAAGATGAGCCGTGGCCGGTCGGACAGGACCGCGATCGGCGAGTCGGTCCCCATCGAGCCGATGGGCTCCGACCCGTGGCGCGCCATCGGCGCGAGCAGCAGTCGGAGCTCCTCGGTGGTGTAGCCGAAGATCTGTTGCCGCCTCGTCACCGAACGGTGGGTGTGCACGACGTGCTCGCGCGCGGGCAGGTCGCCGAGCCGGATGAGGCCGGCGTGCAGCCACTCGTCGTACGGGGCCGCGGCAGCCAGCTCGTCCTTGACCTCATCGTCGGTGACGATGCGCCCGCGCTCAAGGTCGACGAGGCACATCCGGCCCGGCTGCAGTCGGCCCTTGCGGATGATGCTCGCCGGGTCGAGGTCGAGCACGCCCACCTCCGAGGCGAGCACCACCAGCCCGTCATCGGTGACCCAGAAGCGCGAGGGCCGCAGCCCGTTGCGGTCCAGGACGGCCCCTATCTGCGTGCCGTCGGTGAACACGACACACGCAGGACCGTCCCAAGGCTCCATCAGTGCCGAGTGGAATTCGTAGAACGCCCGCCGGGCGGGGTCCATCTCGGTGTGGTTCTCCCACGCCTCGGGGATCATCATCAGGACCGAGTGGGGCAACGAGCGGCCGCCGAGATGGAGCAGCTCGAGCACCTCGTCGAAGGACGCAGAGTCCGAGGCGTCCGAGGTGCAGACGGGGAACAGGCGTGACAGGTCGCCGTCGATGAGGTCGCTGGCCAGCAGCGCCTCGCGAGCACGCATCCAGTTGCGGTTGCCCTTGACCGTGTTGATCTCGCCGTTGTGGGCGATGAACCGGTACGGGTGCGCCAGCGGCCAGGAGGGGAAGGTGTTGGTCGAGAAGCGCGAGTGCACAACGGCGAGAGCCGAGGCCATCCGCGGGTCCTGGAGGTCGGGAAAGAACTGGTCCAGCTGCCCGGTCGTGAGCATGCCCTTGTACGCCAGCGTTCGAGCCGACAGCGAGGGGAAGTACACAGCCGTCTCGTGCTCCGCGCGTTTGCGCAGACAGTAGGCCATTCGTTCCAGTTCGAGACCCGCGACGCGCGGCGCGCGGGCGGTGACGACCAGCTGCTCGAACGTCGGCATGCACGACCGAGCCGCGGTGCCGAGCAGCTCCGGCGCCGTTGGCAGGGGCCGCCAGCCGACGACGTGGAGCTGCTCGGTGACAGCCAGGTCCTCTATGTGGGCCTTGGTCTTCGCGACGACGTCGGAGTCGCCGGGTAGGAACGCGGTGCCCAGCGCGTACTGCCCCGCGGCGGGGAGCTCGAAGCCACAGACGGCGCGAAGGAACGAGTCGGGCATCTGCAGCAGGATGCCGGCTCCGTCGCCGGAGTCTGGTTCGGAACCGGAGGCGCCCCGGTGGTCGAGGTTGCGCAGCGCCGTGAGGGCCCTGTCGATGATGCCGTACGACGCCTGGCCGCTGAGGGCCGCCACGAAGGCGACTCCGCACGCGTCGTGCTCGTGCCGCCCGTCATAGAGTCCCTGGGCGGGCGGGACTGCTCGCATGCGCATGTCTCCCGTCGTCCGGCACCGATCGAGGATCGGTCACAGCCTCGAGTGCCAGGGACGACGTTGGCCCAGCATGTGGTGCGGTGAGACTACCGCACGGCGACCGTCGCACCGCGCACCTCGACCGACATCCGGACCGCGTCAGCGACTGGTCTCGAGGACTGACACAAGTGCGCGGGCGTAAGCCCGCTCCGCGTCCACGTCGATGTGGCGTTCTGACATCCCGTTGATCTCGACGTCGACGATGCAACCGCCAGGGGTCGAAGCGAGGGACACGAACGTGTCGCCGAGTAGCTCACGCAGCTGTTCTTCGCGGGGCAGCCACACCACGGCGCTCTGCTCGATGCTGTCCAGCGCCCACTCCGTGGTGCCGTTGAACCGCAGCACCGACCCCGTTGAGAGATGCTGCACCTCCACGACCATTTCGCTGACCAGGAACACGTCCTCATCCATGCCCCGGTCAGGCACCACGAACCTGTCCCCTGGCGCAGGGTTCCATGCCTGACCGGCGCTGCTGAGCCGCCGGGCCAGCTCGAGGGTGATCACTGTTCCAGTGTGCCTCCCGGCGCAGCGCCGTCATGTGCTCTCAGCCGACAGCGGTGCCGACGAGCTCTCCGATCAGATAGGTGAGCCCAGCAGCCGCTCCGCCGAGGACCAGCTGTCGCACGCCACCGAAGACCCAGCTTCGCGTGGTGATGGTCGAGACAACCGCGCCGCAGGCGAAGAGCGCGAGGAGGCTCACGACAAGCGCCGGCAGCAGCGTGTGCGCGCCCAGCAAATAGGGCAGCAGTGGCAGCGAGGCACCGACCCCGAAGGAACCAAGGGACGACACCGCCGCCACCACGGGTGAGGGCAGGTTGTCCGGATCGACGCCGAGCTCCTCACGTGTGTGGACCGCGAGAGCCAGCTCTGGGTCGGCATGCACCTGCGCCGCCACGGCGGAGGCGAGCGAGGGCTCGATCCCCCGGTCCGCGTACATCTGGGCGAGCTCGGCCTCCTCCGCCTGTGGCTGAGCGGCGATCTCCCGGCGCTCGACCTCGATCTCGGCTTCGGTGTGCTCGGCCTGGCTGGCCACCGACGTGTACTCACCGGCCGCCATCGACAGGGCTCCGGCTGCCAGACCTGCCAGCCCCGCCAACACCACCTCACCGGAGTGGTCACCCTGCGTGCCTCCGACCACACCGGCGATCAAAGCGAAGTTCGAGACCAGTCCGTCCAGCGCACCGAACACGGCCGGCCGAAGCCAGCCGGCGACGTCACCGTGCTCATGGCCGACTCCCTGGGGCCCCAAGTCGCCGGCCGGGCCGAGGTCGGCGGGTGGCTCCGGAGCCCCGGCACTACTCACTGTCGACCGCCGATGCTGGTTCGGCATCGATCACCTCGTCGTCGGCAGGGACCGGTTCGACGACGGTTTCACGTCCCGGGCGGCGGCGCCCCACCACCACGAAGTACACGGAGGCGAGCACGAAGACGACGATGGAGGTCCAGACGTTCAGCCGCAGCCCGAAGACGTGGTTGACGGTGTCCACTCGGAGGTACTCGATCCAGACACGGCCTGCGCAGTAGGCCATCACGTAGAGCGCGAAGGCCCTCCCGTGTCCCAGCCGCCATCTGCGGTCTGCCCAGATCACCAGAACGGCCACACCGACATCCCACACCGACTCGTAGAGGAAGGTCGGGTGGAACGTGTCGTACCGCTGCAGGTCGCCTCGGTGTGCAGGGTCGATCTGCAGTGCCCATGGCAGGTCGGTCGGCCGCCCGAACAACTCCTGGTTGAACCAGTTGCCCCATCGCCCTATCGCCTGGGCCAGCACGATGCCGGGTGCGATCGCGTCTCCGAACGCCCCAAAGGCGAGGCCCCGTCGGCGGCAGGCGATGTAGGCCCCCAAGGCGCCGAGTGCCACGGCTCCCCAGATGCCCAGACCCCCGCGCCAGATGTACAGCGCCGCCATCGGGTCCTTGCCCTCGGCGAAATAGAGCTCGGGGTCGGTGAGGACGTGGTAGAGCCGCCCTCCCACGAGGCCGAAGGGGACGGCCCACACCGCCACGTCGCCAACGGTGTTCGGCTGGCCGCCGCGGGCAACCCATCGACGCTCGCCCAGCCAGACCGCCACCACGACGCCGAGGATGATGCACAGCGCGTAGCCACGGATGGGCAGCGGCCCGAGGTGCCACACACCCTGGCTGGGGCTGGGGATCGAGGCAAGCGTCATCGCGCCGCACACGTTACGCCAGTCACCGGCCGGCCAGCTCGACGATGTCGCTCACCATGTCCGGCACCGCGGTGCCCTCGGTCCAGATCACTGGGGCCTCGTCGCCCGAGAACCCGATGACCTGCGCCCCGTGGCCCACCTCGTAGCCTCCGCTGGAGAGGCGCTGCCGGCCTTCGATCGCCACGCCCATGGCCTCTGCCGCCGCCTCGATGTCGGAGAGGTCGCCGGTGAGACCCACGAAGTCGGCGTCGTAGTGGTCGAGGTAGCGCCGCAGCACCTCGGGGGTGTCGCGGGCCGGGTCAGTGGTGATGAAGAGCACCTGTGTCTCTGCCTGGACGTCGTCCGGCAGCTGCACCACGGCAGCGGTCAGGTCGCTCATGACCAACGGGCAGACGTCGGGACAGTTGGTGTAGCCGAAGAAGACCAAGGTGACGGGGTAGGCCGTGTCTGTCACCAGGTTGAACGGCTCTGCGTTGGTGGCCTCGAGCGTGATGTCGGGCATGGCATACGGCGTCCTCGGCTCGGCTCCGCCGAAACGGCCGTCGCCCGCGACGCCGGAGATGACCACCCCACCACGGTGCTCGACCTGCTGATCCGTCGTACCGTCGCTGCTGCTGCTGCAGGACAGTACTGCGCACATCAGCGCCACCACCCCGAAGGGAAGCCGCAGGTGTCGACGCAGTTCTCGGCTCACAGTCGGTCCAACCAGCGCTTCGGCCCTAAAGTTCCCCGCGTACGCCGCTCGCCAGGTCGTGGCACAGCGCGCCGACCGAGCGAAGTGCACTCGCGAGGTCAGCGGCCTGCTGGATGCACCGCACGAACGCACTGCCGACGATGACGGCGTCGGCATACTGCGCGACCTCCGCCGCCTGGGCGCCGGAGGACACGCCGAGACCTACGCCGATCGGCAGATCAGTGACCTGACGGGTGCGCCCGACGAGCTCGGGTGCCAGGCTGCTGGTCTGCTCGCGTGCGCCGGTCACGCCCATGACGGCGGTGGCGTACACGAACCCGCGGCAGGCGGCAGCCGTCGTGGCGAGGCGGGCGGTGGTCGACGAGGGCGCCACAAGGAACACCTTGTCCAGCGAGTGCGCGTCGGCCGCGACCACCCACTCGGCGGCCTCGTCGGGGATGAGATCGGGGGTGATCAGTCCCGCTCCGCCCGCTGCGTCGAGGTCGGCCGAGAAACGCTCGACGCCGTACCGTTCGACGGGGTTCCAGTAGCTCATGACCAGCGTGGGCGCCCTGGGCGCCGTGGCTTCGACCACTCGAAGCACGTCGGTCGTGCGAACGCCACCCTCGAGAGCCAGCTGCGCGGCGGCGGCGATGGTGGGGCCGTCCATGACGGGGTCGGAGTACGGCAGACCCACCTCGACGACGTCTACGCCGGAGTCGACCATGGTGGCCAGAAGCTCCACTGACGCCGCCACACTGGGAAAGCCGGCCGGAAGGTAGCCGATCAGGGTCGCTCGTCCCTCACGCTTGGCTGCCGTGAAGGCCGGTGCGACACTGCTCACCCGCCCGCCCCTTCCGCCTCCGCCAGGTCGTCCTTGACGTCGTCGAGCACCCGTTCGGCCTCGACCAGGTCGAACCAGCCGGCAGCTGTGGTCATGTCCTTGTCACCGCGCCCGGACAGACAGATCGCGAGAACAGCGTCGGGGCCGAGATCGCGTGCGACGTCGTAGGCACCGGCTAACGCATGGGCGCTCTCGATCGCCGGGATGATGCCCTCGCTGCGGGCAAGCACCGCCATCGCGTCCATTGCCTGCGCGTCGGTGATCGGCTGGTACGTCGCCCGGCCGGTCTCTGCGAGCCACGCGTGCTCCGGGCCGACACCGGGATAGTCCAGACCGGCGGAGATCGAGTGCGACTCGATGGTCTGGCCGTCGGAGTCCTGGAGCAAGAAGGAGCGCGTCCCGTGCAGGATCCCCACATCGCCGGCGGTGATGGTGGCGGCGTGCCGACCCGTCTCGACACCGTCGCCGCCGGGCTCGAAGCCGTAGAGCCGCACGGAGGGCTCCGAGATGAAGGCGGCGAACATGCCGATGGCGTTGGACCCTCCGCCCACGCACGCCAGCACGGCGTCGGGCAGTCGCCCGAGGAGCTCCAGGCACTGCGTCCGGGTCTCGTCACCGATCCCTCGTACGAAGTCTCGGACCATCACAGGAAAGGGGTGCGCTCCCGCAGCGGTGCCCAGCACGTAGTGCGTCGAGTCGACGTTGGCCACCCAGTCGCGCAGGGCTTCGTTGATGGCGTCCTTGAGCGTCCGGCTGCCAGTGGTCACCGTGACCACCTCCGCGCCGAGCATCTTCATCCGGGCGACGTTGAGCGCTTGGCGCTCGGTGTCGACCTCACCCATGTAGACGACACAGTCGAGCCCGAAGTATGCACACGCGGTGGCGGTGGCGACGCCGTGCTGGCCGGCTCCGGTCTCGGCGATGATGCGCTTCTTGCCCATCCGCCGTGCCAGCAGCGCCTGCCCCAGGGCGTTGCGGATCTTGTGCGCGCCGGTGTGGTTGAGGTCCTCACGCTTCAGCAGGATCCGGGCGCCGACGACCTCCGAGAGGCGTTCGGCGTCATACAGCAGCGACGGCACAGCGCAGTACTCACCGAGCATGCGGGTGAACTCGTCGGTGAAGGCGTCGTCCGCCATGGCCGATCGCCAGTGCACCTCGAGCTCGTCGAGCGGGCCGATGAGCGCCTCGGGCATGCAGCGACCACCGAACCGGCCGCAGTGTCCCGAGGCGTCTGGCTGAGGGTTGGCATGCATGTCAGGGTCTTTGCCTGAGTGCTGGATGGGCGCCGGCCGCCACGAGGTCCGACACGGCCGAACGAGGATCCCTGCCAGTGACGAGTGACTCCCCGACCAGGACGACGTCAGCGCCGCTGCGGGCGTAGTCGAGCACGTCGAGGGGTCCGCGGACACCGGACTCGGCCACGGTCACGACGTGGTCGGGGATGTGGGGAGCGAGACGGGCGAACGTCTCACGGTGGACCTCGAGTGTCGCCAGGTCGCGGGCATTGACCCCGATCAGGTCGGCGCCGGCGTCGAGGGCACGGTGCACCTCACGCTCGCTGTGCACCTCCACCAACGGCGTCATCCCGATGGAACGGGTCCGGTCCACCAGCCCCCCGAGCTCGTTGTCGGTGAGCGCGGCGACGATCAGCAGCGCCAGGTCGGCGCCTGCGGCCCGCGCCTCCCAAAGCTGATAGGCCGAGACGATGAAGTCCTTGCACAGCACCGGCACCGAGACCGCTGCTCGCACGGCGCTGAGATCGGCAAGGCTGCCATGGAAGCGACGCTGCTCGGTGAGCACGCTGATCGTGGCGGCGCCGCCGGCCTCGTAGTCCACCGCCAGGGCGGCTGGGTCGGCGATGGTCGCGAGCGCGCCACGGCTCGGGCTGGACCGCTTGACCTCGGCAATCACCGAGACCCCGTCGTCACGGTATCCGGGCATCGGGTCGATCACGGGGCTACGGCGAGCTGCCTGCGACTTGAGCTCGTCCAGGCTGACCTGCGCCTGCCGCTGAGCCAGGTCGAGGCGCACGTCGGCGACGATCTGATCGAGAACCGACATCGTCAGCGAACACCCATGCCCATGGCCTGCATGACCTTGCCGACCACCAGGGACGAAGCAAGCAGGGCGCCACCGATCCAGAAGACCAGCCAGCTGTCGACCAGCAGGCCGGCTGCACTCACGCAGAACGCTATGAGCGCCACGCAGACGGCGGTCCACGCGGCTGGGGTCGATCCATGGTTGTCGCCCATGGTGGTCAGGCTCCTCTCGTCAGTCCCCACATTGTCGCGTGCTCATGTCAGGTCTCTGCTGTGGGGTCGTGACCGCGGTCGAGAGCCCGCCACAGCTCCACCTCAGACACCGGCGCCACTGATGGCGTCGAGGGGGTCGAGGGGGTCGAGGGGGTCGAGGGGGGCGAGGGGGTCGAGGGGGTCGAGCCAGCTCGTCGAGCCGCTGTCGGCGCGACATCGTCGGGGGCTTGGGTGGCCGGAGCGTCATACCGTTCGCCCATCGTCGCCCAGCCCGGTCCCAAACCGACGACGAGGGCACCGGCACCTGCGCAGAGCATTGCTGCTGCGAACACCACCCAGCGCCACGCCACTGTCGAGCTCTCGTAGTCCCCTGCCGTCCAGCCCTTCGCCCGCAACGCCTCACCGACCAGTCGGCCGGCGCCGCCGGGGTGCGCCGCAGCCCAGACGACGACGAGTGAGGCGACCAGGATCACGACCCCGACAGCTCGTCGCGCCACGCCGCGGGTGGCGAGCACGGCTCCGAACGCTGCCAGCAGCACGAAGCCCATGGCTCCGGCCAGCGGCGCCAGGTCGGCACCGATGACGGACACCGTCAGTCGGGGCATACCGGTGACCGTGGCGTTCGCCGTCACCCATGGTTTCGCGACACCGACGGTGATCGTCAACGCGGAGAGCAGCCCGGTCAGCAGCGTTGCCGCATAGCCTCGAGCGCTTGCTGAGCCGGACGGGTCAGCCATCGCGCGGACGCTCGGCCGGCGTGAGAACGGCACCGTCGAAACACGTCGCCGAGCCGCTGTGGCAGGCGGGGCCGATTTGCTCGACCAGCAGCAGGACCGTGTCGCCGTCGCAGTCGAGCTGCGCCCGCAGGACGCGCTGCGTGTGACCGGACGTAGCTCCCTTGACCCAGTAGGTCTGCCGGCTTCGGCTCCAGTACGTCGCTCTTCCGGTCGACACGGTGCGCCGCAGCGCCTCGGCATCCATCCACGCCAGCATCAGCACAGCGCCGGAGCGGGCATCCTGCACCACTGCTGGCACGAGACCTCCCTGGTCTGGCTTCATCACCGCAAGCCAACGGTCGAGCTCCGCCGCAGACGGCCCTCGTTGCTGGGATTGCGCCTCGTCAGGCCCGTGGGTGCTCACCTCGGCCTTCACGACGTCGGTCTGAACCTCTGTAGCGCCGCGACAGCAGCGTCCGGACCTGTCACCGTCACGTCGGCCACCTGGCTGCGGCCGGTGACGAACAGGGCCAGCTCGCTGGGACGCCCCTCCACGACAGCGACCTGCTCCCCCTTCGAGACCGTCCACGAGCCGTCGGCTCCGCTCCTGACAAGCCGAACTCCCGTCCCCGCACGGCGCATGGTCAGCTTGGCCAGGACGCGCAGCCGGGTCCAGATCTGGTCCTCGGCCCAGCCGGGCAACGAGCGGGCCGCCCAGTCTGGGCCCGCCCGACGTACGTCCTCGTGATGGACGAGGAACTCCACGGTGTTGAGCACGGGCTCGACCCTTGCGATGGCGAAGACAGATCCTCTCGGCGGTCCCAGGGCCAACCGCTCGACGAGACTGGAGTATGGCGAGCTCGCCGCCATCGCCGCGACCCGCCTGTCGCCGCCGCGGGCGAGCACCGTCTTCGCCACCTCGTCCGGGCCACCTTCCCGGCTGACCAGGTGCGCGACGAGGTGATGAGCGCGCCACCCCTCACACAGCGTCGGCGCCTGCGGCGACTCCTTCTGCAGCAGTTCGACCAACAGTGCCCGCTCGACCTGGGACACCGGCGGCCCCGTCGTGGCGGTGGGAAGCTGGTCGTACACCGTCGTCCTCATGGCGTTCATGCTAGGCGCTTCGTCCGCGCCTATCCGGCGGCCGGCCAGCTCACAGTCAGCGCACCGGGTGGCCGGCGTCGGCGAGCGCCGCCTTGGCTGCGGCGATCGTCACGGTCCCGAAATGGAAGACACTGGCCGCGAGCACGGCATCCGCCCCGACGGCTACGGCGGGTGGGAAGTGCGCTGCACTACCAGCACCGCCGCTCGCGATGAGCGGAACACCGACGACTCCGCGCACCGCCCGGATCAAGTCCAGGTCGAAGCCCTCACGGGTGCCGTCGGCATCCATGGCGTTGAGCAAGATCTCCCCCGCGCCCAACGCCGCGCCACGCTCGGCCCACTCGATGGCATCCATCGACGTGCCGCGGCTCCCTCCATGCGTTGTGACCTCGAAGCCCGAGGTGGTTCCGGTGCTTCGGCGGGCGTCGACGCTGAGCACGAGCACCTGCCGCCCGAACCGCTGGGCAACCTCCTCGACCAGCTCGGGCCGGTCGAGTGCAGCCGTGTTGATCGCCACCTTGTCGGCGCCGGCACGCAGCAGCACGTCGACGTCCTCCACGCTGCGCACCCCACCGCCCACCGTCAGCGGTATGAAGACCTGCTCGGCCGTACGCCGCACCACGTCGAGCACCGTGGCTCGGCGCTGTTGTGACGCCGAGACGTCGAGGAAGGTGAGCTCGTCGACGCGCTCCGCGTCGTACCGGCGGGCCAGCTCGACCGGGTCACCGGCGTCGCAAAGGCCACGGAACCGAACGCCCTTGACGACGCGGCCGTCGTCTACGTCCAGGCAGGCGATGACACGCACGGCAACGGTCACTGTTCCTCCTTGAAGCTGCCCACGGCGCGCACCGCCGCCAGGCAGTCCGCCAGCGACAAGGCCCCGGTGTAGAGAGCTGTTCCGATGATCGCCCCCTCGACGCCGTCGGGCACCAGCGCGGCGAGCGCCTTCACGTCGTCGAGTGTGGAGATCCCTCCTGATGCGATGACGGCCGCGCTGGTGCGAGAGCACACGTCGGAGAGGAGGGCGAGGTTGGGGCCCTGCATCATGCCGTCCTTGCGGACGTCGGTCACGACGTAGCGTCGACATCCCGCCCGGTCGAGCCGAGCCAGTACCTCGTGGAGGTCACCTGCGGCTCGGGTCCAGCCGCGCGCCGCCAAGGTCGTACCTCGCACGTCGAGCCCGATGGCGACCCGGTCGCCGTGCTCGGAGATCATCTGGGCGCACCATCGCGGATCCTCCAACGCGGCGGTGCCGAGATTGACCCGACGGCACCCGGTCGCGAGCGCCGCAGCCAGGGACTCGTCGTCCCGGATTCCGCCGGAGAGCTCGACGTCCACGTCGACTGTCCCCACCACGTGGGCCAGCACCTCGCGGTTGGACCCTCGACCGAAGGCCGCGTCGAGGTCCACCAGATGGATCCACTGCGCGCCTGACCGCTGCCAGCGCAGCGCGGCCTCCACCGGCTCGCCGAAGACCCGCTCGCTGCCTGCGACGCCCTGCACGAGCTGCACGGCTCGCCCGCCAGACACGTCGACGGCGGGAAGCAGCTCCAGGAGGCGCACAGATCAGAGCCTAGGGAACCCGGACGGCCGAACTCGCGCTCGTCTCGAAATCACCCCAAGGCGAAGAGCACCGGGAGCGCAAACAGACAGGCCACGAAGACCGCCGCCCGAATGCCCCAGTCGGGTGTCCATGCCCAGGTCAGCACCTGGATGACGCCGAAGCACAGAACGACGAGACCCGTCGTCCGTCGGCGCCGGGCGGCCAGGAGCCCGGTCGCGCTACCGCGCCGGCTCCCCCACGGCAACCAGCCGGATACCCGTTCGACCAGCTGTCTCCGCCGCGCAGCGGACGTCTCAGTGCGCGTACGCCGCTCGGCCAGGGCGGCGGCTTCCACCTCCCGGGCAGCCGTCTCCACCTGCCGGGTCTCCCGTCGGCGGGCGCGCTCCTTGCTCACTCCCTGCTCACTCCTCGCTCACTCAGCTGAGCTCCTGCAGCAAAATGTCGAACCGGTGCGGCTGGCGTTGCCCACCCACCGAGCGATAGGTGGCCGAGGAACCGTCGGCGTGGGTGATCGTCACCGCGAAGCTGTACTGGTCGCAGCAGGGGTTGCCGGGTGGGCGGTCGAGCTGGATGTCGGCCCTTTCGAACGAGTTCGCCGCACGGAGCACCGCCTCGACGTCGGCGGAGTCGTAGCCGGAGGGAGGCGACTGGGTCGACGAGAAGGTGCGCTGGATGGTCACCGGCTTCAGGCCTCCGGTACGCAGGAGGGATACCGACACCGCGCCCTGCTGCGGGGACTGCTCGGTCGTCGCGGACGTCACCGACGGCTCGGGGATACCCGCATCGTGCTCAGCACCACCGGCGCGCGGTGTGTCGTCCGAGCCGCAGCCGGACAGGGCAAGGGCAAGGGTGGTGCAGCCTGCCGCCGTGGCGCTCAGGGTCCGAAGAGTCGTCGTCATAATTGTTGGACCCAGTTTCGGAGCAGGACGGCTCCCGCGTCGCCGGACTTTTCTGGGTGGAACTGGGTGGCCCACAGCGGCCCATTCTCGACAGCGGCCACGAAACGTGTCGTCTCGTGCGTCGTCCAGCTGACCTTGGGCGGCCGGGTGCGCCCGTTGGGCACCAGCGCCCAACGGCGGACGGCATAGGAGGGCACGAAGTAGGAGCGCTCGTCCTGGACGCCTGCGAACATCTCTGAGTCGGCGGGTGCGTCGACGGTGTTCCAGCCGACGTGCGGGACCACGTCGGCCTGTAACGCCTCGACCGTGCCGGGCCACTCCGCGCACCCCTGCGCGGACATGCCGTGCTCGACGCCTCGTTCGAACAGCACCTGGTGCCCGACGCAGATGCCCAGCACTGGCCGGCCGCCGGCCAGCCGTCTGCCGATGACGGCCGGGCCCCGGACAGCGGTGAGCTGTCGCATGCAGGAGTCGAACGCGCCGACGCCGGGGATCACCAACCCGTCGGCATCCAGCGCGATAGCACTGTCACCGCTGAGCCTCACCTCGGCGCCGGCGCGCTTGAGAGCGCGTTCGGCCGAGCGCAGGTTGCCCGACCCGTAGTCCAGCAGGACGACGCGAGGGGTCACAGAGCGCCTTTGGTGCTCGGTATGCCGCTCTCCCGCGGATCCAGCGCGACCGCCTCACGCAGCGCCCGCGCCAGCGCCTTGAACTGAGCCTCCACGACGTGGTGCGGGTCGCGCCCCGACAGCACCCGCATGTGCAGGGCGATCGCCGCGTGGGAGGTGATCGACTCGAACACATGACGCGTCAGCGAGCCGACGTACTGGCCGATGACGGCGTACTCCTGTCCGCGCGGCTCGCCGCTGTGCACGCAGTACGGACGGCCGGAGAGGTCCACGGCGCACTGGGCCAGCGCCTCGTCGAGCGGCACGAGTGCGCTGCCGAACCTGCGGATTCCGGCCTTGTCGCCGAGAGCGGACCCCAAAGCCTCCCCCAGCACGATCGCCACGTCCTCGACGGTGTGGTGGGCGTCGACATGCAGATCACCCTCGGCACTCACCGTGAGGTCGAACAGGCCGTGACGACCCAGGGCCGTCAGCATGTGGTCGTAGAAACCGACGCCGGTGGCGATCCCGGTCCTGCCACTCCCGTCGAGGTCGAGCTCGACGCTCACGCGACACTCACGTGTGACACGTTCGAGGCGTGCAGTCCTGGCTGTCATCAGCCCTCTCCCTCCAGCACGTCGATCAGTGCCGCCTTGAAGGCCGACATCTCCTCCGGTGTGCCGATCGACACCCGCAACCATCCCGACGGCCCAGTCTCGCGGATGAGAACCTCCCGGTCGAGCAGACCCTGCCACACCGCCCGGCGGTCCTCGAAGATCCCGAACAGCACGAAGTTGGCGTCGGAGTCGGCGACGCGCAGATGATGGGCACGCAGCCACCCGACAGTGGCGTCACGCTCGGCGCGCAGCGCGTCGACGCTGCCGAGGAGCTCCTGGGCATGCGCAAGCGCCACGGCCGCAGCGGCCTGGGTCAGCGCCGACAGGTGGTAGGGCAGCCGGACGAGACGAAGAGCGTCGACGAAGGGCGTGCTTCCTGCAAGGTAGCCCAGCCGGATCCCGGCGAGGGAGAACGCCTTCGACATGGTCCTGGTGACCGCAAGGTGCGGATAGTCGTCGAGAAGCGACAACGCCGACGGCACCCCGCTACGTCGGAACTCCGCATACGCCTCATCCACCACCACCACGCCGGGAGCGACTTCGCACACTGCCTTGACCACATCCAGCCCGACCATGCTGCCGGTGGGATTGTTGGGCGAGGCCAGAACGACGACGTCGGGGCGAGCCTCCTGCACCGCCGCGACAGCGAGGTGGCGCTCGATCTCGAATTCAGGACCTCTGGGTGCCGTCAGCCATCGGGTGGAGGTGTTCCGGGCGTACTCGGGGTACATGGAGTAGGTCGGAGTGAAGGACAAGGCGCTGCGCCCGGGCCCGCCGAACGCCTGCATCACCTGCAGCATCACCTCGTTCGAGCCGTTGGCCGGCCAGACGCGCTCCTTCGTCAGCCCGAGGCCGAGGTAGGAGGCAAGCGCGTCGCGCAGCACACCGGCCTCGCGGTCGGGATAGCGGTTCAGACGTGCAGCCACGTCGGCCACGGCTGCCTGCAGGTCGGCGGCGAACTGATGCGGCGGCGGGTAGGGGTTCTCGTTGACGTTCAGCCGGACGGCCACCTCGAGCTCGGGTGCGCCGTACGGCTCGACCCCGAGCAGCTCGGGCCGAAGCGGCAGACCCGGCGGCGCCGTCACCGCCGCTCTGTCCGCATGCGTATTGCGGTGCCGTGGGCAGGCAGGTCCTCGGCCTCCGCGAGCGTCGTCACCGTGTCTGCGACCAGGCGCAGAGCACTCGCCGAGTAGTCGACCACCTGCACTGTCTTGAGGAAGGTCCGTACCGACAGACCGGATGCATGGCGGGCGCAGCCGGCCGTAGGGAGCACATGATTGGAACCTGCCGCGTAGTCGCCGAGGGACACCGGGCTGTGTGCACCCACGAACACCGCGCCTGCGTTGCGGATGCGGTGAGCGCGTGAGGACGCGTCGACCGTCTGGATCTCGAGGTGCTCGGCGGCATAGGCATTGGCAACGTCCTCGCCCTGGTCGATGTCGTCTACGAGCACGATGGCGGACTGCACGCCGCTCAGCGCCGCGGTCACGCGCTCTACGTGCCAGGTGTCGGCCACCTGACTGGCCAGCTCGGCGCGGACGTCGTCGGCGAGCTCCTCGGAGTCAGTGACCAGCACGCTGGCGGCGCGGACGTCGTGCTCGGCCTGGCTGATCAGGTCGGCAGCGACGAACGCGGGGTCCGCGGTCGAGTCGGCCAGGACGAGGATCTCCGTAGGTCCTGCCTCGGAGTCGATGCCGACGACCCCGCGCAGCAGCCGTTTGGCTGCCACCCCGTAGATGTTGGCCGGACCGGTGACGAGGTCTACCGGTGCGCAGTGCTCGTCCGGATGCTCGTAGCCGTAGGCGAACATGGCAACCGCTCCCGCGCCTCCGGCGGCATACACCTCGTCAAGGCCGAGCAGAGCACACGCAGCGAGGATGGTCGGGTGCGGGAGCCCCTTGTAGTCGCGACGCGGTGGGCTGGCGAGGGCGAGTGACCGCACACCGGCCACCTGCGCCGGTATGACATTCATCAGCACCGATGAGACCAGCGGCGCGTTGGCCGCCGGGACATACAGCCCGACCCTGCCGACGGGCACCTGGCGCTGGACCACGGTCCCACCAGAGACGGTCTCGGTGACGACGTCGCCGGGCAGCTCCGCCTCGCATGTCCGGCGAAGCCGGTCGACGGCGTCCTCGAGGCTGCGGCGCACGGCAGGGTCGAGCTGTTCGAGAGCCGAGGCCAGCGCCTGCTCCGGGACGCGGACGGAGTTGATCTCGACGCCGTCAAAGGTCAGCGCCTGCTCGACCAGGGCGTCGCGGCCATGCATCCGGACCGCCTCGCACAACGGCCGCACCACCTCGATCGCCGACTCGACATCGAGTGCTGCGCGGGGGACCAGCCGGCGGTAGTGGAGGGTGTCGTCGTCGGCCGCCCGGCCACGGACATCCACGGTACGCATCATGCGCCAATTCTAGGAGCGGCCGACAGCTGGCGATCCGCGGTCTCAGCCGGCCTTGGTGGCTGGTGGCGGTGTTAGGTTCGACGGGTGAGTGAACCGTTGCCGCTCTTCCCCTTGCACATGGTTCTCTTCCCCGGCGTCGTGATGCCGTTGTTCGTCTTCGAGGACCGGTACCGCGAGCTGCTTCGCGACCTCATCGCCCTGCCGGCCGACCGCGACCGCGAGTTCGGGGTCGTCGCCATCAAGGTGGGCTACGAGGTGGGTGAGCGCGGAGTTCATACGATTCAGCGCACCGGCTGCACCGCGCTGGTCACGGAGGTGACGGCCAACCCGGACGGCACCTTCGAGCTCATGGTCGTCGGCCGGCGGCGCTTCCACGTCGACCGGCTGGACCCCTCGCGGCCGTACCTCCGCGCGGACGTCGAGTGGTTGCCGCACGCAACTGGCAACGATGCCGACGCGGGAGCCGCCCTGGCGGCGCAGAAGGCGCACCGCGTCTTCGAGTCGTACCGCGCCCGCGTGGCCCAGCTGCGTGGTGATGACGTCCTGGACGGTGAGACTCCCACTGACGCGGTCGACCTCTCCTACACTTTGGCGGCCGCCCTGGTCCTGAACCTTGCCGAACGCCAGTCCCTGCTCGAAGCACCCGACGTCGTGACGCGGCTGCAGCGAGAAACCCGGTTCATGCAGGACGAGCTGCGTGCGATCGCAGCGGTTCCTTCGCTACCGGCGACCAGCATGGCGCGCACGGCCTGGTCGCCGAACTGACCCCCCGCCGAGAGCGGCCGGCCCACCCCTGGTCGTCGACCGACAGTCGCATGACGGTGGTCGTGTAGTCCCCGTCGGTCTCCACGGTGAGGCCGAAGGCACGCAACGGCCGCAGGTTGGCCACGACCTCCGACGACGCCGACCCGTCCTCGGCCGCTTGCAGGATCTCGTCCTCGACGGCGTTCCAGTCGAAGTAGGCGACGAACTCCTTGCTCGAGGCATCATCGGTCACTGACTGGAAGGCGTCTGAGCCCCCGAGACCTCCGTCGAGCGCCGCGAGCTCCGCGGCGTAGTCGTCGTTGCTGGCGACCACCATGCCGTCGTCGGTGTCCTTCTTGGCGAAGGGCGGGTTGACTTCTGTGTTCTGGTCGAGGGTCGCGGTGAGACGCTCGTAGAGCGCCTGGAGGTCGTCTGGGTCACTGGTGAAGCGAACGCCCACGCCGACCTGGGCAAGGTCCTGCTGCTGGACGGCGTCGGAGGTGAGACCGTCCCCGTCGACCGACAGCAGGAGGTTGTCACCAAGCAGCGTCTCGAGATCGTCAGGCAGGGTGAAGCCCGTCTGGGCCTCGAAGTCGCTGAGCTGTTCTTGCATGTCGCCGTCGGCGGACGCGGCAGCCATGATGTCGTCCCAGGAAGCAGCCAGTCGCTTCCCCCCGCCGGACTCTGACATGGCGAAGACGGTCGAGGAGGGGAGGCCGACGACCTGGTTCGTGCCGTGGTCGATGTCGGCGGTGTCCCCGAAGACGCTCGCCACCATCTCGGCGTGGTCGCTTTCGAAGCGGAAAGTGGCAGCCGCGCGCTGGTAGGTGCTCTTGGCCAGGTCGATGCCGCTCTCCAACCCGGGGGCCGCGGCGGGGATCCGCCCGCCATAGGCGTCAGCGGTCGCCGCGACGTCCGACCAGAGCGTCGCCACTCCCAGGTCACCAAGCGCGTCCATGTCGTTCTTGAAGTTCCCGTCGTCGGCGAGCGCCGCATCCTTGGTGGACGAGGCCGCGGCGTCGGCGACGTCCTGGGTCTCGGCCATCACGACGTAGTCGCCGACAAAGGCATAGCCCGTCTCTCCACTGCTGGCGTCCGCGCAGCTCCCGAGCTTGTCCAGCCCACGCCGAGCCGCAGCGTCGTCGGTCACCTCGAGCGCGGCCACTGGGGTGGGTGTGTCGCCATCGGTCCCGGGCAGCAGCGCCACGCCGAACTTGTTGCCCAGCCATGGACTGATATCACTGTCGTACGACAGGTCGCATTCGGAGGATGCGAGCGCCTCGCTGATGAGCCTCTCGCGCAGGTCGGTGTCGGCGTCGACGTGTGCCTGGTCGCTGAAGGCGGGGAAGTGGTTGAGGAACTGGATCGCCTTGACCTTCTGCTCGGCCGAGGGGTCCATGTCGACACCAAGGTAGAAGATCGCGTTCGCTGGTAACGCCTGCGCCGCCTGCGGCCCGGAGGTGAACAGATGGAACGGGTCCGTCTTGTACACCGCGAAGGCGCCGCCGCCGGCAATGAGCGTCAGGACCGTTGCGAGCCCGGCGATCTTGGCAGCACGGTGGCTGCCGCCGGAGATGGGGTCTGCCGGGGCGGACCCTGCCGGGCTCCCGCCCCATCCGCCAGCATCATGTGGACCGGGCAAACCACCGGGCTGCTGCGCGGCGTGCCAGCCTTCGGACTCCGGTGGTCCAGGTGGCGTGCTCGACATCTGTCAGTCGTCCTCTCCTCGAGCTGGCTGATCGATCACGCTACTCGCGTCGTCGTACTCTGGTATCCCTTTGTCCGCCTTTGGCCAGAAACCCACTGCAGCCAGGACGCCGAGCAGGCCTCCGATCGGCCAACCGAGATAGGCGACGACGGTGCTCACGGCGAGCTTGGCGGTGACAGAGCCACCCAGGGTCGTTGCGGCCAGCTCTGCCTGCTCGTCGGGGCCTAACACCGTGATGCCCAACCAGGCACTCGCGGCAGCCACCACGAAGCAGACGGCGACCGTCGAGAGCACGGTCACCACGCCGAGGTTGCGGCCCACCGCACCGGTAAGCGCTCCCAGGACAGCCCCTAGCCCGACGCCGATGACGAAGAACCACAGTGTCACGCCGGACTGCTGGTTGAGCTCGACCTCGCCGAAGAACACACCCTGGCTCGTGAGAGTGGCTGACGGGGGGTCCGCGAGCTGGGACCACAGCAGCGCTCCGCCTAGCGAGAAGGCGACAGCCGCCAGCACGCACCACCCGGCCAAGATTGCGCGCCCATTGGTCCCGAGCTGCCTCACCCGGAGATCCTAGAGGGCGTAGCGGGAGCGGTCAGGCGGTCAGGCAGGACGGCCCCAGCAGAGCTTTGAGATCGGCCATCAACGCCGGGGACGGCGTGACCCGCAGACGCTCGTCCAGCTTCATCACCATCGTCCGCCCAGCTGACTGCAGCTTCAGATGGACCTCGGCAACACCAGGGTGGGTCGCCAGCACGTCTTTGAGCTGCTCGACGACCGGCGGCGTGACTCGCAGGGCCGGCAAGGAGATGATGATGGGACCGTCGTCGACAGCTGTTGTGACGTCGGGCACCGTGAGGTCGATGGCCGCTAGCTCGACTGCGTCGTCGCGTCCTCGCTTTACCCGTCCCTTGACCAGGAGCACCGAGTCCTCGACGAGCAGCGTCGAGGACTGCTGATAGTGCTTGGGGAACACCATCACGTTGATCGAGCCCTCCAGATCCTCCAGCAAGATGACCGCGTACAGCTCTCCCTTCTTGGTCGTCTTGCGGATGACCGATGTCACGAGTCCGGCCACCGTGACCACACTTCCCTCCGTGCGGTCGTCGTCGGTCACCAGCCTGCCGATGGTGACGTCACTCGAGCGTGAGAGCACATGTTCGAGACCGTTGAGAGGGTGGTCCGAGACATAGAGGCCGAGCATGTCGCGCTCGTGGGCAAGCAGCGTCCGCTTGTCCCACTCAGAAACACTCGGCACCTGAATCGCAATGACGTGGAACGTGTCGTCGTCGAGGCCACCGAACAAGGAGTCCTGACCAATCGCCTCGTTGCGTTTGAGGTCAAGGTACTGGTCGGCGGCGTTCTCGTGCACGGACACAAGTGCTCGGCGGCTGTAGCCGAGGGAATCGAACGCCCCGGCCTTGCACAGTGACTCCAACACCCGCTTGTTGCACACCGGGACCGGAACCTTGGACATGAAGTCACCGAAGTCGGCGTATCGCCCCTGGGCCTCGCGGGCACCCACCAAACCCGCGACGACGTTGCCTCCCACGTTGCGCACCGCTGTGAGACCGAAGCGGATGTCGGTGCCGATCGCCGTGAAGTCGGCGTCGGACTCGTTGACATCGGGCGGCAGAACCTTGATGCCCATGCGTCGGCATTCGTTGAGGTAGATCGCCGACTTGTCCTTGTCGTCGCGGACACTGGTGAGCAGCGCGGCCATGTACTCGGCGGGGTAGTTCGCCTTGAGGTATGCCGTCCAGTAGGAAACCAGGCCATAGCCCGCCGTGTGAGACTTGTTGAACCCGTAGTCGCAGAACGGAAGCAGGGTGTTCCACAGGGCGGAGATGGCGGACTGGGAGAACCCGTTGGCCTGCATTCCGGCCGTGAAGTTGGAAAGCTGCGCGTCCAGCTCCGCCTTCTTCTTCTTGCCCATCGCCTTGCGCAGCAGGTCGGCCTGGCCAAGGGTGTAGCCGGCCACCTTACGTGCGATCGCCTGGACCTGCTCCTGGTAGACCACCAGCCCGTAGGTCTCGTCGAGAATCTCGGCCAGAGGCTCTGCCAGCTCGGGGTGGATGTACGTGACCGGCTTGCGCCCGTTCTTGCGGTCGGCATAGTCGATGTGGGCGTTGGCGGCCATCGGCCCCGGGCGGTAGAGCGCCAGCACCGCAGAGATGTCCTCGAAGGAGTCAGGCTTCATCGCGCGCAACAGCGAACGCATCGGCGCCCCGTCGAGCTGGAACACTCCGAGGGTGTCGCCGCGGGACAGCAGGTCGTAGGTGGCTGCGTCGTCGAACGTGAGGCTCTCGATCTGGACGGTCATGTCGCGGTTGGCCGCGATGTTGGCGAGGCAGTCGTCGATGACCGTCAGGTTGCGCAGCCCGAGGAAGTCCATCTTGAGCAAGCCCAGCGTCTCGCAGGTCGGATAGTCGAACTGGGTGATGATCGCGCCGTCCTGCTCACGCTTCAGCAGCGGAAGCACGTCGAGCAGCGGCTCACGGGACAAAATCACCGCGCACGCGTGCACACCCCACTGCCGCTTGAGGTTCTCCAGCTGCCGTGCGGTGTCGAGAATCTTCTTGACGTCCTGGTCGTTCTCGTACAGGCCGCGCAGCTCCGAGGCTTCGCCGTAGCGCTTTTGGGCCGTGTCGAAGACGGCGCTGAGCGAGATGTCCTTGCCCATGACCGGCGGCGGCATCGCCTTGGTCAGCTTCTCTCCCATGGTGAAGGGGTGGC
>JBPCRX010000064.1:0-26534 GCA_050996395.1 Nocardioidaceae bacterium
CCTCTGGATGGCCAACGAGCTCCGTGCGGGGGTGGTGTGGGCCAACACCTTCAACCGCTTCGACCCCACCAGCCCGTTCGGCGGCTACAAGGAGTCCGGCTACGGCCGCGAGGGCGGCCGCCACGGACTGGAGGCCTACCTTGCCCACTGACAGCGGCCTGGAGGCAGATCGTGCCCACTGACAGCTCCACGAGCACGCCCAAGTCGGCGGCGGCGGCAACACCGCGGCTCGACGTGCGCAAAACCTACAAACTCTACATCGGCGGCGGCTTCCCCCGCAGCGAGTCCGGCCGCTCCTATGTGGTCAACGACTCCGACGGCCGATTCGTGGCCAACGCCGCTCGGGCATCTCGCAAGGACGCCCGCGACGCGGTCGTCGCCGCCCGCAAGGCATTCGGCGGCTGGTCGGCTCTGACACCGTACAACCGCGGCCAGGTCGTCTACCGCATCGCCGAGGTGCTCGAGGGCAGGCGCAACCAGTTCGTCGACGACGTCTTGACCAGCGAGGGCGTCTCGACCACGCAGGCGGTCGCCGCCGTCGACGCGTCCATCGACCGGCTGGTCTGGTATGCCGGCTGGGCCGACAAGGTGGCTCAGGTGGTCGGGTCGACCAATCCGGTTGCCGGACCGTACTTCGACTTCTCGGTGCCCGAGCCCACCGGAGTGGTCGCGGTCCTCGCGCCACAGCGCTCCTCGCTGCTGGGCCTGGTGAGTGTGGTGGCACCCGTCATCGTCACCGGCAACACCTGCGTCGTCACCTCGTCATCCGAGCGCCCCCTTCCAGCCATCACGTGGTCGGAGGTGCTGGCGACGTCGGACCTGCCAGGTGGAGTGGTCAACGTCCTCACTGGTCGGTTGGCCGACACCGTGCCGACCCTGGCGGCCCACATGGATGTCAACGCGATCGACCTGGCCGGTGCGGCCGGTGACCCCGAGCACGCCACCCAGCTCGAGACGGCTGCAGCCGACAACCTCAAGCGGGTGCTCCGGGCGCCTGACGAGGAGCCGGACTGGACGCGCGACCCCGGCACGACCCGGCTCACGGCCTTTCTCGAGACCAAGACGGTGTGGCACCCGATCGGGCTGTGAGCGACGAGGACCTGTACTCGAGCTCGGGCGACCGCACGCCGTTGTATGACGAGAGCGGCCAGTTGGCGCTCATCGTGACGCTCACCGACGATCTCCGCTCCGGGCGGCCGTGCGCCGACGGCGCGTGGCGACCGCGCGGCGTGGCCGCCGCCGACGCGGGACGACTCGCGCAGGAGGCGCTGCGAGGGTATGCCCTTGCGACCTCCGACCGAGAGCTCGTCGAGTGCCTGATCCGCGACGGAGCCGACCTGCTCAGAAGCACGCACACCATGAGCCACGACCTCGCCGGCATCGAGATGCTGCGGTCCGGTGCCTCCGAGGAGCTCCGCACGCACCGGCTGACGCGACCGCAGCTCCTACGGCACGCCGCCCGGATCGGCACGCTCATGGTGACGGCGTACCCACCCGGACATCCCGACCATCGGTTCACGACGGTGGAACATGCCGTCCGCAGTCTCCACCTGGTCGCAGAAGACGAGGTGCTGGGACCGTTCCTCGACGTGTCACAGGTGGCAGTCCTCGATCACACCGTGGTCGGCGCGGCCCTGGTCGTGAACCGTTCAGGCACGGCGCCGGACGGCGGTCCCTGGGTGCTGGACATCTTCCGCGACCCCACCTCACCGGCCAAGGGAGTCGGGAGGGCACTGCTGCTGGCCGTGCTGACCGCGGCGAGGCAGGCGGGGCTCACCTCGCTTGCGCTGGTGGTCAGCACTTCCAACGTCAACGCGGTCGGCCTCTACCAGTCGCTCGGATTCGTGAAGCACGAGCAGAGCTGGACTCTCGCGCTGCCCTGACCAGACTGGCGAAACTGACCGCTTTGTGATCTATGGCCGCCAAGACGACCGCAATCCCTTCATGCGACCCGTTTCCCTCAGGAGTCGAGCTGCTCGGTCACGCTGGTGAGCGGAGGGCTGCGTACCCGGGCTTGATCACCGAGTCGATGAGCTCGAGGCGCTGGTCGAACGGGAGGAACGCGCTCTTCATCGCGTTGATGGTGAGCCACTGTAGGTCGTCGAGCCCGTAGCCGAAGGCTTCCGACAGCAGCTGCATCTCCCGGCTCATCGTCGTACCGCTCATCAGCCGGTTGTCGGTGTTGACCGTGACACGAAACCTCAGCCGGGCGAGCGTCCCGATCGGGTGCTCGGCGATCGAGCTGGCAGCCCCGGTCTGCAGGTTCGAGGAGGGACACATCTCTAACGGCACCCGACGGTCCCTCACATACGCCGAGAGGCGCCCAAGCTGGGCGTCCCCTGCCTCGTCTACCTCGATGTCGTCGATGATGCGAACCCCGTGGCCGAGCCGTTCCGCGCCACACCACTGCAACGCCTGCCAGATGGACGGGAGCCCGAACCCCTCGCCGGCGTGGATGGTGAAGTGCATGTTCTCGCGCTGCAGGAACTCAAAGGCGTCCAGGTGCCGGGTCGGCGGAAAGCCGGCTTCGGCTCCGGCGATGTCGAACCCGCAGACACCACGGTCGCGGTGACGCTCGGCCAGCTCCGCGATCTCACGCCCGTTGGCGGCGTGGCGCATCGCGATCACTATCTGGCGTACGACGATCTGCTGCCCTCGTGCAGCCGCCTGCTCGATGCCTTCCTCGATGCCGAGCTGGGTCGCCGCGACCACGTCGTCGAGGCTCAACCCACCCTGGACGTTCAGCTCGGGAGCGTTGCGCAGCTCGGCGTAGACGACGCCGTCGGCGGCGAGGTCCTCCACCGCCTCGCGCGCCACCCGCGTCAGGTGATCGGCCCGCTGCATCACCGCGATGGTGTGCTCAAAGGTCGCGAGGTAGCGCTCGAGACTTCCCGAGTCCGCCGACGCGACGAACCAACGGTCGAGCGCCTCGGCGTCGGACGCCGGAAGTAGGTGCCCGACCTCGTCCGCCAGCTCGAGCACTGTGCAGGGCCGCAGGCCGCCGTCGAGGTGGTCGTGGAGCAGCGCCTTTGGCGCGCGGATGTGGAGGTCGTCACTGGCCTGATGCATGCCGTTATCCTCCCAGGAGGTTGCCGCACTCGTGATGGAAGGGCTCGACATGACCGACCGACAACAGCGGGTCGCCGTCGTTACCGGTGCCGCGGGTGGCATCGGTGCCGCGGTGGCGCAGCGGTTGGGCGCCGACGGGTTCGAGGTCGCAGTTCTCGACCTCGATGAGCAGGCCTGCGGCAACACTGTGCACGCGGTCGAGTCCGCCGGAAGGCGCGCCGTCGCCGTCGGCGTCGACGTCGCTGACGCGACGCAGGTCGACCGGGCGGTCGCGAGGGTCGTCGAGCAGCTGGGACCGCCCAGTGTGCTCGTCAACAACGCCGGCATCACGCGCGACAACCTGTTGTTCAAGATGACTGACGACGATTGGGACTCGGTGATCGCCGTCCATCTACGCGGCGCGTTCCTGATGAGCCGGGCCGCCCAGGCGCACATGGCCACAGCAGGTTGGGGTCGGATCGTCAACCTGTCGAGCACCTCTGCGCTCGGCAACCGCGGTCAGGCGAACTACGCCGCGGCCAAGGCCGGTATCCAGGGATTCACCAAGACGCTGGCCATCGAGCTGGGCCGCTTCGGCATCACCGCCAACGCCATCGCACCCGGCTTCATCGTCACCGACATGACGGCTCGGACAGCCGAACGGCTCGGAGTCGACTTCGAGCAGATGCAGGCTGCGCGGGCAGCCGAGACCCCGGTCCCCAGAGTCGGGACGCCCGACGACATCGCCCACGCCGTGTCGTTCTTCGTCAGCGAGGGGGCGTCGTTCGTCACCGGCCAGGTGCTGTACGTCGCCGGAGGCCCACGAGGTTGAGCCCACCCCGGATCTTTTGCACGACCGACCAGCTCGACGCCGCGGTCGGCGAGCACCTGGGCTGGTCACAGTGGCTGGCCATCGACCAGCGACGTATCGATGCTTTTGCCGACGCAACCGGCGACCGGCAGTGGATCCACGTGGACCCGGCTCGCGCAGCGGCGGGACCCTACGGCGGTACGGTCGCGCACGGCTATCTCACCTTGTCGCTGCTGCCCGTGCTGCTGGGGGACGTCGTCGACTACGCGGGCTGGCAAGCACGCGTCAACTATGGGACGGACAAGGTCCGCTTTCCGGCACCGGTGCCGGTCGGTGGCAGGGTCCGCGCCGGGGTCGAGCTCGTGGCAGCCCGACGTACCGGCACCGGCGTGCAGGTAACCAGCCGCGTCACGCTCGAGATCGAGTACGAAGGCCTGGTCCTGCCGCGGCCGGGGCTGGTAGCCGAGACCCTGACCCTGTTACGCCCCTGACCCGGTCAAGTTGTCAGACGCTCAGCTGGCTATAGCCACTTGAGGTTCTGACAAGTCGTGCTGGTGATGCTGCTGCGGGTCAGGCGATCCGATGCAGCACGAGCTCAGCAGCGTTGTCGTCGGGCGCATCCTCGGCGATGTCGACGGCATCCTGCAGTGACTCCTCGGCGCGCACGAAACGCTCCTCCTCGTCGCTCAGCAGCGTCATCAGCGGCTGTCCCTGACGGACCTGATCTCCCGGTTTTGCAGCCAGTATGACGCCGGCACCTGCTTGCACGGGGTCCTCCTTGCGCGCGCGGCCAGCGCCCAGGCGCCACGCCGCCAGGCCGACGGCCAGGGCGTCCAAGCGCGTCAGGGTCCCCGAAGCCGGCGCCGCCACGACGTGGGAGTGCCGCGCTCGGGGCAGCGAAGCGTCGACGTCGCCACCTTGCGCAACGATCATCGACCGCCACACGTCCATGGCTGAGCCGTCGGCGAGCTTGTCGACAGGATCGACGTCGTCGCGTCCCACGGCGGCCAGCATCTCGCGCGCCAATGCGATCGTCAGCTCGACGACGTCGGCAGGTCCTCCCCCGGCCAGGACGTCGAGCGACTCCTGCACCTCGACGGCGTTGCCCGCAGTGAGACCGAGCGGCGTACTCATGTCGGTCAGCAGTGCGACCGTGGTGACACCGGCGTCGCCGCCCAGCTCGACCATCGTCCGAGCCAGCTCGCGCGCGTCGTCCACTGTCTTCATGAAGGCGCCCGAGCCGACCTTGACGTCGAGCACCAGCGCCCCCGTGCCCTCGGCGATCTTCTTGCTCATGATCGAGCTCGCGATCAAGGGGATGGATTCGACGGTTCCGGTCACGTCGCGAAGCGCGTACAGCAACTTGTCAGCCGGGGCCAGTGATGAGCCGGCCGCACAGATGACCGCTCCGACGGACTCGAGCTGGGCGACGATCTCGTCGTAGGAGAGGTCTGCACGCCAGCCGGGGATCGACTCCAGCTTGTCGAGAGTGCCGCCGGTGTGCCCCAGGCCCCGGCCTGAGAGCTGCGGGACGGCCACCCCACAGGCTGCGACGAGCGGAGCCAAGGGGAGGGTGATCTTGTCACCCACACCGCCGGTGGAGTGCTTGTCAGCGGTAGGTCGAGACAGTGTTGTGAAGTCCATCCGATCTCCGGTGGCGATCATCGCCTGCGTCCACCGGTGAATCTCGCGGCGGTTCATGCCGTTCAGCACGATGGCCATGGCCAGCGCCGACATCTGCTCAGCGGCCACGGCGCCCCGCGTGTAGGCGTCGACGACCCAGCCGATCTGCTCGTCGGAGAGCTCGAGTCCGTCCCTCTTGGCCACGATCACGTCGACCGCGTCGAAGGCTTTGCTCATCCGTTGCACCCACCCTTCATCTGTCGTCGCCACATGGTCTTCCCAGAGTCCGTCGTCATGTCGAGGCGACCGGCACCGACTCATAGCCGCGGAGCACGAAGGTGGATCGACGGTTCGGCTCGTGACTGAGGACCAGCCGAGGGCAGGCATCGACCAGGAGCCGCAAGGACTCCTCCAGCTCCATGCGTGCCAGCGGCGCCCCGAGGCAGAAGTGCAGTCCGGCGCCGAACGCCAGATGCGGGTTGGGTTCCCGCATCACGTCGAGGGAGTCCGCCGCAGGGAAGACCGCCTCGTCGCGGTTGGCCGATCCCAGCAGTACGGCGACCCGCTCACCACGGCGGACCAGCCAACCTTCGACCTCGACGTCCGCGGTGGCTGTCCGCTCGAACAGCTGCAGCGCCGAGTCGAATCGCAACATCTCCTCGACCGCCGTGGCGGCAGGAACGCCGTCGGTGGCAAGTCGGCGCCACTGGTCCCGATGGCCGAGCAGCGCCACCAGCCCGTTCCCGAACACGTTGACGGACGCCTCGTGGCCGGCGTTCAGCAACAAGATCGCCGAGGCCAGCACCTCGTCGTCCGTGAGACCGTCCTCGCCGGACTGCGCCCGCACCAGGTCGCTGAGCAGGTCCGCTTTCGGAGAGCTGCGGCGTTCGTCGACCAGCAACCGCATGTACGCCGCAAAGGCGTCGGCCGCCTGGATCGCGTCGTCCTCCACGTGCGACGGCACCGACGGCTCGTACATCTTGACGATGGCTTGCGACCAGCTTCGAAGGTGAGAGACATCTGTCGCGGGGGCGCCCAGCAGCTCGGAGATGACCAGCACCGGCAGCGGTTCGGCGAAGTCGGCCAGGGCGTCAAAGGGTTGGTCGCGGACCTCGCCGAGCAGCGCCGCCCCGATGGCTCGCACCCGCGGACGCATCCGCTCCACATGACCGCGGGCGAACGCCGCAGCGACCTTGCGCCGCAGCCGGGTGTGGTGAGGCGGCTCGTTCTCCATCATCTGGTTGCGGTGCAGCAGGTTGAAGGGCTCCAACCGTGCGGCCGGCTCCTTGTCCCGCCAGATCCGCCCGAAACGACGCTCGCGCAGCACTGCGCTGCAACCGCGATGGCGCGTCACAAGCCACATCCCGGTCGGCTCGTGCCAGCCCACCGGCCCGGCCTTGCGAGCAGCTGCCAAGGTGGGGTAGGGGTCCTCGAGGAACGCCGAGTCGCTGAGGTCCAGCGCCGCGAGTGGCCGCCCGCTCATCGACTGGTCAGGTCCTCGGGTCCGAAGGCGTCAGGAAGCACCTCGGCCAACCGGCGAACGCCGGCCACGGTGGCGATCAGCATGTCGGCGCCACCATTCTCCCAGAGCAGCTGGCGGCAGCGGCCACACGGCATGAGTGCGGCTCCCGAGCCGTCGACACAGGCAACGGCCACCAGGCGGCCTCCGCCGCTGGCGTGCAGCTGCGACACCATGCCGCATTCGGCGCAGAGACCGAGCCCGTAGGACGCGTTCTCGACGTTGCATCCCACCACGATGCGGCCGTCGTCGACGAGCCCGGCCACCCCGACCTTAAACTTCGAGTACGGGGCGTACGCACGTCGCATCACTCCGGTCGCCTCGGCCGCGAGCAGCTCCCAGTTGACGTCGTCGGGCATCACATGGACTGACCGCGGCGGTAGCGCAGCCCGTCCGCCGCCGGCATCCGCAACCGCTGCGAGGCCAAGGCGAGGACGAGGAGCGTGGCGACGTACGGCGTCATGCCCGTGAAGTCCTTGGGCACCTGATCGCTCAGAACGAACCACAGCAGGAAGCCCAGGCCGAAGACGGCCATCACCGCCGCTGTTGTGAGCCGCGCCTGGCGGAACCGCCACAACGCCAGCGCCAGCAGGGCGATCGCGACCACCAGCAGAAGGGCATGCACTGAGTCGGAGTCCCGGAGCTGCAGGCTGTCGGTGTAGCCGAACATCAGGGCTCCGACGAGGGTGCCGCCCGGGCGCCAGTTGCCGAAGATCATCGCGGCAAGACCGATGAAGCCGCGTCCGTTGGTCTGTCCAGTGGTGAAGCCGCTGGAGGAGACGAGGGTGAGGAAGCAGCCTCCGATGCCGGCCATCGCGCCGGACACGATCACGGCCACGTACTTGTAGGTGTAGACGTTGACGCCCAGGCTTTCCGCAGCGGCGGGGTTCTCGCCGCACGAACGCAGCCTGAGTCCGAACGACGTCCTCCACAGCAGCCAGGCCGAGCCCGCGAGCAGCACGGCGACGAGCACCGCGAGCAACGACAGGTCGGTGACCAAGGCTCCCAGGAACGCCGCGATGTCAGACACCAGGAACCAGTGCTTGTCGGCCAGGCTGACCAGTCCGTCCGACAGCCCCGGCACAGTGATCTTGCCGGGCTGCTGCAGGCCGGTCAGCTGTTTGAAGCCGCCACCCTCGAGGTCGGCGAAGTAAGCCTCCGCGAGGAACTGTGCAGCCCCGGCGGCGATGATGTTGATGGCCACCCCCGACACGATGTGGTCGACGCCGAAGGTCACGGTGGCCAGCGCATGCAGCGCTCCACCGATGGCACCCAGCAACGCGGCGCCCAGCACGCCCACCCACGGCCCGTAGTAGTACGTGAAGTACGCCGCTCCCCAGGTGCCGAGGATCATCTGCCCCTCGAGCCCGATGTTGACCACGCCGGCACGCTCGCTCCACAACCCGCCGAGGGCGGCCATCAGGATGGGACAGGTGGCGATAATCGCCGCTCGAATGGTGCCGGTCGAGTCCAGGCCGTCCGCGCCGGTGAACACCCGGATCGCCGACACGACAGCGACGGCCACCAGGCTGAGCACGAGCCAGTTCCGGCTGCGCTGGTGAGCGCGCATCTGCTGAGCCGGTGGCGACGCGGTGACCGTGCTCATGCCGGCACCTGCTCGGCCTCGGACGGTGCGCTCGGTTCTCGTCGGGCCACAGAGCGTTGCTCTGCCTGGATGCGGTAGCGACGGACGATCTCGTAGGCCACGACAATGCTCAGCACGATCGTCCCTTGGGTGATCTGGACGACGTTGACCGAGACGTCGGTCTCCAGCGTGAGCCGGTTCGACTGCTCGTTGAGGAACGCGAACAGCAGCGCCCCGAACGCGATGCCGAGTGGCCGGTTGCTGCCCAGCAGCGCGACTGCGATCCCGGTGAAGCCGAGGCCAGCCTGGAACGCGGTGCCGTAGGAGTGGGCGCTGCCGAAAAAGGCCGGCATCCAGATCAGGCCCGCCACGCCGCCAGAAATCAGCATGGACACCACGACCATCTTGTTGACGTTGACGCCGGAGGCGACGGCGGCCGTCTGCGACATCCCGGTAGCGCGCAGGTCGAAGCCGAAGCGAGTCTTGTTGAGCAGCACCCAGAACGCGACACCGAGCACCACTGCCAGCAGCGATAGCGTCCACACCGCACCGTCGGGCTCCGCGAAGGGCTGAAACCCGCCGAGCTGGCTGCCCTTGGGGATCACGCTGCTTCGCACGCCGTTGCCCTCGTGGACGCCGTACTTGTTGAGCAGGTAGCCCACCAGCGTGACGGCGATCGCGTTGAGCATGATGGTTGAGATCACCTCGCTGACACCGCGGGTCACCTTGAGCACACCGGCGATCCCGGCCCAGGCGGCTCCGACGACGACTGCGACCATCAGCGGTACGACGACGTTGAGCAACCCGGGGAAGATCGCCGCTCCGGCCAGTGACGCCGCGGCGTAGGAAGCGACCGTGTACTGGCCCTCGACCCCGATGTTGAACAGGTTCATCCGGAAGCCCACCGCCGCCGCCAGGGCGGAGATGTAGATCAGCGAGCTCTGGTTGACCATGTTGACAATGAGACGGTTCGCGGGTCGCGAGAAGATGACGCCCCAGAAGTCACCGGCCGAGCTCCCGGACAAGGCGATGACCACGCTGGTGATGATCATCGCCGCGATCACGGCGCCCAACGGAGCCAACAGGCTGCCGAGCGTTCGGCGAAGCACGGTCATGGCGTCTCAGCGTCGTCGCCGCCGGTCATCGCCGTGCCCAGCTGCTGCGGAGTGACGGTCTGCGGGTCGAAGTCGCCGACCAGGCGACCACGCAAGATCACCTCGATGCGGTCCGAGAGACCGATGAGCTCGTCGAGATCGGCTGAGATGAGCAGGACCGCCAGCCCGGCTCGGCGGGCGTCCTTGATGTGGTCCCAGATCGACGCCTGAGCCCCGACGTCGACGCCGCGGGTGGGATGCGCCGCGATGAGCAGCACCGGGTCACCGCTCATCTCGCGGCCGACTATCAGCTTCTGCTGGTTGCCGCCCGACAACGCACGGGACAACGTGTCGATGCTGGGGGTGCGGACGTCGTACTCGGCCACGATGCGGTCGGTGTCAGCGCGCGCACCCGCCCGGTTGATCCACGGCCCTCTCACGGACGGCGCTCTGGTCTGGTGGCCGAGGATCCGGTTCTCCCACAGCGGCGACTCCAGCAGCAGCCCGTGTCGGTGGCGGTCCTCCGGAATGTAGCCGATCCCGGCCTCTCGGCGGTCCCTTGTCTCCCAGCCGGTCATGTCGCGACCGGTCAGCGAGATCGATCCTGCGGTGGCCCGGCGCATCCCCATGATGGTCTCGACGAGCTCGGCTTGCCCGTTGCCCTCCACCCCGGCTATACCCAGCACCTCACCCTTGTGGATGGTGAGGCTGATCTCGCTCAACAGGTTGCGGCCCCGGTCGTCGGTCAGCGTCACGTCGTCCAGGTCGAGCAGGACCTCGTCGGTGACGGTCGACTCCTCCGTCTGAGGTGACGGAAGCTCCGATCCCACCATGAGCTCAGCCAGCTCGAGCTTGGTCGTGCCCTCCGGCTTGACCGCGCCGACCGTGGTGCCGCGCCGCATCACGGTGATGTCGTCGGCAATGTCGAGAACCTCGTCGAGCTTGTGCGAGATGAACAAGATGGTGTGACCCTCGCCCTTGAGGTCGCGCAGGTTGGCGAACAGCGCGTCGACCTCCTGAGGGACCAGTACGGCGGTCGGCTCGTCGAGGATGATGATCTTGGCTCCCCGGTAGAGGACCTTGAGGATCTCGACCCGTTGCCGGTCGCCCACGCCGAGATCCTCGACCAGGGTGTCGGGATCGATGCCGAAGCCGTACTTGGTCGAGATCTCCCGAACGGTGTCGCGCGCGTCCCCGCCGATGCCGTGCAGCTTCTCGGCCCCAAGCACAACATTCTCCAGAACCGTCAGGTTGTCGGCCAGCATGAAGTGCTGGAAGACCATGCCGATGCCGTGTGCTATCGCGTCCGTCGGCGAACCGAAGCTGGCGTCCGCACCGTTGATCTCGATGCTGCCGTCGTCGGGCTTCTGGACGCCGTACAAGATCTTCATGAGTGTCGACTTGCCGGCGCCATTCTCACCGATCAGTGCATGCACCGAGCCGGCGCTGATGTCGATGTCGACGTCGTGGTTGGCGATGACGCCAGGAAACCGCTTGCCGATGCCGCGAAGCCGGACCGCGTCTCGCACCGCGGTGTCAACCATGGCTCATCGCTACCTCCACCTCGCCAGCTGCGCCGACCGTCTCGTCGCGCAACGGCAACGGCCCGGGAGGCACGCTACCGCGTGAATCCCGGGCCGGAGCCGACACGTCAATCGTCACTGCTGCGATCAGGGAGCGGTAGGCACCTTGATGTCCCCGCTCTTGATCTTGGTGGCGTAGCCGTCGATGTCGCTGGTGATGTCGTCGATGAACCCGCCGGACGTGGCGTAGCCAACGCCGTCGTGAGCCAGGTCATAGGTGACGTAGCTGGTGAGCGGCTTGCCGTCGTCGACCGACTTGGCCATGTTGAAGGTGGCCGTGTCCACCCGCTTCAACATCGACGTGAGGATGTGCGGTTGCTGCTCTGGTGAGGCCGACAGGTACTGGTCGGAGTCGACGCCGATGGCCCAGTTGCCGTCACCCGCGTCGACTGCCGCGTCGAACACGCCGGACCCGGACGCACCGGCTGCGTGGTAAACGATGTCGGCACCGTTGTCATACATGCCGGCGGCGGCGGCCTTGCCCCCAGCAGTGTCGTTGAAGCCGGCGAGGTCGGACTCCTCGATGTACTTGACGTCGATCGTGATGTCTGGGTTGACGGCCTTGGCGCCTGCGGCGTAACCGGCCTCGAACTTCTTGATCAGGTCGTTGTGCACGCCGCCGACGAAACCGATGTGGTCTGCCTTCGTCTTCTCGGCTGCCGCGACGCCGACCAGGAACGACCCCTCGTTCTCGGCGAAGCCGAGGTACGCGACGTTCTTGTTGACGTTCTTGTCCGGGTCGAAGCCATCGATGACCGCGAAGCTGACGTCGGGGTAGTCCGGTGCCACCGCGTTCACGGCGTCGCTGTACGCGAAACCTACGCCGATGATCGGGTTCGCCCCGGCATCACCGAGCTGGCGGAGCCGGTCCTCGCGGGCGGACTCGGGCTCGTTGAGCTGCGCCTCGCCCTCGACACAGGTGGCCGAGAGGTCGTCGGCGGCCTTCTGCATCCCGGCAACCGCGGCGTCGTTGAAGGAGTGGTCACCCTGGCCCCCAACGTCATACGCCAGACCGACCTTGGGGCCGCCGCCTGACAAGCTGTTGCAGTCCAGTGTTGACGACGAGTTGCTGCTGCTACCGGAACTCTTGTCGCTGTTGCCGCAACCCGAGAGCACCAGGGTGGCGGTCGCGACGAGTGCCGCGATCTTGGTCGAACGACGCACGATGAATCCTCTCCATGGGCGTGCACCGGAGACCGGCACGCATCTGTTTCGAATGTTAGGGCAACCCATCACCTAGCGGGGAGTAGCCACGGCGTACAACCCGGCTTTGGATGCGGCTTTGTGACCTATGCCTGGTTGGCCACCGCGAGAGCGCAGAACAGCCGAACGCCGACGGCGATGGCGCTTTCGTCGATGTCAAACGTCCCCTGGTGCAGGTCGCTTGCATCTGCGCTTTCGTGGCGGCGTACGCCCAGCCGGATCAGCGCGCCTGGCACCTCGCCGAGGAGCCAGGCGAAGTCCTCACCGCCGAGGCTCTGGTCGGTGCTCGTCACCGCCTGGGAACCGAAGGTGTCGAGTGCGACCGAACGGGCCTGGTCCGTCGCCTGCTCGTCGTTGACGCACGGCGGCACGCTCTTGAAGACGTCGACCTCCACATCGACGCCGAACGGCGCTGCGAGCGACCGCACGAGGTCCGGGACCACCTCGTGCGCCGACTCCCACACCCGGGCGTCCAGGCACCGCAACGTACCCTCGAGCGACCCCGACTGCGGGATGGCGTTGGCAGCCCGTCCGGCATGGATCTGACCCCAGACCAGGCTGAGACCGGCACGCGGGTCTGCCAGCCTCGACAGCAGGGCTGGAAGCTGGGTGGCAACCGCACCCAGCGCGAAGACGAGGTCGGCCGTCAGGTGCGGCCTCGCGGTATGCCCGCCGGGGCCGGACATGGAGACCGTGATGCGGTCGGCCCCGGCGGTGATCGGACCGGAACGGAACCCGAGCTTGCCGACCTCGAGCTTGGGGTCGCAGTGGAGTGCGAAGATCTGGTCCAGGCCCTCGACCTCCCGCGCAGCGATCACGTCGAGCGCACCGCCGGGACTCAGCTCCTCAGCCGGCTGGAAGATGAGCCGAACCGAGCGCACCAACATCGCCTGATGCGCCAGCTCGGCGAGCACCAGGGCGGCGCCGAGCACCACAGCTGTATGGGCGTCGTGACCGCAGGCGTGGCAGACACCGTCGACCTGCGACCGGTAGGGGACGTTCTTGCGGTCGCTCAGGGGAAGCGCGTCGATGTCACCCCTGAGCCCCAACCGCGGTGCCTCACCCGACGTGCCGACCACATCACACATGACACCGGTCCCGCTCGGGAGCACACGCGGCTCGAGACCTGCGGCTTTCAACCGGTCGACAAGCGCCCGGGTGGTCAGGTGCTCCTGACGGCCGAGCTCCGGCTGACGGTGCCGGGCGCGACGGAACTCGATCAGCTCGGCCTCGAGGGACTTCGTCAGCCGGTCAATCTCGTCATGCAGCTCATGGTCGAGGACAGGCATCGACTTAGTCTCTCACCTCTTAGCGGCGCGGCACGGCAACTCTCAGGCAGCGCCGTGCCCGCAGCCGCGGCCCAGACAGCTACTGCAAGAAGATGCCGGAGCGGGGCTTCGGCTGAACATAGGTCGTCTTGGCACTCATGACCTCACCTCGGTCCGCCACCGTGAACAAATCGTCCATGCCGGGCGCTTGCAGCGTGAACATCACGCCCCCGTCCGCGTCGCACGCACTCAGTCCGGCGGGCAGGTCGCGAAGCTCTGGGATGAAGACCAACCGGGGATCGCCGCGGTCGACACCCAGCAGCGGCCCCAGGACCTGCCCGTCCAGCACGGTCACGTCGAGCCCGGCTACACCGGCCTGGTGTCGGGCCTGACGAGGAGTCAACCGGTACCACTGCCCGTCGACGTACATCCCGAAGGAGCCGGTCTCCTGGGTGGGCGCAGCAACCGACGAGACACTGAACTCAGCATGCAGGCGAGAGAGCAGCTCGCTGGCCGCCACGGGCCCGTGAACCCGGCGATGGAACGAGTAGACACTGATCTGCGCCGCGGGGTAGATCGCGGACAGGACAGTGGAGTCCTCAGGCTCACCGTCACGCCGCCACCGTCGCAGGGAGGCGGCCACCCGGTGATGGCCGTCCGCGATGTAGTGCGGCAGTGCGTCGAGGAGAGGGGCCACCTCGGCCAACCGTCTCGCGTCGAGCTGCCAGACCGACTGCTCGACGCCGCCGAGATCGGTCAGCTGGAGAATCGGCGCGTCCGCACATACCTGAGCGGTCAGCTCGGCCAGGGCGTGGTCGTCGCGGTGCACGAGCGAGACCAGCTCCGAACGCCGAGGTACGGCATCGAAGTGCCGGACCAGTCCGGCGACCCGATCCGGTTGCACAGCTTCGTGACCGCGGACCCGCCCGTCGGCGAACCCACGCACGGCGACCTGCGCGACGAGGCCGGTATGGCCCCCCCTGGGCTCGCTCATCCGGTACGCGAAAAGTGCCCGGTCCACCGGCGGACTGTAGGCACCGAGATCCAGGAGCCGCTGCAGGGCAATCGCGTTCGCCCCCGCGGCTCGCCCGTCTGGTCGCTCCGGCAGGTCTTGCGGGTCACTGGTCACGTGCAGGTAGCTGTCCGGGTTGTCCGACAGGATCGACTGTCGCTCCGCCGCGGTGAGCACGTCGTGCGGTGGGCTGATGACGCGCGAGCCCCAGTGCTGGGTGACCACCCGGCCGGAGAAGGGTCGGACCAGGCTCATTCTCGTGCTCGACTCGTCTGGGTCGCCGAGGTTGCCGAGGTCGCCGAGGTCGCGTTGACGACGTTGAGCAGCTCGCCTCGCCCGAATGCGGCGATGATCTCGAGCGCTCCCTCCACGACGGCCGTCTGCGCCTGCTCGGTCGATGCGCCGATGTGGTGGGTGCCGACCACCCGAGGATGCCGGGCGAGGGGTGAGTCCCAGTCGGCTGTCCCGGCACTGGGCTCGTCGGGGAACACGTCGAGGCCGGCGGCGAGCGTGCCGGCGTCGAGGTGGGCGACCAGCGCGTCCGTGTCGACGACGGCGGCTCGTGAGGTATTGATGAGGATCCCCGGAGCAAGAGCGTCGAGGACACCTGCGTCCACGAGGTTCTCGGTCTGCGAGCTCAATGGGACGTGCAGCGTGAGGACGTCGACGTGCTCGGCCAGCTCGACCATGTCCGCAAACAGCCGGACGCCAAGCTGCTCGACCCGGATAGACGTCTCGGCAGAGCGCGTGGCCCTGTTGAGTGCGGCGATGTGCATGCCGAACGCCTGAGCCCGCATGGCTACCTCCATGCCGATGCTGCCCAGCCCGACAATGCCAATCCGCCGACCGTAAAGACCTTGGCCGACCTGGCTGAAGCGCCGCTTGTCCCATCGGCCGGCCCGCAGCCCCGCGACGTTGTCGGCGATGGCCCGGTCTGTCGCGAGAAGAAGGCCCATCGTCAGCTCGGCCACGGCGATGGCATTGCGTCCAGGGACGTTGGCCACCAAGATCTTTCTGGCGCTGGCCGCCTCGCAGTCGATGGTGTTGGTTCCGGAACCCGCCCGCACCACGAGCCGCAGCGAGTCGGCATCGGTCAGGACCTTTGACGTCACCTCGGTGCTGCGGACGACGAGCACTTCGACGCCCACGAGGGCCCCCGGCAGCGACTCGCGCATGAGTGCGGTGTCGGTGACGCACTCGTGCCCGGCGGCTACCAGGGCTGTGACGAAGCTCTCGGGCAGGTTGTCTGCCACCAGGATCTTGATGATCGTGCTCCTTCCGGGGGTCATGGAACATGCAATGCGGTGTGGCCGTGTTCTGCACCGGGCGGCTAGAACGCACCTGGGGGCTCGTAGGTGCCCCACACCTCGCGGAGTGCGTCGCACACCTCACCGATGGTGCCCTGTGCGGCCAGAGCCGCCTTCATCGGCGCCATCACGTTGTCCTGTCCCTGCGCCGAAGCGCGCAGCTCATCCAGGTGCCGGTCCAGCTCGCCCGAGCTCCGAGTGCTGCGCAGCCGTGTCAATCGCTCGGCCTGCTGCTCCTCGATGGCCGGGTCCCCTCGCGACGGCTCGTAGGGCTCATCGTCGGGCGACGTGAACCGGTTGACCCCGACCACGGTGCGCTCTTGGGCATCGATCTGCTGGGCGACGCGGTACGCCGACTTCTCGATCTCGTTCTTCTGGAACCCCGACTCGATGGCCGCCACCGCGCCGCCACGGACCGCCACGGCGTCCATCAGCTCCCGCGCGGCCCGTTCGAGGTCATCGGTGAGGGACTCAACGGCATACGACCCGGCGAACGGGTCGACCGTCGTGGTCACGTCGGACTCGTATGCCAGGACCTGCTGGGTGCGCAACGCCAGCCGTGCTGCCTTCTCGCTGGGCAGGGCGAGCGCTTCGTCGAAGGAGTTGGTGTGCAGCGACTGGGTTCCTCCGAAGACTGCGGCCAGTGCCTGGACCGTGACTCGCACGAGGTTCACCTCGGGTTGCTGCGCCGTGAGCTGCACGCCGGCGGTCTGGGTGTGGAACCGCAGCATCAATGATCTGGGGTCCTTCGCGCCGAACTCGTCGCGCATCACCTCTGCCCAGATACGACGCGCCGCCCGGAACTTGGCGACCTCCTCCAGCAGCGTCGTCCGCGATACGAAAAAAAAGGCCAACCTCGGCGCGAAGTCGTCAACGCCTTGACCGGCCTCCACCGCGGCTCGGACGTACTCGATTCCGTTCGACAGCGTGAAGGCGACCTCCTGCACCGGCGTGGCCCCCGCCTCGGCCATGTGGTACCCGGAGATGCTGATGGTGTTCCACCGCGGCAGCTCCGCGCGGCAGTAGGTGAAGATGTCGGTGATCAGGCGCAGCGACTGCTTCGGTGGGTAGATGTAGGTCCCGCGGGCGATGTACTCCTTGAGTACGTCGTTCTGGATCGTCCCCCGAAGCTGTCCGCCCGGCACGCCCTGCGACTCCCCCACGAGCTGGTAGAGCAGCAGAAGCAACCCCGCCGGGGCGTTGATCGTCATCGAGGTCGAGACCTGGTCCAGCGGTATGCCGTCGAACAGCAGCCGCATGTCCTCGAGCGAATCGATGGCCACCCCCACCTTGCCAACCTCGCCCGAAGCGATGTCCGCATCGGAGTCGTACCCCATCTGGGTGGGCAGGTCGAAGGCCACGGACAGGCCGGTCGTGCCGGCGGCGATCAGCTGGTGGTAGCGACGATTGCTCTCTACCGCCGTGCCGAAGCCGGCATACTGACGCATCGTCCAGGGCCGCCCGGTGTACATCGACGGATAGACCCCGCGGGTGTAGGGGAACTCACCCGGCTGCCCGAGCTGCGTCGTCGCGTCCCAGCCCTCGAGCGCGTCCGGCCCGTAGAGAGGCTCGAACGGCAGGCCGGACTCGGTCTCGTGCATGTCTGCAGCGTAGGGCGAAGTGCTCCGACTCGGCAGTTCCATCTGTACGCCGACGTGCCCCGGTCAACCTAACCCGACATCGTGGCCGGGCGGGGCCGCGCGGGAAGCTCGGC
Source organism: Nocardioidaceae bacterium (assembly GCA_050996395.1). Lineage (GTDB taxonomy): Bacteria > Actinomycetota > Actinomycetes > Propionibacteriales > Nocardioidaceae > JBPCRX01. The sequence goes on from JBPCRX010000064.1 coordinate 17,768, forward strand.
CAACAGGTCGAGGATCACCTTCGCGACAAGTTCGGGGTCATGCAGAGCGTGAAGGTGACCCCCCACCACGGAGCGCACAGGCCACTGGTGCTTCTCCGCTTGGTGCAGCTCGTCTGCGTACGTGTCACCGAAAGCGAGGTACGCGCATGGCTCCGTGACCCAACCGGTCTGTATTGCAAGGGAGCTCTCAAAGTAGGAAAGTGGCAGTCGTGCCTCTTGGGCCTGGACGCGACTGCGCATTCCCGGAGTGGGGTAAAGGCCCTCGAGATCGGCCTCGTCCCACCACGCACTCCACGGGGGCAGCATCTGCTGCTCATCGGCCAGCTCCCGGAGGGATGTCAGGAGCCAGTCCGGCGCGAGGCGGGCTGCTCCGGAAACTGGAGGCAGAGCCGCATCGACGAAGATCGTCGCCGCCACATGGCGAGCGTGGATCAGAGCCGGTGCGTACAAGCCTGCGTTGCTGTGCGGGACGAGCACCACCTCGCGGTCGGAGGGAGCGGCTTCGAGGAACGCTTCCAGCACGTCTTGGGTTGTCGCTGGAGGTCCTTTCGAGGAAGCGACAGAGGTGGACCAGCCCGCAGCCCGCAGGTGCGTCGCAACTGGCTCCCATGTCGCCGGGCCCAGCAACGGACTGGGCAGCAGGAGAAGTTCGATGTCCACCGTGGCCACGCTAGTGGCCCTCACCGGAGGCTCGGGATGCCGTCACGCGCAGGGCGGGCTGGACGCGGAGTCTGGAGAGCTCGGCTGTGGTCGAGCGTTGTTCACAGACCTGGCTTCGGTCTCGGAAATTGTCGGCGCGATTGTCTAAACTCATACACATGTTCGACACCAACCTGGATGCACTAGACGCCGACGCCACGCTGACTTTTGCGGCGGATGCGCGTTCGCTGGTGGATCGTGTCGAGACTCGCATCATCGAGGCCGCGGCCCACTACGCCGATCTGAACGGCCACCTCGACGCTCGCTTCGACTCCGGCAGCCGGCTGGCGGGAATGGAACGGCTCGTAACATTCGGCGGCGACGGCACGCCCGAGGTGGCCGAGTTCGCCCCGGCTGAACTCGGCGCCGAGTTGCAGATGTCGCAGCACGCGGCCGCGCGACTCATCGGTGACGCCCTCGACCTCCGCCACCGCCTTCCCCGCTTATGGAGACGCGTCCTCGCCGGCGAGGTCAAGCCATGGATCGGGCGCAGGACCGCCGAAGCTACCCGTCGGCTCCCGCGCGGAGCCGTGGCCGTCATCGACGCGAAGGTGTCCCCGTGGGCGCACTCACTGAGCTGGAGGCGCCTCGAGGCGATCGTGGAGGCGGCCTGCATCGAGGCCGATCCCGCAGGCGCCGCGGAGCTGGCCGACAACGCCTCGCGCTCCCAGGGGGTATGGCTCGGGCAGTCGAACGACCACGGGATCAAGGACATCTTTATTCGCACGCAAGCGCCGAACGCCATCTGGTTCGACGCCTCGATCGAGCGGATTGCCGAGGGTCTGCAGGCGTTGGGAGACCTGAGCACCAAAGACGTCCGACGAGGTCGGGCTGTCGGTGTCCTCGCGCAGCCGCAGCGTGCGCTTGACCTGTTCGACCGGCGGGGGTCGATCCAAGCCGACCCCTCGGAGGACTACTCCGAGGAGGCGGAAACCTGCCGACTCCACGACGCTGAGGTGCCGGCGCCGCGGCGCGGCTCTCATGACGATCCCCGACCTCCGGCAACCCTGTACCTCCATCTCAGTCAACAGTCCTTCACGCGCGACGCCTCTGGAGTGGCCAGGTTCGAAGGAGTCGGACCGATCACCACAGACCAGGCACGCAGCTTTCTGAGCCACTGCCACGTCACGATCCGGCCAGTGATCGACCTGCCGCGCATGGCTGCGGTCGACGCCTACGAAGTCCCCGACCTGATGCGCGAAGCAGTTCACCTTCGCAGTCCCGTCGACGTCTTCCCCTACGCCTCAAACACCAGTCGACGCCGCGACATCGACCACACCAACGCCTATCGCGATCCGGACACGGGTGGACCGCCCGGCCAGACGCGGCTCGACAACCTCGGGCCGATGACCAGGTTCCATCATCGGATCAAGACACACGGCCGATGGCAGGTTCGACAACCCTTCAACGGCTTCTTCGTTTGGAGATCACCACACGGACGGATGTACGTCGTCGACTCCACCGGAACGACCAAGCTTGCCCACGTTGCCTGACCGAACGGCCTCGGTGCCTAGACGGATCATGGTGTCGTCGGTTGCTGCTACTTTCCCTCAGCGAGGCACCGAGTCGTTGTTGCCGCCGGAGAGCACCACCGCGACGGCCCCGCGACCCGCTATGTCCAGCCGACCGCTCAGCACCGCGGCCAGAGCAACGCAAGCACCAGGCTCGGCCAGCACCCGCAGCCGTGTCCACAGGAAGCGGCGGGTCTCGACAATGTCGTCGTCGGCGACCAGCACCGGCTTGACGCCGGCCGCTGTGGCGGTGGAGAAGGCGATCTCCCCGATCCGCGATGCGCCGAGGGAGTCCACGGCGACTCCGCCGACAGGCGTGTCGACCGGGCGACCTGCTTCCAGCGCCCGCGCCAAAGTTGGGCACAGCTCGGGTTCCACAGGCAGCACAGCAGCGACGTCGTGAAGCGCGTTCGCGACACCGGCGTACAGGCCACCCCCGCCGCAGCCGACCACGACCGTGCCGAGCTCAGGCACCTGTTCGAGCAGTTCGAGGCCCAGGGTGCCGGCACCACTCACGGTCTCGACAGTGTCATAGGGGTGGACGAGCGGTACGCCGCGGCTCTCGGAGTACCTCAGGCACTCCTCGAGTGCGTCCCTCACCAGTCCGTCCACCAGATGGACCCGGCCGCCGTACTCCTCGATGCGCGCCACCTTGGCCGCGGGTGCGGTGACCGGCACGAAGACGTCGGCGGACAGCCCGGAGCGCTCGGCCGCCCAGGCAACGGCTCCGGCATGGTTTCCACCTGAGGCCGCACACACGCCGTCGACGCCTGTCGACAGGGTGGCGATGGAGTTCAGAGCCCCGCGGGCCTTGAAGGACCCGCTGTGCTGGAGCAGCTCCAGCTTGAGCACCAGCTCGGTCGAGAGACCCGTGTCGGCAGGACTGAGAGTGAGGATGGGAGTACGACGGATCGTGTCGGCGATACGTCGTGCGGCGGCCTCGATGTCGCTCCGGTCGGGACTAGTCACGCGGAGGTCGACGAGTCAGCAGTGCGGCGACATAACCGCTGGCTGCACCGAGCATCGCGCTGCCGGCGTCGAAGCGCGGACCGGCGCCCTCACCGTCCCGCTTCGCCGCGTCGGCCGACACGCTGACCACGCCGATGGGTGACTGCGACTTCGAGTCGGCTAGTGCGGCAACGGCGACCGCCGCCTCCGAGCGGGCGGTCAACCGGCCAACAGACGGCCGCCTAACTTCTCTTGATGTCACCGCCCACGAGGCGCCGTACAGGACCAGTCTCGAGAAGTAGTTGATCCAGACCACGAGAGTGACTGCTATCGCGAGCGGAGCGAAGGCAGATCCGCCCACGCCTCCGATGACGTTGACGACGATGAGCTTGAGCACCTCGAAGCCCACCGCCCCCAGCAGAGCCCCGCGCCACAGAGCGCTGTTCGGGAGCTCCGGGCTGCCGAGCAGCTTGAACATCACGAACAGCAGCAACGTACTCGCCGCCAACCCCAGCAGGGCGGCCAGCACCCAGATCAGAGGGGAGCCGACCGGCGAGCTCGCGAGCCCCACCCAGCCGAGCATGGTGTCCGCTGCACCCTTGACGAAGCCGGTGACCGACACCGACAGGACCAGGATGACGCCGATGGCGCCCACCGCCATCAGGTCGATCCCCTTGCCGACGAAGAAGTTGCGCTTCTCCGACGGAGGCACCTCGAAGGCGGTTTCTAGCGCCGTTCGTAGGCCGGACACCCAGTTCAGGCCGGAGTAGAGGACGCCCACGAACCCGATGACGCCGGCAGTGGCCTTGGCGCTCTCGATCTGCTGCAGGCTGATCGTCCCCGGCTTCCCGGTCGAGCTGACGATGCCTGGGAACACCTGCTCGATGGCCTGAGCCAACGAGTCCCGCGCATCGGGGGCGTAGATGCTGACGTAGCCGACCACCGCGAAGGCGACGGCCAGCAATGGGAAGAACGACAAAAACCCGAAGTACGTCGCCGCCCCGGCCAGCACGCTTCCCTGCACCTTGCCGTAGTGCGCCACCATGTCGAACACGTGGTCGATGAAAGGGTTACGTTCGCGCAGGTCGTTCAGCTTGGCCTTGATCCGCGACACCTTGTCTTCAGCCATGACTTTCGCCGGCCTCCTCGGTTGAGTCGCCCTCGGAATCGGGTCGAAGGTGGAACGACGACCTGGGGCGCCATACCTCGTCGTCGCCGTGCTCGTACAGATGGAAGCTGTCAACGTCGAACGCGCAGTCGTAGTCGGCGAGAGCCTCGTATGCACGGTCGAGGTCAGGCTCCGCGAGATGGTGCGCGACGGTCACGTGGGGGTGGTAGGGGAAGGCGAGCTGCTGGTCGAGAGGACCCGTGCGTACGTCCTCGGCCAACAGCTCGCACGAGGAGATGCCCTCCGTCACGTTGACGAACACCACCGGTGAGACCGGGCGGAACGTCGCGGTGCCGCGAAGCCGCAACCGGAACGGCTCGTGACGTTCGCAGACTTCCCGCAAATGCTTCTCGACCTCGTCGACATGACCGTCCACCTCGCTCGGCGGCATCAAGGTGATGTGCGTCGGCACGCGGCTCGCCTCAGGGTCACCGAACAAGGCTCGCTGCTGCCGGAGCTCAGCGGCATACGGCTCGGGGATCGCGATCGCAACTCCGATGGTGGACATCCGTGGAACCTTATCCCCTGCCTGACAGTGTGGTATGGCCTCAGCGGGCTGGTGCGAACCCGATCCGCTCGTATGCGTCGGCGAGCGTCGCGCGGGCCACCTCGCCTGCCTTGGCCGCTCCCTCGGCGAGTACGGCGTCGAGCTCCGAGCGGTCGTCGAGCAGCTCGACGGTGCGCTGCCGCAACGGCGTCACGAACTCCTCGACCACGTCGGCCAGATCCTTCTTGAGGTCGCCGTAGCCCCGACCGGAGTACTCCACCACGATGTCCTCGACGGTTCGCCCTGTCAGCGCCGAGTAGATGGTCAACAGGTTGGAGACGCCGGGCTTGGCCTCTTCGTCATAGACGATCTCCCTGCCCGAGTCCGTGACGGCCGACCGGATCTTCTTCACCGATCGCTGGGGATCGTCCAGGAGCTCGATGATGCCGGCGGGCGTCGACGCCGTTTTACTCATCTTGATCTTCGGGTCCTGGAGATCAAGGATCTTGGCGGTCTGCTTGATGATGTAAGGCTCCGGAACCCGGAACGTCTCGCCGAACCGGTTGTTGAACCGCCCCGCCAGATCACGGGTGAGCTCGAGGTGCTGTCGCTGGTCCTCACCCACCGGCACCCTGTCAGCCTGGTAGAGCAGGATGTCAGCAGCCATCAGCACCGGATAGGTGAACAGCCCCACCGACGTGCGGTCCTGGCCCGCCTTGGCGGACTTGTCCTTGAACTGGGTCATGCGCGATGCTTCGCCGAAGCCGGTCAGGCTCCCCAGCACCCAGGCGAGCTGAGCGTGCTCAGACACGTGCGACTGCACGAACAGCGTCGACTGCGAAGGGTCGACCCCCATCGCCAGCAGCTGGGCGGCGCAACCGAGTGTCCGTTGGCGGAGCACTGCAGGATCGTGGTCGACAGTGATCGCATGCAGGTCGACGATGCAGTAGAACGCGTCATGGTCGAACTGCATAGTGACCCACTGACGTAACGCCCCCAGGTAGTTCCCGAGGTGGAACGAGTCCGCAGTCGGCTGGATGCCCGAGAGCACGCGAGGGCGCCCGGCGGCGGCGGCGGGGGTCGATGACATGCCCGCCATTGTGTCATCGAGCCAGCCGATGTCGGTCGTCCCTTTCGTCGTCAGGCAACGCTGTTCACTGCTGTTCACGGCTGTGATTGACGAGAGGCCGCTGAAGTGACCGGGTCAAACAACAACCGAACACACCGCTAGGACGTCGTCACCTGTGAGGATCATCCCGGTGCAGAAGCCGGAGCGTAGCGATCGATGTCGAGGCACGACGTGGTCCGCGAGGTGCTACGTCAGAGGTGACGACTCCCGAGTCTTCGTCTCGGACGACGGTGTCCGTTCCTGGTCGGAGACCTCGGCGCGCCGATCCGGGTCGGCTTGTGACGGCAGCCGCTCGGCCGACTCGACTGCTGCCACGGCCTGGTCGTCGAGATGCGAGGCCGGCCCGAGGTCGCCTCCGCCGGATGCTGCTGCGACCTTGACACGCGAGACCCGGCGGCCGTCGACGCCGAGGACTGTCAGCGTGTAGCCGTCGACCGTCGCTGCGTCACCGACGGTCGGCAGGTGGCCGAGCTGCTGCATGATGTAGCCGGCCACCGTCTCGTAGGGACCGTCAGGAAGCTCCAGACCCGTCTCGTCCTCGAAGTCGTCGAGGTTGAGCAGACCGTCGACCTCGACCTCGCCGGTGAGGGACCGCGTCGTCTCGGGCTCGTCGACGTCGTACTCGTCCTTGATGTCACCGATCAGCTCCTCGACGAGGTCCTCCAAAGTGACGATGCCGGCTGTGCCGCCGTACTCGTCCACCACGATCGCCAGATGAGCACCTTCTCGGCGCATGTCGGTGAGCGCCGCGAGCAGATGACGGGTCGACGGCAGCAGCAGCACCTCGCGGGCGATCTGCGCGACCCGCACCGACCTCCCGGCAACTCGGGGGTCGAGCAGGTCGCGCGTGTGCACGAAGCCGAGTACGTCGTCCGACGACGCACCGATGACCGGGTAGCGCGAGTGCGGGTGTTGGAGCGCGAACTGCGCCGCCTTGTAGGTGGGGGTCTGCGCACCGATGAAGGCCACCTCGGTGCGGGGCACCATCACCTCGCGGATCTGGCGGTCCCCTGCCTCGAACACGTCCTCCACGATCTGGCGCTCTTCGGCGCCGAGGGTCTGTGACCCCGATACCAGGTCACGGATCTCGGCATCACTGATCTCCTCCCGCTTTGCCTTCGGGTCACCGCCGACCAGCCGGACGACGAGGTTGGTCGATATCGACAGCAGCCAGATGATCGGGCGGGCGAGCGTGGCCATCCGGTCGACCGTGGGCGCCACGACCAGCGAGATGGACTCCGCCCGCTGTAGGGCGAGCCGCTTGGGAGCCAGCTCGCCGATGACCAGCGATACGTAGGAGATGGCCAGCGTGATCAGGATCAGAGCCACCGAGTCGGCCAAACCTTCCGACACGCCCCACCCACGCAGCACCGGCGCGAGGCGCCCGGCGAGCGTCGCTCCTCCGAAGGCAGCCGACAAGAAACCCGCCAAGGTGACACCCACTTGCACCGCAGCGAGGAAGCGGTTGGGGTCACGGTTCAACCTCGCGACGATGGTGCCGCGGCGCCCTTTGCCCTCGAGCGCCCTAGCCTGGCTGTCACGCAACGAGATCAGCGACATCTCGGCCAACACGAACACGCCACTGGTAAGGATGAAGACGAGCACCAGCGCGATGTCGCGCAGAGTCCCGCTCATCGGGCTTGGTCCATGGTCATCAGCGTAATGTCCGGCGAGCTCCTCATGCCTATCTCGATGAGTGGTGCCCATCGCTAGGGTCGTCTGATGATCACCATGGTCACCACACCGGACCGCCACCGGCTGGAGCTCTACGCCTACGGCGACGGTATGACGGTCGAGGCCGCGATGGCCGAACCGGAGCGTCGGGTGGGCCCGGAAAAGCTGCGCCCGGGCGCCGCCGATGGCTCGGTGGTCGACCTCGTCCGGTTCGACCTCCTGGCGTCAGAGGTCCCGGCCCGATGACCGCCACCTGGGCAGCTCCCGGACGTGTCAACCTGATCGGTGAGCACGTCGACTACAACGACGGTCTGGTGCTGCCGTTTGCCCTGCCCTTCGTGACCACCGCCCGCGTGGCGCAGCGCGACGATGACACGGTCCAGGTGACCTCCGAAGACGTCGGATCCGTTGAGTTCGGAGTCGACAGCGGACCGGACGACGTCGACGACTGGGGGGCCTACGTCGCCGGGGTGGTCTGGGCGTTCCGGCAACGGAGCCTGGTTGTGGCCGGCCTCGACGTGCACATCTCGAGCGACGTACCACTCGGTGCAGGCCTGTCGTCGTCCGCGGCGCTCTCCTGCTCCGTAGCATCCGCCGTCAACGACGAGTGCGGCCTGGGCCTGGCGCCACGTGACCTCGCCAACGTCGCCCGAGTGGCCGAGAACGAATTCGTCGGCGTGCCGACGGGCGCCATGGACCAGCTGGCATCGGTCTTGTGCGAGGCGGGTCATGTCATGCTGCTGGACTGCCGGTCGATGGACACCACCTCGATCGCCTTCGATCTGTCCGACAAGGATCTGACCCTGCTGCTCATCAACACCGGTGCGGAGCACTCCCTGGTGGGCGGTGAATATGCCGACCGCCGCCACGACTGTGAGGCGGCCACGGCTACACTCGGGCTCGAGTCGCTGCGCGACGCCACGCTCGAGGAGGTCCCCACCTTGGGCGACGACCGGCTCCGCAGTCGTGCGCACCAAGTGGTCAGCGAGATCCAACGGGTCCAGCAGGTTGCCGACGTGCTGCAGGCGGGCCGCCCCGCCGAGATCGGCGCCTGTCTGAGCGCCTCTCATGAGTCGATGCGCGACGACTTCGAGATCTCCTGCGAGGAGCTCGACGTCACGGTCGAGGCGGCTCTGGAGGCGGGGGCGCTC
>JBPCRX010000075.1:0-9694 GCA_050996395.1 Nocardioidaceae bacterium
GGGTGGCCCTGGCATGCGCGAGATGCTCGCCATCACCGGTGCCATCAAGGGCGCTGGTCTTGGCAAGGACGTCCTCCTGCTCACCGATGGACGCTTTTCCGGCGGCACGACCGGGCCCTGCGTCGGCCACGTTGCCCCCGAGGCGGTCGACGGGGGTCCGATCGCATTCGTCCGCGACGGCGACGTGATCCGTCTCGACATGGTTCGCCGGACGCTCGACGTGCTCGTCGAGGCAGCCGAGCTGGAAAGCCGTCACGCCGGGTGGCAGCCACTCCCAGCGACGTACACCAAAGGTGTGCTCGCCAAGTACCGCAAGCTCGTGCAGTCAGCCGCCGTCGGCGCGGTGTGCGGTTGAGGCGATGAGCAAGGTCCACGAGCGCATCGACGACCGCCTGCGCGCGTTCATCGAGAGCCAACACGTCTTCTTCGTCGCGACTGCCCCGAGCTCTCCCGACGGGCGGGTCAACGTCTCCCCGAAGGGGGTCGGCGGGACCCTTGTCGTGGTGGATGACCACACAGTTGCGTATCTCGATCTCACCGCCAGCGGTGCCGAGACGATCGCCCACCTACGCGACAACGGCCGCATCACTCTTATGTTCTGTTCGTTCGACGACACCCCGAATGTCGTCAGACTGCATGGACGTGGCCGGCTCGTCACGCTCTATGACGACGACTTCAGCGCCTGGCTGCCACGATTCGCCGAGACACGCGGAGCACGCGCCGTCGTGGTTGTCGACGTCGAACGGGTGAGTGACTCGTGTGGGTTCGGCGTACCGCAGCTGCCGTATGCCGGCGAGCGTGACCTGCTGCCGCCGCACATGGACCGCAAGGGGGCCGCCGGTCAGATGGCCTACCGACGCCGACATAACGAAAGCAGCATCGACGGACTGCCAGCCTTCGACTTCGACAGGGTCTGATCCTTTACAGTCGAAAAATGCCCGGGGGAGCTCGACGACGTCTCATCAGCGCCTGTCTGGTCGGCGTGCTCGCGCTCGCCGCGGGTGAAGCATGCGGCGGCGATCCAGCCAACCTCGCCGCGGACCAGCTCGCTGGCGCATCCGGAGCAGGCGCAGGCGGCGCGGCCTCGACCAGTTCGTTCATCTCGACGCCGCGGTTCGTTCGGCAGCGGGTCTTCCCCGGCAAGGTGCTCGTTGCCTACTACGGCACTGCGCACACCGGGGCGTTGGGTGTGCTGGGTGAGACGGCTCCTCCGGAGATGACTCGCAGGCTCCGCGCCGCCGCCAAGCCGTTCGGTGCGGCCACCGGCAAGAAGCCGCAGATCGTCTACGAGCTGATCGTCTCGATCGCCGACGCTAGCCCCGGAAGTGATGGCAACTACAGCCACTTCATCGCCAGCAGCTACGTGCACGAGTACGTCCGGGCGGCTCGTCGCCACAACGCGCTGCTGGTGCTCGACCTCCAGCCTGGTCGAGGCAGGTTCCTGCCACAGGCGAAGAAGTACGGGTGGGCGCTGCGAAACCCGTTCGTGGGGCTCGCGCTCGACCCCGAGTGGCACATGGGTCCTGGTGAGGTGCCGGGCCAGACCATCGGATCCGTCGGAGCGGCGGAGGTCAACCGGGTCGTGCGGTATGTCGCCGGCGTCACCCGCCGCAACCAGCTACCTCAGAAGCTGTTCATGATGCACCAGTTCCGTACCGACATGGTGCAGCACATCGAGCGCGTGCGGCGCCCGCGACCGCTGGCCATGGTGCAACACGTCGACGGGTTCGGGAGCCAGCAGGCGAAGCTGGACACCTACCACGCGGTAGCTAGACCGAAGCGGTTCCACCTGGGCTTCAAGCTGTTCTACGACGAGGACAGCGATCTGTTCACCCCGCGAGAGGTGACGCACATCCGCCCGCGGGTCAGTTTCATCAGCTACCAGTAGCATGCCGGTCCGCCGGCGGGCATCCCGCTCATGTCACATGCTGAGACGTCTGTCTCGGGGGCTTGACCATGAGACGGCGGTCGACCACCGTGGGACTGTGCAGTGGATTCTTCTCGTAACCGACGACGCGCCTGCGCAGGCCAGTTGACCAGTCGCCTCGCGCGTCGCCCCTCGCCTGCCTTGCGGCCGAGGGGTTTTTTCTTTTCTCCACGAGTCCAGCAGCCGTCAACAGATCGGTGCAGCACCGCAGAGGAGGCAAGCAGATGGCAGAACACCTGACAGGTGCGCAGAGCCTCATCCGGGCGCTCGAGCATGCCGGCGTGGACACGGTCTTCGGTATTCCAGGCGGCGCGATCCTCCCGGCATACGACCCACTGATGGACTCGACCAAGATCCGCCACGTCCTCGTCCGGCACGAACAGGGAGCCGGTCACGCTGCCCAGGGCTACGCCGCCGCGACCGGGCGGGTGGGTGTCTGCATGGCCACCAGTGGACCCGGCGCCACCAACCTGGTGACGCCGATCGCCGACGCCCACATGGACTCGGTCCCGCTGGTGGCCATCACCGGTCAGGTGTCGAGCCCGTCGATCGGCACCGACGCGTTCCAGGAGGCCGATATTCGCGGCATCACCATGCCGATCACCAAGCACAACTACCTCATCACCGATGCCGACGACATCCCGCGCGCCATCGCCGAGGCGTTCCACATCGCCTCGACCGGTCGGCCCGGGCCAGTGCTGGTTGACATCTCCAAGGACGCGTTGCAGGCGACGACGACCTCCGAGTACCCGTCGACCGTGGCATTGGCCGGTTACCGCCCGGTGAACAAGCCCCACTCCAATCAGATCCGCGAGGCCGCGCGGCTGATCGCCCGGTCGCAGCGACCCGTGCTGTACGTCGGCGGGGGTGTCATCCGCGCCGGGGCGAGCGCGGAGCTCCTCGCGTTGGCGGAGCTGACCAAGATCCCGGTCGTGACGACCCTCATGGCGCGCGGCGCCTTCCCCGACAGTCATCCGCTGCACCTCGGTATGCCTGGCATGCACGGGACAGTCGCAGCCGTCGGCGCCATGCAGCGGGCCGACCTGCTGATCGCTCTGGGGGCGCGCTTCGACGACCGGGTGACCGGGAGACTGGATTCCTTCGCGCCGGAGGCCAAGGTCATCCACGCCGACATCGATCCGGCCGAAATCTCCAAGAACCGTCACGCCGACGTCCCCATCGTCGGGGACTGCCGCGAGGTCGTTCTCGCGCTCACTCTCGCGCTGCAACGGGAGTACGACGCGGGCCGTCGGGGCGACGCCGCCCCCTGGTTGGCCACGTGCCAGACGTGGCGCGATCGGTACCCGCTCGGGTATGACACCCACGAGGGCTCGTTGTCGCCGCAGTACGTCATCGAACGCATCGGCGCCCTTGCGGGTCCCGACGCCACCTACGTGTCCGGCGTCGGCCAGCACCAGATGTGGGCTGCCCACTTCGTGAAGTACGAACGGCCGGGCTCGTGGATCAACTCCGGCGGATTGGGAACGATGGGCTTCGCCGTACCAGCTGCGATGGGCGCCAAGGTCGGCGAGCCGCAGCGCACGGTCTGGGCCATCGATGGCGACGGCTGCTTCCAGATGACCAACGAGGAGCTCGCTACGTGTGCCCGCAACGCCATACCCATCAAGTTCGCCGTCATCAACAACTCGAGCCTGGGGATGGTGCGCCAGTGGCAGACGCTCTTCTACGAAGGGCGCTACTCCAACACCGACCTGCACTCCACCCGCATCCCGGACTTCGTCAAGCTGGCCGAAGCCCTCGGATGCGTCGGGCTTCGCTGTGAGTCCGCCGACGACGTCGACGTTGTGATCACCAAGGCGATGCAGATCAACGACGCGCCAGTGGTGGTCGACTTCGTCGTCAACCCGGATGCGATGGTCTGGCCGATGGTGACTGCCGGCACCAGCAACGATGCCATCCAGATCGCTCGGGACCTCAAGCCCGACTTCGACGATGACGACCTCTGAGGAGACGCAGCCATGGCCATCCACACACTGTCCGTCCTTGTCGAGAACAAGCCGGGAGTGCTGGCGCGGGTGGCGTCGCTGTTCTCCCGTCGGGGCTACAACATCGAGTCCCTGGCAGTCGGGCCGACCGAGCGCCGTGAGGTGTCGCGGATGACGATCGCCGTCAACCTCGACGACCAGCCGCTCGAACAGGTCACCAAGCAGCTACACAAGCTCATCGAGGTCCTCAAGATCGTCGAGCTCGAGCCGGGGATCGCGGTCGAGCGGGAGCTGGCCCTGGTCAAGGTCCGCGCCGACAGCCACACCAGGAGCCAGGTGCTCGAGACTGTGCAGCTGTTTCGCGCCAAGGTCGTCGACGTGGCGGTCGACGCCGTGACCATCGAGGTGACCGGCAACCGTGACAAGCTCGAGGCGATGCTGCGGATGCTCGAGCCGTTCGGCATCCGTGAGCTCGTGCAGTCGGGGATGGTCGCCATCAACCGTGGGGGTCGCTCCATCACCGACCGCAGCGTGAAACCGGCCGCCCCAGTGGCGCTGGCCGCGCCCGCGTGACCCACCCAGCCCACCATGCCCACCCAGCCCACCCAGCCCACCATTCGCCCCCAGAGGGCGCAGGACGAAGGAGACGAGAGCCGCCATGGCTGAGATGTTCTACGACGACGACGCCGACCTGAGCGTCGTTCAGGGCCGCAACGTCGCCGTGCTGGGGTACGGAAGCCAGGGGCATGCTCACGCGTTGTCTCTGCGCGACTCAGGGGTCGACGTGCGCGTCGGTCTGCTCGAGGGGTCACGAAGCAGGCCCAAGGCCGAGGCAGAAGGTCTGCGGGTCCTCACTCCGTACGAGGCATGCGAGGAAGCGGACCTCGTCGTGGTGCTGGCTCCGGACCCGGTGCAGCGGTCCCTCTACGCCGAGGCGATCGAGCCGAACCTCATCGAGGGAGACGCACTGCTCTTCGGGCACGGGTTCAACATCCGCTTCGGCTACATCGAGCCTCCGGCAGGAGTCGACGTCTGCATGGTCGCCCCCAAGGGGCCAGGCCACCTGGTGCGCCGGGAGTTCACCGAGGGCCGCGGCGTTCCCGTCCTGGTGGCGGTAGAGCAGGACGCCTCCGGTTCCGCCTGGGAGCTGACGCTGTCGTACGCCAAGGCCATCGGTGGCCTGCGCGCCGGCGGCATCCGGACCACGTTCACGGAGGAGACCGAGACGGACCTGTTCGGTGAGCAGGCCGTGCTGTGCGGCGGCGTCTCGGCGTTGGTGCAGGCCGGCTTCGAGACGCTGACGGAGGCCGGCTACCAGCCCGAGGTCGCCTATTTCGAGTGCCTGCACGAGCTCAAGCTCATCGTCGACCTGATGTACGAAGGCGGCATCGCCAAGCAGCGTTGGTCGGTCTCAGACACCGCCGAGTACGGCGACTACACCTCGGGCCCCTACGTCATCGACGCCTCGGTCAAGGCTCGTATGAAGGACGTGCTGACCAACATCCAGGACGGCACCTGGGCCGCGGGCTTCATCGCCGACCAGGACGCTGGCGCGCCGAAGTTTCGGGACTTCCGCAGGGCCAGCGAGACACACCCAATCGAGCAGACCGGCCGTCAGCTGCGCACCCTGATGGCGTGGGTCAAGTCCCATGACGATGACTACACCGAGGGCACCGCAACGCGCTGACGCCGGTGGGAACGAGTGGTGCTCGTCTAGGATCGTCGGGCATGAGCACAGCGTGGTGCTCCGGCGAGCCTCATCCGCCGCCGTCGAGCCACCTGACGAACTGATCCGAGGGTCACCTGTGACGAAGCCTGTCGTACTCATCGCCGAGGAGCTCAGCCCCGCAACGGTGGATGCCTTGGGACCCGGCTTCGAGATCCGGCACTGCGACGGCTCGAACCGAGCCGAGCTGCTGGCCGCCGTCACCGACGTCGACGCGATCTTGGTGCGCAGCGCCACCAAGATCGACGCCGAGGCGCTGGCTGCCGCGGGACGTCTCAAGGTGGTCGCTCGGGCGGGGGTCGGCCTGGACAACATCGACGTCAAGCAGGCCACCCAGGCCGGCGTCATGGTGGTCAACGCACCGACCTCCAACATCGTCAGCGCGGCCGAGCTCGCGGTCGGTCTGCTACTGGCTGCAGCCCGACACATCGCTCCCGCCACCGCATCACTCAAGCGCGGTGAGTGGAAGCGCTCGAAATACTCCGGCATCGAGCTCTTCGAGAAGACGCTCGGCATCGTCGGCCTCGGCCGGATAGGGGTTCTGGTCGCCCAACGGCTCAGCGCGTTCGGCATGTCGGTGATCGCCTACGACCCCTACGTTCAGGCCGGTCGAGCGGCCCAGCTGGGAGTTCGGTTGGTGCCTCTCGACGAGCTGATGGGCACGGCGGACTTCATCTCCGTCCATCTGCCCAAAACCGCCGAGACGGCAGGGCTCATCGGTGCTGAACAGCTGGCGCGGTGCAAGCCCTCGGCAGTGATCGTCAACGCCGCGAGAGGTGGCATCGTCGACGAGCAGGCGCTGTACGCCGCTCTCAAGCAAGCCCGGCTGGCCGGAGCCGGTCTGGACGTGTTCGCCAGCGAGCCGTGCACTGACTCGCCACTGTTCGAGCTCGACACGGTCGTTGCCACGCCGCACCTCGGTGCCTCGACGCAGGAGGCCCAGGAGAAGGCGGGTGTCGCGGTGGCACGTTCGGTGAGGCTGGCGCTCGAGGGCGAGCTGGTACCCGACGCGGTCAACGTGCAGGGCGGAGTCATCGCCGAGGACGTGCGACCCGGCATACCGCTCAACGAGAAGCTCGGGCGCATCTTCACCGCGCTCGCGGGGGAGGTTGCTCAGCAGCTCGACGTCGAGGTCCGAGGCGAGATCACGCAGCACGACGTCAAGGTGCTCGAGCTGGCCGCTCTCAAGGGTGTCTTCGCCGACGTCGTGGAGGAGTCCGTCTCGTACGTGAACGCCCCTCTGCTGGCGGCCGAGCGAGGGGTGGCGGTGCGGCTGGTCACAGAAGCCGAGAGTCCTGACCACCGCAATCTCGTCACACTGCGCGGCACCCTCGCCGACGGCGCGCAGATCTCGGTCTCCGGCACGTTGATCGGCATCCACCAGCGCGAGCGGCTCGTCGAGGTCAACGGGTACGACGTCGACCTGGAGCCGACGGACAACTTGGCCTTCTTCACGTACGAGGACCGGCCCGGGATGGTGGGTGCGGTCGGGCGCCTGCTTGGTGAAGCGCAGGTCAACATCGGGGGCATGCAGGTGGCAAGGGACCATCAGGGCGGATTGGCGCTGGTGGCGCTGACCGTTGACTCGGCCATACCCACCGACGTTCTACACGACATCGCCGCCGAGATGAAGACCAGCCTGGCGCGCAGCGTCAGTCTCTGATCAACCGGCGTAACAGCCGAGCCCTTGAGCGACCAGCTTCGTGGGGCGTGCAGACCAACCGTCGCCGAAATGCAAAGAGTCCAGCCGTAGCGTGGCTCGGCCCCCGCACCGGAAAGCATGGCCACGAGGAGCAAGAACAAGTGATCCGGTGATGGTAGCGGCCGCTATGCGCGCCGGCGGTGACCCCACTATCACGTCGGTGCAGAAGTGAGACCCCAGCTCGTCGCCGCGGAAGACGTTCACATCGAGCGAACGAGGGGCAGCAGCCGGCGACAGATCCACCTTCGTGGACGTCGTGCTCGAGCGGTAGCGGGCTGCGACGCTGATTGTCACCGCCAGGGTCTCGGCCCGGTTGACGGCCCAGAAGTATGCATCGCCACAGACCCCCGACTTGGCGAGTACGACTTCCGGCCCAGAAGTCGTAGGCGATGTCGAGCTCGTGGCAGCTGGGGAGGTGGCGACCGTGAAGCTGGCGTTGTCCGTTGCCGCGGGCTGAGTGTCTGAAGACCCACCAGGTGTGCAGCCGACCAGCGTCATGGCGGCACCCCAGCCCCCGAGGTGCAGTAAGAGGCGGCGCATGTGGTTATGACGCAGCGCAGCAACGGCCGGTTCGCCCCTTCTCCGTCGCCAGGTCAGTTCTTGGCGGCGATGAGGACTGACGCGTCCAGTGCGACCATCACCTCGACGGTGGTGAACCGTTCATCCATCAGCCACTGCTCGCGCATGGTGTCGACCCGGCCCTCGTAGACCGGCGGCCAGGTCTGGCAGGGAGTGAAGTCGTCCAGCACGACGATGCCGCCGGCCTCCAGCATCTCGGCCACCAGGTCGGCGCCTGAGTGCTTGGCGGCACGGACGTCGAGGAAGAGCAGCGAGAACGGGCCCCGCTCGCCCAGCGCTTTCCAGTCACCGTTGACGACCTCGACGGCCGTTTCGGTCGCGAACAGCTCGGCGACCGCCTCGGCCAGGTCGGCGTCCACCTCGGCGGTCACCACCCGGCTGTCCTGCCGCGCGCCACTGGCAAGCCAGGCCGCACCCACGCCGCAGCCGGTGCCGCACTCGCCCAACGTCCCTTGACGGCTTGCGGCCAGCGCGGCGAGCAGTCGGCCAGTCTCGGAGCGGCTGGAGGTCACGAATCCTCGGCGTCGCGACAGGTCCAATGCCTTGCTCACAAGCGGCGGCGGCTGGGGCAGGGCGCTCATCTGGTGAGTCTGGCACATGCTTTGGAGCCGTCGTCTCATCCATCGAGACGGGATCTCATTCTCGCTGACAAGCACGGCGGCCCACGTTAGCCTGGCGAAATCATGCGGTTCTGCGTAGCCATTCTTCGCGGCCGCGGCGAGGCTTCCTAGGCCGACACCTCGCCGCGGGGTTCTGGCGTTGGCCGACCGCGTTGCCGAGGAATCTTCACTCCGCCACCGCATCGGGTGCTCCACGCATCGTGCGGTATCGGCCACGGTCTCCTCACCCAGACGACAGCAGGAGCCAACCGATGTACGACATGTATCCCGAGTGGAACCCAACGCAAGCAGATCGTGACCAACCGGTCTCTCCCCTCGTCCATCCTCGACCGACCACTTCGGCGGCGACGGTCGACAACCCGCTGCAAGAAGCGCTCGACCGGCGTGACAACGGCGGGTATCGGCGCGAGGAGAACTGACCGGCGCAGACCGGTTCACCGAGATCCCCACCGGCTGCCGCCTCCCTAGGATGTGGCGATGAGCCAGCGCATCCGGCTCGCCGTCATCGGCGGCGACGGCATCGGTCCCGAGGTCACCGCCGAGGCGCTGAAGGTGCTCGACGTGCTCGGACCGGCGTACGGCGTCTCGTTCGAACGCACCGACTACGACCTGGGCGCCGAGCGTTGGCAGCGCACCGGGGAGGTGCTGCCCGACCCGGTGCTGGCCGAGATCGCCGAGCACGACGCGATCATCCTCGGCGCGGTCGGGGGCAAGCCCAATGACACGTCGATGCCGCCCGGTCTCCTCGAACGCGGACTTCTGCTGAGGCTGCGGTTCGAGCTCGACCACTACGTCAACCTGCGACCGTCGCGAATTTACCCCGGCGTCTCAATCCCACTGTTCGATCCGGGAGTCGTTGACTTCGTCGTGGTGCGCGAGGGTACCGAGGGCCCGTACGTCGGCAACGGAGGGCGGCTGAGAGCCGGTACGTCGGCGGAGGTCGCGACGGAGGTGAGCGTCAACACTGCGTTCGGGGTGGAGCGCGTCGTGCGCGACGCGTTCGCGAGGGCCGAACGGCGCTCGCGCCAGAAGCTCACCTGGGTGCACAAGACCAACGTGCTCGTGCACGCCGGCACGCTGTGGAGCCGCATCGTGTCAGCGGTGGCAGCAAAGCACCCGGACGTGACCGTGTACTCCCTGTATGTCTCCGCGGCCACCATGTTGTTGGTCACCGACCCTTCGCGCTTCGGCGTG
>JBPCRX010000115.1:0-6427 GCA_050996395.1 Nocardioidaceae bacterium
GCGGCCGTCCACGGGGCGGTGGCCGCGTCGGTCATCAACAGCGGCCAGGACTGCACCGCCGCCACCCGGGCGATCGTGCACTCCTCGCTGTACGAGCGGTTCTGCGCCGGGGTCGCGGACCTGATGGCCGGCCTGCGGATCGGCGACCCGCGCGACGACGACACGGACCTGGGACCGCTGGTCTCCTTCACCCAGCGCGACCGGGTGGCCGACCACATCGAGCGCGCCCGCAAGGAGGGCGGCACCGTCATCGGCGGCGCGTCACCGGACAATGGTCCGCTGGCGCGCGGCGCGTACGTCTGTCCTGCCCTCGTCCGCGACGTCGGCCGCGACGCCTCGATCATGCGAGACGAGGTCTTCGGGCCGGTGCTGGCCGCGATGCCGTTCGACACCGACGACGAGGCGATCGCACTCGCGAACGACACGCCATACGGGCTGGCCGCGTCGGCGTGGACCACCGACCTGCTCCGCGCCTCACGCGCCACCCGCCAGATCCGGGCCGGGTGCGTATGGATCAACGACCACATCCCGATCATCTCCGAGATGCCCCACGGGGGCTACAAGTCCTCCGGCTTCGGCAAGGACATGAGCTCGTACTCCTTCGAGGAGTACACCCAGGTCAAGCACGTCATGGTCGAGATCAGTGGTGTCGCCCGCAAGGAGTGGCACCGTACGGTGTTCGCAGATCGATCCACGCACGGCTCGGGAGGCTTCTCATGACCGACATCAAGCGCCGGACACTTCTCCAGAGCGCCGGTGCGGCGGCGTTCCTCGCCGCCAGCGCCGGGGTGCTGCCGCTGTTCGGCACCGACGGGGCCCAGCAGGATCCCGCCGTCTGCAAGAGCCCGGACCTGTCCGAGCAGGACAAGAAGCTGATCGTCTCGAACTGGCCCGCGTACATCGACCCGCGCAACAAGCCGACGTCGACGATGGCCGAGTTCCAGCAGCAGACCGGCATCTCGGTGTCCTACACCGCCGACGTCAACGACAACGCTGAGTTCTTCGCCAAGGTGCGCAACCAGATGAGCACCTGCCAGAGCGTCAAGCGCGACATGTTTGTGCTGACCGACTGGATGGCGGCGCGGATGATCGCGCTGGGCTGGATCCAGCAGTTCACGCCCGGGTCGGTCAAAACCATGCAGGAGAACATCCTGCCCTCGCTCGCGCACCCGGCGTGGGACAAGAACCGCGAGTACTCCGCGACCTGGCAGAGCGGCCTCACCGGCATCGCCTACAACGCCAAAGAGACCGGGGAGATCAAGAGCTTCGAGGAGCTGGTCAGCCGCCCGGACCTCAAGGGCAAGATCACGCTGCTCACCGAGATGCGCGACACGATGGCGTTCATGCTGTTCGTGGTGGGCGCCGACCCGGCGAACTTCACGCCCGCCCAGTGGGACTCAGCGATCGAGCGCCTGCGCAAGGCCGTCGGCGACGGGCAGGTGCGCAGCTTCACCGGCAACGACTACATCCAGGACCTCACCGCCGGCAACATCGTTGCCTGCGAGGCCTGGTCCGGTGACGTGATCGGCGTCCAGGCCGACAACCCCGACATCAAGTTCGTCATACCCGAGGAGGGGGTGATGCTCTGGAGCGACAACATGCTGGTCCCCAACCTGGCTACGCACCAGGCGAACGCCGAGAAGTGGATCGACTACTACTACGACCCGGTCGTGGCCGCCAAGCTGGCCGGGTGGGTCAACTACATCTGCCCCGTCAAGGGTGCACAGCAGGCCATGGAGAAGGTCGACCCGAGCCTGGTCGACAACGAGCTGATCTTCCCCAGCGAGGACACCCTCGCCAAGACGTCGCTGTTCATGGCGCTGGGTGAGACGCAGATGCAGATATACGAAGGAGAGTGGTCCGATGTCACAGGCGCTTGAGCAGTCGGTCCCCGCGCAGGAGCAGCGGGCCGCGAGCACCTCGGGGCGCCTGCGACTGCAGGCGGTGACCAAGGAGTTCGCCTCCTTCACCGCTGTGAAGTCGCTAGACCTGGAGGTCCCGAGCGGTGCGTTCTTCGCCCTGCTCGGTCCGTCGGGGTGCGGCAAGACCACGACGTTGTGGATTGTCGCCGGACTGGAGCGCCCGACGTCGGGCAGCATCAGCCTCGGCGACCGAGACATCACCCACGACAAGCCGTACCAGCGTCCGGTGAACACCGTCTTCCAGAGCTACGCGCTCTTCCCGCACCTGTCGATCCAGGACAACGTCGCGTTCGGGCTGAAGCGCCGCAAGGTCAAGGACTGCGACACCCAGGTACGCGAGATGCTCGAGCTCGTCGAGCTGGAGTCCCAGGCCCGCAAGAAGCCGGCCCAGCTGTCCGGCGGGCAGCAGCAGCGGGTCGCGCTGGCCCGGGCGCTGATCAACAAGCCGGAGGTGCTGCTGCTCGACGAGCCGCTCGGGGCGCTGGACCTCAAGCTGCGCCGCTCGATGCAGATCGAGCTCAAGCGCATCCAGGACGAGGTCGAGTGCACGTTCATCCACGTCACCCACGACCAGGAGGAGGCCATGACGATGGCCGACACCATCGCGGTGATGAATGCCGGCGCGATCGAGCAGATGGGTGCGCCGTCGGAGCTGTACGAGAACCCGCGCACCACCTTCGTCGCCAACTTCCTCGGCCAGTCCAACCTCGTCGCCAGCACCGTCGTCGGGCCCGACGGCGACAACGTCGTGGTCGACATGCAGGACACCAAGGTCTTGGTCCCACGCTCGCGTGCCCACGTCGACGGCGGCGCCGGCTGGGTCGGCATCCGTCCGGAGAAGGTCATGATCGCTCCGGAAGGGAAGGCCCTCGACGCCCCCGGCAACCGCATCTGTGGAGGTGTGGTCACCGACGTCAGCTTCGTCGGCGTGAGCACCCAGTACCTCGTCCGGATGCCGTGGGGCCAGGAGCTGATGGCCTTCGAGCAGAACACCGGCGTCCGACCGATCCTCGCGGGAGGCACCCGCGTCGACCTGTCCTGGCGGCCCGAGTTCGCCTTCCTCCTGGACGCCGCGCAGGACGCCACCGCGGGCGTCGACCGCGGGGACGACCTGCGATGAGCGACGCGGCAGCACCGGCAGGCCCCGGTCTGCTGGTCGAGGACGAGACCTCCACCGCGGGCCCGGGTAGTCCGGCACCGGCCCGGTCACATACGCCCCGTAGCCGCGCGGCCGTGGTCGGCTACCTGCTGCTGCTCCCGGCGATGCTGTGGCTGGTCGTGTTCTTCGTCCTGCCGCTCTACTCGCTGGTGGCAACGAGCCTGTACGACCCGGCCGGCTCGATCTTCGCCGGGTACGACATGACCTGGAGCTTCTCCAACTTCACCGACTCGCTCGGCTCGTACTGGCAGCCGCTGATCCGCTCGCTGGCCTATGCCGCCATCTCGACCGGGCTGTGTCTCGTGTTGGGGTACGTGCTGGCGTACGCGATCGCCTACAAGGCCGGGCGGTGGAAGAACCTCATGCTCGTGCTGGTGATCGCACCGTTCTTCACCAGCTTCCTCATCCGCACGCTCTCGTGGAAGCTGCTGCTCGCCGACGACGGTCTCATCGTCAACACCCTGCAGTTCGTGCACGTCATGGGGCCTGGCTCGCGACTGCTGGCCACACCGGTCGCGGTCATTGCGGGGCTGACTTACAACTTCCTGCCGTTCATGGTGCTGCCGCTCTACGCCTCCCTGGAACGGATCGACCGCCGCCTCATCGAGGCCGCCAACGACCTGTACTCCTCGCCGGCGGTGGCGTTCCTCAAGGTGACGTGGCCGCTGTCGCTGCCCGGTGTGGTCGCGGGCACCCTGCTGACGTTCATCCCCGCGGCCGGTGACTACATCAACGCCCAGCTGCTCGGCAGCCCGTCGGAGCGGATGATCGGCAACGTCATCCAGAACCTGTTCACCGACGCCAACGACTACCCGGCGGCGGGCGCCATGTCGGTGGTCCTGATGGTCATCATCGTGGCGATGGTGCTTGCGTACATCCGCAAGTCCGGGACGGAGGACCTCGTATGAGTGCGGTGCGTCGCTGGGTCGGCGAGCACCTCGTGCTGGCGCTCGGAGTGCTGGTGCTGCTCTACACGTTTGTGCCGATCGCGGTCGTGGTGCTGATGAGCTTCAACAACCCCAGCAGCAAGCTGGTCTACCGGTTCAGCAGCTTCACCCTCGACAACTGGGCGAACCCGTGCGCGCCTGAAGGTATGTGCTCGGCGGTCGGCCGCAGCATCGAGATCGGTCTGCTCGCCACGCTCGTCGCCACCATCCTCGGGACGATGATGGCGTTCGCACTGGTGCGCCACCAGTTCGCCGGCCGCTCGATCGCCAACCTGGTGATCTTCTTGCCGATGGCGTCGCCTGAGATCGTCATGGGTTCCTCCTTGCTGGCCCTGTTCGTCTCGGCCGGCGTCGGCGGCAAGCTGGGCTTCTGGACGATCCTGATCGCCCACATCATGTTCTGCCTGTCCTTCGTCGTGGTCACGGTCAAGGCGCGGCTGTCGGGCATGGACACCAACCTGGAGCAGGCCGCGATGGACCTGTACGCCAACGAGGCACAGACGTTCTGGCGGGTGACCTTTCCGCTGGTCTTCCCCGGCATCCTCGGGGCTGCGCTGCTGAGCTTCTCGCTGTCCTTCGACGACTTCATCATCACCAACCTCAACGCCGGCACCACCGTCACGTTCCCGATGTTCGTCTGGGGCGCGGCCCAGCGCGAGATCCCCATGCAGGTCAACGTGGTCGGCACGGCGATGTTCGCGATCTCGGTGCTGATCGTGGTCGGGGCCGAGACGTCGCGGCGACGGTCTGCCCGCGCCGTGTCGTGACCTCGGTCACCAGCCGCGTCCGGGACAGCCTCGAGGCGGCAAGCCACGTCCCGTACTGGCTGGACGACCCCGACCGCCCCACGCCCACCGAACCACTGGCCGAGGACATCCGCACCGACCTGCTCGTCGTTGGCGGGGGATACGCCGGGCTGTGGACGGCGCTGCTGGCCAAGGAGCGCGACCCCGCCCGCGGCGTCGTGCTGCTCGAAGGGACCACCTGCGGGCACGCCGCCAGTGGCCGCAACGGTGGATTCGTCGAGCCGAGCCTCACCCACGGCTTCGAGAACGGCGTCACCCGGTGGCGGTCAGAGCTGCCGCAGCTCCTGCGGCTGGGTCGGCAGAACCTCGACGAGCTCGCGCAGGCCGTCGAGCGGTACGACATCGACTGCCACCTCGAACGCACCGGCGAGCTGACCGTGGCCACGAAGCCGTATCAGGTCGCCGAGCTGGCCGAGAGCTCCGAGGCCATGCAGGCGTACGGCCTGCCCGTGCAGATGCTCGACTCCGATGCGGCGCGCGAGCGGTTCGACTCACCTGCCGTCCTCGGCGCTCTCCACGATCCCGAGGTCGCGATGGTGGAGCCGGCGCGGCTCGTCTGGGGACTGCGCCGGGCATGCCTGGACCTCGGCGTCCAGATCCACGAGGGCAGCGAGGTGACGTCGCTGCGCTCGGGGGCAGGGTCGGTGGTCGCCGCGACGGCGGGCGGCCAGGTCCGCGCCCGCCGGGTCGCGCTGGCCACCAATGCGTACCGCCCGCTGCTGCGCCGGCTGTCGCTGATGTGCGTTCCCGTCTTCGACTATGCCCTGGTCACCGAGCCGCTGTCACCGGCGCAGCGCGATGCGATCGGCTGGGCAGGACGCGAGGGCGTCGGCGACTCGGGCAACCAGTTCCACTACCTGCGCCAGACCCGCGACCACCGCATCCTCTTCGGCGGGTACGACGCGATCTACCACTACGGCAGCTCGCGGGACGCCCGCTGGGACCACCGGCCCGAGACGTACGCGCTGCTCGCCAAGCACTTCGCCGAGATGTTCCCCGCGTTGGGCGAGATCGCGTTCAGCCACGCGTGGGGCGGCATGATCGACACGTCGACGCAGTTCAGCGCCTTCTACGGCACGGCGATGGGTGGGCAGGTGACGTACGCGCTGGGGTTCACCGGACTGGGGGTTGCAGCCACCAGGTTCGCCGCGCAGGTGATGCTCGACCTGCTGGCGGGGGAGCCCACCGAGCGGACGCGGCTGGAGATGGTGGGCAAGCGGCCGCTGCCGTTCCCGCCCGAGCCGGTGCGGTACACCGGGGTGCAGGCCACCCGGTGGTCACTGGCCCGCGCCGACGAGCGCGACGTGAAGCGCAACACCTGGCTCCGCCTCACCGACGCGCTCGGCCTCGGCTTCGATTCCTAGGGTGGTGGCGAGGCGGTGGCGAGGCGGTGGCGAGGCGGTGGCAGCGTCATACAACTTGTCGTAACATCTGTCGTATGGCCGTAGTGAACTTCAGAACCGATCCACGAGCCGAGCGCGCTCTGGCCGAGTTGACCGCCGACGGCTCGACGGTGTCCGAGGCAATCCGGCAGGCGCTGGTTGACGCCGTTCGGCTGCGCAGGCGTGAACAGATGCGTCGAGAGTCTTTGGA
>JBPCRX010000055.1:0-13281 GCA_050996395.1 Nocardioidaceae bacterium
CCCGCAGCCGCGGACTGCTCTTCTACCGACTCCTCCAACAGGCCACCGAGACAGATCCCCAACCACTGCACACCCTGCTAAAACCCGAGACGAACCCCTACTTCAGCTAAACAGATACCCAGAACACCCATACGAGAAATATACAACCGAGTACCGACAGCTGCTAGACCGAACGGATCGCTGTGGACAACGACGTGAACTCGCCGGTCATCCTGGCTAGCGCCAGCGTTCACTGTCGCCCTCGTCGCCGGAGGCGTGGTCATCGGCGTGACGAACGCCCAGGACGTCGCGCAGGAGCGTCGGAGCGGTTCGCTAGCGTTCCTCCAGTGCTGAACCGGTCAACCACTCCTGAGCGCCGCCAGCTGACGATCGACTCACTTGGGGTCGGCTTGGCGACCGGTGCCTACGGGGTGTCCTTCGGTGCCATCGCCGTGACCTCCGGGTTCTCCGTCTGGCAGGCCTGTTGCCTCAGTCTGTTCATCTTCACCGGCGCGTCCCAGTTCGCTCTGGTCGGCGTGGTCGCGGCTGGGGGGACACCGATATCAGGGGCGGCCACGGCACTCCTGCTCGGCACCCGGAACACCCTCTACGGCCTGAAGCTCGCCTCGCTGCTGCACCTACGCGGCATACGACGGTTGGGCGCAGCCCAAATCCTGATCGACGAGTCGACGGCGATGGCGCTGAAACCCGCCGACCCCGATGACGCGCCGCTCGGCTTCTTCGCCGCGGGACTGTCCGTCTTCGTACTGTGGAACCTCGCCACGCTCGGTGGGGCACTCGCCGGGGACTCCATCGGAGACACCGCCACCTACGGCCTCGATGCTGCCGTGCCCGCTGCCTTCCTCGCTCTGGTGTGGCCACGGCTGGACACCGGGCGCAAGCGGGCCACATCCGCCGTGGCGGCGGCGCTCGCTCTCGCGCTGGTGCCCGTCGTGCGGCCGGGTGTCCCGGTCATCGCGGCGGCAGGTGTCGCGGTCCTCGTCGCGTTGCGGAGCGACGGCTGATGTGGCTCGCCATCATCGTGACCGCGGTCGGCTGCTACCTGCTCAAGCTCGCTGGGTTGTCGGTTCCGAGCCAGGTGCTCGACCAACCGTTCGTCCGTCGGCTGGCAGACCTCATTCCCGTGGCGCTGCTCGGTGCTCTCGTCGCCGTGCAGGCCTTCAGCACCGGGCAGGATCTCACCGTCGACGCCCGGCTGCTCGGAGTGGGTGCCGGCATGCTCGCGCTGCTCGCAAAGGCACCGTTCCTTGTAGTGGTGGTTGTCGCCGCCCTCACCACTGCACTGCTGCGACTCTGGACATGACCGGCTAGCTTGCCGGGATCTCGATCCGGCCGCCCGCATCGACCGGGAAGCCGGGCGCCCGCGCCACCTCCCAGACATGTCCGTCCGGATCGGTGAAGTAGCCGGAGTAGCCGCCCCACTCCGTCGAAGCGGCAGGTTTGAGCACCGTCGCGCCGACCGATGACGCGTGGGCTAGGGCGGCGTCGACTTCGACCTCCGTGTTGACGTTGAGAGCGAGAGTCATGCCGCGGTACGTCGCAGGCGTCGCCGGCTCTGCAGGCTCCCCCTCGTCCACGATCCCCATGTCCGCGGCCAAGGCGTCGTACCCGAACAAGCCGATCCAGCTTCCGCTTGTCTTGAACCAGCAGATCCCTTGGCTCGCGTCGCCACGCTGCTCCCAGCCGAGTGCGGTGTAGAAGTCAAGGGAGCGCTGGAGATCGCGCACACCCAGCGTGACGATGGTGAAGTTGGACGGGATGGTCATGTCGGGCCTCCTGGCCGCCTAGGCCGGGTCGAGTGACTCCGCATCAGTGCGCGGTGGCGTGCTGCGGTCAGTCGAGGCCGAGAACATCGTCAAGGCCGACGGTCAGTCCAGGACGGTGTACCACCGCTCGGATCGCGGCGAGTACTCCTGGCATGAACGACTCCCGCTCGAGGGAGTCGTGCCGGATCGTCAACAGCTCCCCGACGTTTCCGAACAGCACCTCTTGATGGGCGACCAGCCCCCGGAGCCGGACGCTGTGCACCACAACGTCGCCGACGCAGGTACCCCGAGCGCCCTGCATCTCGTCCGTCGTCGCATCGGGAACCGGACCCGCTCCGCTCGTCGAGCGGGCCTGTGTGATGACCTCTGCGGTACGCCGGGCGGTGCCTGAGGGCGCGTCGACCTTGTCCGGATGGTGCAGCTCGACGATCTCGACCGACTCGTAGAAGCGTGCCGCCTCGGCGGCGAACCTCATCATCAGCACCGCGCCGATGGAGAAGTTGGGTACCACGAGAACGCCGACATCTGGAGCCCCTTGCAGCTGCCGGCGCACCGCGTCAAGCCGCTCCTCGGTGAAGCCCGACGTACCCGCGACGACGCTCACCCCACGGCTGAGGCACCAGCTGAGGTTGTCCATGACGGCGCCCGGATGGGTGAAGTCGACAGCGACCTGCGCCGAGGACAGGACTTCCCGGTCGTCATCCACATCGACTTGGGCCACCAGTTCCAGGTCGGGGGCAGCTGAGACTGCCTCGCATGCCTGCGCGCCCATCCGACCGCGAGCCCCCAGGATGCCCACCGAGATCATGTCGGGAGTCTAGAGTCCCTCTAGATACAGGGCGGACACGCAGCTGACCTTCACCGGTCATCCCCACGCGCCCCCCACCCCGCCCGCTCGGCAAGGAGGCCACGTTGGCGACAGTGGCTGGCGGGGTGACTTCTCCGGGGCCGGGTGGCAAGCACCTCACCAGCGGACCTCGAAGCCGGACTCTGCCGAGAGCACTCGGCTGCTCGGCGCTGACAGCGTTGATGCCCGGCTGCAGCTTCCTCGTCGCCGGGCACCGTCGGTTGGCGGCAGCCGTTTTCACGATCTACGTCCTGCTTGTCGCTGCGGCCGCCTACGCCGTCATCGCCAGGCACGACGCGCTGCTTCGGCTCGTGGTGCAGCCTCAGTGGCTCACTGTCCTCATCGTGGTCAGCATCGTCATGTGCATCGCATGGCTGAGCATCGTGCTGGCCGGAGAGTGGATGCTGCGCCCGCCGGCGCTGTCGACGGTGCAGCGAGTGCTCGAGGCGGTGGCCATGGCCGTGATCTGCTGCGCCGTTGTCGCGCCGTTTGCGCTGGTGGTGAACTACTCCGCCGCGCAGAGGTCGTTCGTCAAGGCCGTCTTCCCGTCATACGCAAGCTCGCACAGTGCGACCCGACCGACCGACGTGTCGGAGAAGGACCCGTGGGGCGGGCGCGGCCAGGTGTCCATCCTGCTGCTCGGAGGCGACGCCGGCCCCGAGCGCGAAGGGAACCGCACCGACTCGGTCATGGTGGCGACGATCAACACATCGACCGGCCGCACGGTGTTGTTCGGCCTGCCGCGCAACCTCGAGAAGGTGCCCTTCGCCGCGCGGAGCCCCCTGGCCAAGCTCTACCCCGACGGATTCACCGGTCCCGGTGACCCGCTTGAGTACATGCTCAATGCGATCTACCGCAACGTGCCGGCTGCTCACCCGGGAGTGCTCGGCAAGAGCGACAACGAGGGGGCCGACGCCCTGAAGCTCGCAGCGAGCGGAGCTCTGGGCATCCGGGTCGACTACTACGCCCTCATCAACCTGGCGGGGTTCGTCGAGCTGGTCGACGCCATCGGCGGCGTCACCGTCGACGTCAACGAACCGATCCCGATCGGGGGCATCACCGGCGAGAAGGAACCCGAGGGTTACATCCAACCGGGTCCACACCAAAAGCTCGACGGCTTCCACGCCCTGTGGTTCGCGCGCGGGCGCTACGGACTGGACGACTACGACCGGATGCGGAGGCAGCGATGCCTGATGGACGACATCATCCACGAAGCCGACGTGATGACGATGCTGACCCGCTACAAGAAGATCCTCGCCGCCGGCCGCAACATCATCCAGACCGACATCCCCGGAGAGCTGCTGCCGGCGTTCGTCGACCTCGCAGGTCTGGTCAAGCAGGCCAAGGTCCGCAGCGTCGTGTTCGCCCGTTCAGTCGATTTCGCACCCGATGCACCCGACTACGGCTACATGCGCCGCGTCGTCCAGCAGGCTCTCAGTCGCAAGCCGGCCGCTGGGCACCGTCATTCCGCCGACAGCCCGGTGGAGCGTCCCGAGGACACCTGCGGCTACCAGCCGACTTCGTGACGACAGCGGCAGGGCGTCAGGACGACCTGGTGGCCGCCGAAAGAGCCCGCGCAGGACCGACGACCGCGAGCGTCGAAGGATGACCCAACAGCTCAGCGGCGACCTCGTTGACCTCGTCGAGACTGACATCGGTGATCCGGCCGAGAGAGTTCTCGACTCCCACCAGACCTCCCGGGACGAGCTCCGACTTCGCGATGCGTGACATCCGGGCGCCGGCGTCCTCCAGGCCCATGATCAGGCTGCCCCGCAGCTGCCCCTGTCCGCGCCGCAGTTCGGACTCGGTGACGCCGTCAGCAGCCAGCCGGGTGAGCTCGACCCGGCAGATGTCCAGTACGGCTGCGAGCTTGTCGGGTAGGCAACCGCCCGCCACGGCGAACGTACCCGCGTCGGCGAACTGGTTGCTGAACGAGTAGATGGTGTAGGCGAGCCCGCGCTGTTCCCGCACCTCCTGGAACAGCCGGCTCGACGTGCCCGCGCCGAGCACCGCGTTGAGCACTCCGAGCGCGAACCGGCGGTTGTCGCCTCGGGGGTATGACGGGACGCCGAGCAGGAAGCTGGCCTGCTCGGTGGGCCGCTCGACCAGGCTCACCCCCGCAGTCGAGCGCACAGCCTTGCCCGTACCTCGTACGGCCGCCGGTGATTCAGCCGGGTCGCCCAATGCTTCGGCCTCCTCGAAGGCCCTCCTCACCAGACGCACCACCCCCGCGTGGTCCACCTCGCCGGCTGCGGCGAAGACAAGCTGGTCGGCGGTGTAGCGGCGCCGGTAGTGCCCGGCGATCTGTCGTCGACTCAGAGACTGGATCGACTCGATGCTGCCGGTGATGGAGCGCCCCAGGGGGGTGTCGGCATATATCGCCGCCAAGAACGCGTCATGCGCCACGTCGTCAGGGTCGTCGTCGTGCATGGCGATCTCGTCGAGGATGACCTCGCGCTCGCTCTCCACCTCCCGCCCAGGCAACGTCGAGGAGGTAACCATGTCGCAGAGGACGTCGACAGCGAGCGGGACGTCTACGCCCAGCACCCTCGCGTGGTAACAGGTGTACTCCTTGCCGGTGAAGGCGTTGAGCTCACCCCCCACGGCGTCGAGCTCGACGGAGATGTCCAGCGCCGTACGCCGATGGGTGCCCTTGAACAGCAGGTGCTCGAGGAAATGTGTCGCCCCCGCCAGGGATGGCGCCTCGTCACGGGCTCCGACCGTGGTCCACAGGCCCAGGGTGGCGGAGCGGCTGCCCGGCATCTCCTCGGTGATGACGCGCAGACCGC
This sequence comes from Nocardioidaceae bacterium, assembly GCA_050996395.1. GTDB lineage: Bacteria > Actinomycetota > Actinomycetes > Propionibacteriales > Nocardioidaceae > JBPCRX01. The sequence continues at coordinate 5,403 of JBPCRX010000055.1, forward strand.
CAGGAAGCACGGTGCGGCGAACGCGTGACTCCACGTCCGCCGCACCACCATGCTCCTTCAACAGGGTGCGGGTCGACCCCAGGGGTTGGTCGACAGCCGCCTGGGAACGCACCGGCGGGTCAGACGCTCGCCTCGGCGTCACTGGCGTTGGCGCTGCTGGCGGCGCCGTTGCTGCCGGCGTTGTCGCCGCCGTCCTCGACCACCGGCACGAGCGACAGCTTGCCGCGGTCGTCGATCTCACCGATCTCGACCTGCAGCTTCTGGCCGACCGACACCACGTCGTCCACGTTCTCGACGCGCCTGCCGCCGGCGAGCGCTCGGAGCTTGGAGATGTGCAGCAGCCCGTCCTTGCCGGGGAGCAGCGAGACGAACGCGCCGAAGGCAGTGGTCTTCACGACCGTGCCGAGATAGCGCTCACCCACCTCAGGCATCTGCGGGTTGGCGATCGCGTTGATCGTCGCGCGCGCCGCCTCCGCCGCCTCGCCGTTGTCAGCGCCGACGTAGATGGTTCCGTCGTCCTCGATCGAGATCTGGGCGCCGGTGTCGTCCTGGATCTGGTTGATCACCTTGCCCTTGGGTCCGATGACCTCACCGATCTTGTCGACCGGCACCCTCATGGTGATGATGCGCGGGGCGGTCGGGGCCATCTCGTCGGGGCTGTCGATGGCCTCGGCCATCACGTCGAGGATCGTCATCCGTGCGTCGCGCGCCTGCTGCAGTGCCGCACCGAGCACGTCGGCGGGGATGCCGTCGAGCTTGGTGTCGAGCTGCAAGGCGGTCACGAACTCCCGTGTGCCGGCAACCTTGAAGTCCATGTCGCCGAACGCGTCCTCCGCGCCGAGGATGTCGGTCAACGTGACGAAGCGCTGCTCGCCGTCGAGATCACCGCTGATCAGTCCCATGGCGATGCCCGCCACCGGAGCGCGCAACGGAACACCGGCGTTGAGCAGTCCCATCGTCGACGCGCACACCGACCCCATCGAGGTGGACCCGTTGGAGCTGAGCGCCTCTGACACCTGACGGATGGCGTAGGGGAACTCCTCACGTGTGGGGAGCACCGGCATCAGAGCGCGCCCGGCCAGTGCGCCGTGGCCGATCTCGCGTCGCTTGGGCGAGCCCACCCGGCCTGTCTCCCCGGTCGAGTAGGGCGGGAAGTTGTAGTTGTGCATGTAGCGCCGCTTGGTTTCGGTCGACAAGGTGTCGAGCTTCTGCTCGAGCGACAGCATGTTGAGCGTCGTGATGCCCAGGATCTGGGTCTCGCCGCGCTCGAACAGCGCTGAGCCGTGTACCCGAGGAATGATGCCTACCTCGGCGCTCAAGGTGCGGATGTCGGTGAGTCCGCGACCGTCGATGCGGACCTGGTCGCGCAGCACCCGCTCGCGGACCAGCTTCTTGGTCAGCGACCTGAACGCCGCGCCGAGCTCCTTTTCGCGGCCCTCGAACTGTGCCGCCAGCCGGTCGAGGACCTGCGCCTTGACCGAGTCGAGCTGGGTCTCGCGCTCCTGCTTGCCCGCGATGGTGAGCGCCGAGGCCAGGTCGCTGCTCGCGGCCGACTCGACGGCGACGAACACGTCGTCCTGGTAGTCGAGGAAACGAGGGAACTCGGTGACCGGCTTGGCAGCCGTCCGGGCGAGCTCGGCCTGCAGCTCGCAGAGCTGCTTGATGAAGGTCTTGGAGGCTTCGAGGCCCTCGGCCACGATCTCCTCGGTCGGAGCCTGTGCGCCGTCCAGCACCTTGGTCCAGGTTGCGTCGGTCGACTCCGCCTCGACCATCATGATCGCGACGTCGCCGGTCTCGGTGACCCGGCCGGCGACGACCATGTCGAAAACGGCTTCCTCGATCTGGCTGTGGGTGGGGAACGCCACCCACTGACCCTCGATGAGCGCGACCCGCACGCCGCCGACAGGGCCGCTGAACGGCAGACCGGACAGCTGGGTGGACAGTGACGCGGCGTTGATCGCCAGTACGTCGTAGGGCGCGTCGGGGTGCAAGGCAAGCACGGTGATGACGACCTGTACCTCGTTGCGGAGCCCGGACACAAAGGTCGGGCGCAAGGGCCGGTCGCTGAGGCGGCAGGTGAGGCTGGCGTCTTCCGACGGCCGGCCCTCGCGGCGGAAGAACGAGCCGGGGATGCGCCCGGCGGCGTACATCCGCTCCTCGACGTCGACCGTGAGGGGGAAGAAGTCGAGGTTGTCCTTGGGGTGCTTGCTGGCGGTGGTGGCCGACAGCAGCATGGTCTCCTCGTCGAGGAAGGCGGCGACGGAGCCTGCCGCCTGGCGGGCGAGTTGCCCGGTCTCGAAGCGGATGGTGCGTTTGCCGTGGACGCCGTTGTCGAGAACTGTCTCGACGGACGTGGGTTCGGATCCCGTCATGGGATTCCTTTCTCTGCGCGTGACGTCACGCGCCTGCGCCTTCGGCGCTGTGCCAGCAGTGGTGCTGTATGCGCACCGTGCCGCGGATCGGGGCGTTCGGCCGGCTGGCCGCGGGTGCTCCGAACGGTCGTGCTGACTTCGCCGAGGCCGGTCTTCGATCGAGGTCTGCGGGCTGGCGAGCGCGGAGCTCGGCGTCCCGAAGACCACTACCGAGGACCGACGCCTCGTTGCGGGCGTCAACGCTGACGTCACTGTGTGGTGGTGCGCCCCACCGTGTGTGGGACGCCTTCGATGTGGTGCTGTTCTCTATTCAGTTGGTGCTCGCGAAGGAGCGGTCTCATCCGGCAGCCCCCTCCGGCTGCGTCATGTCGAGCGGCGACCGAGGCAGCACACCGGCTGGCTGCCCCCTCGGGGCACTCGGTGCTGATGCGTCAGCGACGCAGGCCGAGCCGCTCGATCAGGCTGCGGTAACGCGAGATGTCGACCTGTTGCAGGTAGTTGAGCAGGCGACGACGCTGCCCGACGAGCAGGAGCAACCCTCGGCGGCTGTGATGGTCGTGCTTGTGGTCCTTGAGGTGACCGGTGAGGTCGGAGATGCGCTTGGTCAACAGTGCGACCTGCACCTCGGGTGAGCCGGTGTCACCCTCGCCAGTGGCATACTCGTCGATGATCTGCTTCTTTGTCGCGACGTCAAGTGGCACGCGATCTCCCTTCGGGGGTTCCGTTGCGCGGCGCGCCGGGGCCTGTCCACCCGGGCACTATCAAACCCGCGGCCGTTCTACGGCCTTTTCAGATTAGCAGCGCGACCCCGTCGACTCCCAATCGTCGGCATGGGGTATGCCGCAGCGCCACGACCCAGAGCCCCCTTGTTCGTTGATTCGTCCGGCTGGACCCGGCTCCCTTCCTCGACGCTCAGCGGATGAGTCTCCACAGGCCTCACGTCTGCGCTGGACTGTCCGGCGGGCCGGCGGCCAGAGCGCGGTACACGGTCTCCACGCCGACCGCCCGCTCGACGTCGTGGGCGACCGAGGTGAAGAACTGCCGGCGGTAGGTCTCGTCGGTGACGGCGTACACGGTGAAGTACAGGCCGGAGAACGCCGCTAGGAAGACCGACACCTGGAACAGCTCGTTGCTGATGGGCAGCCAGCTCAGGGACGGCAACGAGCTGGGGATGGGATGCCCGTCGTAGTTCTTGCCGACCCACGCCTGCAGAACCACCGACGTGATGGCGATCTTGCCGAAGCAGAGGAAGAAGACGAACACCGACAGCGCCAGCAGCAGCACCTGCAGTGCCTGCGAGAACAGCAGGACGAGCACCAGGTTCGCTCGCTGGATCCCGGACAGGTCCCGCGGCGGTGCGTCGGCGTCCAACTCCCGCGCGGCGTCTGCCACGGGGGTGTCGGCGCAGATGGCCACCAGCCGCTCCCCTCGGGCGTCACGGCGTACGTCGTTGACCTCCTCGGGGAGCCGGACGAGCAGGAACACCACCGCAACGGCGGCGAAGAGCAGCACGCACAGCCAGAGCAGCCCGCGATCGAGCGCAGCGCACACCTGCCACACCTCGGTGTTGATGAACAGGAACGTCATGAAGAGCAGCAGCAGCGGGAGCGCCCGGGTGATGAGCGGGAACAGCGACCCGAAACTGCCGAACGTCTTGCTGACGGCCCACAAGATGATGGGTCGCAGGTGGAGGGACACCACGGCGTACAGGCCGACGCCGGCACCGAGGACGAGCGCTCCCACGACAACGCCGCTGCTCACGTCGTCAGTGGCCAGACCTGTCGCCGTACCCGTACCTGCCGCGAGGACGAACGCCGCTCCGACGACCGGCAGCAAGCGCACCCAGGCGAGTGCGGCGCGCACCCGCTGCTCGTTCGCGGTGACGAAGTAGGGCAGGCCATTGTCCTCGAACCAGCGTTCGGCCTCCGCGAGGGTGGACAGGCGCTGGGCGTCGGTCATGCAGCAGCGCTCAGGAGGTCTCGAGCAAGGTCGACGTCGGAGCCCATCTGCGCCACCAGCTCATCGACCGACTCGAACCGGACCATGCCACGCAGACGCTCGACGAACGTCACCTCCACCCGTACCCCATAGAGCTCGAGGTCGTCGCGGTCAAGGACGTAGGACTCCACCCGTCGCTCGACCCCGTTGAACGTCGGGTTGGTGCCGACCGAGATCGCCGCTGGCCACAGCGGTGCGTCGGCTGCGTCGAGCCTTCGCAGCCAGCCCGCGTAGACACCGTCAGCCGGCACCGCGGTGGCGGTGATGCTCACCGGCACGTTCGCGGTGGGGTAACCGAGCTCACGGCCCCGCTGGTCACCGCGCACCACGTAGCCCTCGATGGTGAAGCAGCGACCGAGAGCCATGGCGGCAGCCCGTACGTCCCCCTCGTCGATGAGCCGGCGGATGTACGACGAGGACCACGTCTCGCCGCCGGCCCCGTCGAGCGCAAGGCCCACGACGGCAACGCCCCTCGGCTCGCACAACGACCGCAACAGGCCGACGTCTCCGAGGGCTCGGTGTCCGAACCGGAAGTTATCGCCGACCACGATGACCTCGGCATGCAAGGCGTCCAACAGATAGCGCGTCACGAAATGCTCCGCCGACACCGCAGCGAGCTCCGGCGTGAAGCGCAGCACCAGAGCAGCGTCCGCCCCCACCTCGGCCAGCAGGTCGAGGCGGCGCGAAAGTGAGCTCAGCGCCTGTGGCGCCACGTCGGGGGCAACCACCTTGAGGGGGTGCGGGTCGAAGGTGACGACGACGACGGGCAGGCCGCCGCGCTCGTCGGCCAGGACCCGGGCCTGCTCGACGACGTGGCGATGCCCGAGGTGTACGCCGTCGAAGTTGCCGATCGTGACCACGTCCGTTCCGAGTTCGCCGCCAACCTCGGACACGTCGTGCCATGTCTGCATGTGCTCCCCTTCAGCGCTGAGCGATCCTCGCCTGCCCCAACTGTCCCACGGGCGCTACGAGGCGACGATGATCTCCACGCGATGGGTCAACCTGACGCGACGGATCACGCTAGACAAACACCGCAACCGCCTTGGCGATCTCGCCCTTGTGCTCATACAGGGCGAGGAACTCCCCTCCTGCATCGAACACCGCGACCGGTCCGGTCGCACCGAGATCGGTGGTGACGGCTCGACCGTTGCGCACCGCGACCACCTGATCATCACTCAGCACATGAGTCGCGAAGTTGTCGTGAGCCGCCTGTACGAGTGGCACCACCGGCAGCTCTTCGGCCACTCTGTCCGACAGCGATTCGAGGCCGAACGCGGACTCCAGCGGATAGGGACCAACCCGGGTACGCCGCAGGGCGGTCAGGTGGCCGCCAACCCCCAGCCGGTCACCGACGTCGCGGGCGAGGGCCCGTACGTAGGTGCCGGTGGAGCACTCCACGTCGACGTCCACATCAACGAAGCCACCTCGACGGCGTACCGCCAGGACGTCGAACCGCGTCACACGCACGGGCCGCGGTGCCAGCCTGACCTCGTCACCGGCGCGTACCCGCTTGTAGGCGCGCTGCCCGTCGACCTTGATGGCCGAGACCGACGAAGGCGTCTGCAGCAGGTCGCCGACGAGCTCGCGCACCGTGGCGGTGATCGCAGGGTCCGTCACCCCCGAGGCGTCGTGCTCGCCCAGCAGATCTCCCTCGGCATCGTCGGTCACTGTCGACTGACCCAGCCGCATCGTCGCCACGTATGCCTTGGTCGACAGCGCGAGATGGCCGAGCAACCGGGTGCCTCGTCCGACTCCCAGCACCAGCACCCCGGTCGCCATCGGGTCAAGCGTGCCCGCGTGCCCCACCTTGCGGGTGCCGGCGAGTCGACGCGACCGGGCGACCACGTCGTGGGACGTCCACCCTGCCGGCTTGTCGACGACCAGCAGCCCGTCAGGCGCGGACATCGCGTTCGGCGACCGTGTCCTCGCCGTTCAGATCCTCGAGTCCGTCGCCGTCCTCGTCGTCGTGCTTGTAGGGGTCGGAGTCACCGGCGTACGACGCGTGGGCTGCCGAGGCGGCCACCTCTGCATCACTGCGCCGAGCCTTGTCGAGCAGCTCCTCGATGTGAGCGGCCGTGTCCGGTAGCGCGTCGAGGATGAACTCGAGCGTAGGTGTGTGCCGCATGCCGAGCTGCTTGCCGACCTCCGAGCGGATGAGGCCCTTGGCGCTCTCGAGTGCAGCACCGGACGCGGTGCGCTGTACGTCATCGCCCAGCACCGTGTAGAAGATGCTGGCGTGCTGGGTGTCGCCGGTGACGCGCACGTCGGTGATGGTGACGAACCCCAGCCGGACGTCCTTGATGCGGCGCTCCAGCATCCCCGCCACCACCACCTGGATGCGGTCAGCCACCTTGCGCACGCGTCCCGAGCTCATGTCCGTCTCCTTTGGTCAATGGCCGCCGTGCGTCCATGGTTCGTGACGTTGTTGCAGTGCTCAGTCACCTGAGGCTGCAACAACGTCACAACGCGAGCCCATCAGCGGTGGCACCGATTGGGATGGCCGGTCAAATCCACCGGCTGAAGATAACCTCTAGCCGCGCGGAATCTCTCTCATCTCGAACGCCTCGACCACGTCGCCGACTTTGAGGTCGTTGTAGTTCGACAAGGTGAGACCGCACTCGTAGCCGTCGCGGACTTCGGTGGCATCGTCCTTGAAGCGCTTGAGCGAGGACACGTCGAGGTTGTCCGCGACGACGGAGCCGTCACGCAGCAGCCGTGCCTTGCCGTTGCGCCGGATGATGCCCGACGTGACGAGACATCCAGCGATACTGCCCACCTTGGACGACCGGAACACGTCGCGCACCTCGGCAGTACCGAGCTGAGCCTCCTCGTACTCCGGCTTGAGCATGCCCTTGAGCGCTGCCTCGATCTCGGCGATCGCCTGGTAGATCACCGAGTAGTAGCGGATGTCGACGCCCTCGCGGTCGGCGACCTCCGTCGCCTTTCCCTGCGGCCGCACGTTGAACCCGATGATGACGGCCTTGGACGCCGCAGCGAGCATCACGTTGGTCTCGGTGATCGCACCGACCCCGCGGTCGATGACGCGAAGGCGCACGTCGTGACCGACGTCGATCTTGGCCAGCGCGTCCTCGAGCGCCTCGACGGATCCGGACACATCGCCCTTGAGGATGAGGAGCAGCTCCTCGGACTCGCCCTTCTCCATGCTCGACATGAAGTCCTCGAGCGTGCGCCGACCGGTGCTCTTGGCGAGCATCGCGGCCCGCTCGCGGGCATCGCGCTTCTCCGCGATCTGACGGGCCACCCGGTCGTCACCGACGACGAGGAAGTTGTCGCCGGCACCCGGCACCGCGGTGAGGCCCAGCACCATGACAGGGCGGCTCGGAAGCGCCACGTCGAGAGACTCGCCGTGCTCGTCGAGCATCGCGCGCACCCGGCCGTATGCCGGGCCAGCCACGATCGACTCACCTACAGCCAACGTGCCGCGCTGCACCAGGACGGTCGCGACGGGGCAGCGGGCCCCGTCCCGGTGAGCCTCGCTGAAGAGGCCC
>JBPCRX010000156.1:0-10695 GCA_050996395.1 Nocardioidaceae bacterium
TGGGGGCGATGGCCAAGACCCACGTCCGGGCCGAGGCCGAGCGTCGCGGCCTGGCGGTGGCTCGCAAGCCCGACAGCCACGACATCTGCTTCATCTCCGACGGTGACACGGCCGGCTGGCTCCGCGACCGGCTCGGCACGGGGTCCGGTGAGATCGTCGACTCAGCGGGCAAGGTTCTCGGTACTCACGAAGGCACATATGGCTTTACTGTGGGCCAACGGCGGGGTCTGCGCCTTGGCACGCCGGCCGTGGACGGCAAGCCGCGGTACGTGCTCGAGATCGAGCCGGTCTCCGGCACGGTCACGGTGGGCTCGCGAGATGACCTCGAGGTGGACCACGTCGTCGGCACCCGGCCACGCTGGTGCGGCGAGGTGCCGGGTGCCAGCCTGGACTGCGGCGTTCAGCTGCGGGCGCACGGCGAGGAGCACCGTGCCGTCACCCGAGTCGACGGGGACCGGGTCGAGATCGAGCTGCTCGAGCCGGCCAGCGGCATCGCACCGGGGCAGGCGGCGGTGATCTATGCCGGCACCCGCGTGGTCGGCAGCGCCACCATCTCGTCCGCCAGACGTCGTACGGCCGTCTGAGTTCACGGGACGGTCCACAGCTGGCCCTTCCTGACGCGCGCCTCTTAAGATGGCGGAACCCGACGGGGTCCGCTTACGTCGGACCGGTATGACGACGACGCAACGGCGACGCGTGACCGGCATGCGGGCGCCCCTGCTGACGGTCGTGGCTGCGGCCCTCACTCTTACATCCGCGTGCGGCCTGAACGGAGGAAGCGTTCCAATGAGTGGCGGCGCCGGAGCGAGCGGTGCCCCGACGGCCGCCGTGACTCCCAAGACGCCGCAGGCCCCGGCCGGCCAAGTGCTCCTCCAGGTCGACGTTGCACCTGGGTTCGTGCCCTACGAGTACGTCCTGGCGACACGACCGTTCCTCACCGTCTACGCAGACGGCCGGGTGATCGTCACCCGCTCTGCCAAAGGGTGGCCGGACTTCGTGGGCCAACCCGTTCCGCTGCGTCTGGGGCACCTCGACGCCGCCACGGTCCGGAGGCTTGTGGAGCAATGGAGGAGCTCGGGCGCCTTCTCGGTCGACAAACCGAACTTCGGCTCGCCCGCAGTCACAGACCTTCCGACGACGGTGCTGCGAATGCGTGACAGCTCCGGTCACCTGGTCCAGCGAAGCATCTACGCCTTGGACACCGGGTTCGGAGCGATCGGGCTCACGTCGTCACAGCAGCGACTGCGCTCCGAGACGGTCCACCTGATCTCGAGGACGCAGGCGGCGGTGGGCAGAACGACCGCCTACATCCCGCAGCGCATCAGCGTCGTCCAGCTCGACCACCCAGTCCCGTCGAGCCGAGCTCCTCACGGGACGCGCGAGTGGCCTGGCCCCGCGCTTCGCGCCGTGCTGCAACCGCAGACCGACGGGAGCCCCTGTGCCACTCTTCGTGGAGTCGTTGCGCTCAGCGTCCTGCGTGCGGCGGGGGACAACCCTTCGTTGTCCTGGCGCGAAGGTCAGCTGGTGCACAGACTCGTGGTGCGTGCACTGCTGCCGCGAGAGCCGGGCTGCGGCTGACCTCTACCCCACCGGCGGCGGTAAGAGGCAGGGCGACGGAGTTACTGTGTCGGCATGCCGGAGGATGCGGTGCGCAGCCCGGGCGTCGGCTCAATGCGCTTGTGGCGGGGTGCCGTCATCGGCGCGGCCGTCGGCGCGCTTGCGTCAGTTCTGCTCGCCTATATCTCCTGGTCCGGCCACGCAGCTCCAGCGGGTTCCGCTGTCGCGTCGGGCGAACTGCATCAGTTGAGTGTCGACCAGGCCGCCTGCTTGGGGTTCGCGATCATCATCCGCCGCTCCGAGGCCGAGGAGGTCACCTTGGACCTGGGGCGCTACCAGACGTTGAGCCCCCACGCAGGCACGCGACTCGTCGAGGAGATCGCCGGACTCGACGAGCTCGGTCGCGACTTCCCGACCACTGACTATCGACTGATCCGAAGCTTCGCCGAAGCCGCCGACGGAAGCTCTCGCGTGTTGGCACGCAACGGCTACGCAACGTTCACGGATGCCGCTGCATCGCGGTCCCAGGCCATCACCGAAGCCGAAGCAGCATGCCACGAGCTGGCAGGTTTCGACGTCACCACGCTGAGGCTCCGATGAGCGAGGCCGAAGGTCCTCCGGCGACTGACATGGTCTATTTCGGAGGGGGCGGCAGTGACCTTGGTGTTCGCAGCGACCTCGGCGAGGAGGAAAGCAATCGCCTTCCGCAGACGCTCGGCCATGAGTCAGCGGGCTCCGGCGGGCCGGAGAGTCAAGCGCCCCGGGGGCCGTCCCGAGCACTTGCCGCGGTGGACCGCCACCACGGGTCCCTGCTACTGGGGTCGGGTTGGATCAGCGTCACGGCCCTCGTCGTCGCTGCTCTGGGGTGGGCGACGGGCGACCCCAGGACCGCGCCCCCGGTCACCGGGAGCGTAGACGAAAGCCACGGACTCTCCTCCGACCAGGCAGCGTGCTTCGCCTTCAGCCGTGTCGAGAGCCGGGTGAAGGCGGTGCTCGGGTCGCAGAGCCCGATCGGCGTCGGGCCCGAGCGACATGAGATCGTCAGCGAGATAAGGCGCCTGGATGTCCTTGCAGCTGACTATCCCAGCGCGGACTATCGCCTCGTGGCCGCTTTCGCCGATGTCGCCGACGCGTCGGTTCGGTTGTCGCAAGCGCGGGAGACAAGGGACTTCGAGCAGCTCGCCGTGGAGCGGTTCACCGCGCTCACGCATGTCCGTGACGCGTGCCGCTCGATCGCCGACTTCGATACCGGAACCTCCAGTGTGCGGAAGGGTGAGTGAACGTGACGATACGAGCGACAGGTATCGGGTCGATGCCGGGGGACGACTTCGTCGACTCCACCCAAACGGTGCTGGGCGAGGTGGGTGAGCTGCCACACCTGGTCGAACTGCCGGCGCGTGGCGTTCATGCCGCGATGATCGGCCGCACGCTCGCGCTGGTGTCGGACCTCGGCGCCGACCTGCAGCCGGCCGGTTGGCGGCTCGTCGACGCACCTGGCATCGACCACCGGCGAGCTCGCTCGCTGCTCGCCCAGGACCTGGACAGGCTCGAAGAACTGGTCGGTGGGCATCACGGCGACTTCAAGGTGCAGGTGGTCGGTCCGTGGACTCTCGCCGCAGCTGTCGAGAGGCCGCGCGGCGACAAGGTGCTCGGTGACCACGGCGCCCGACGTGACCTCGGCCAGGCGCTGGCCGAGGGACTACGTGCACACGTCGTAGACGTCCAGCGTCGGCTGCCAGGTGCCTCGCTCCTCGTCCAGATCGACGAACCGGCACTGCCGGCGGTCCTCGCCGGGGCGGTGCCGACCATCAGCGGCTTCCACCGCCTTCGATCGGTGACCGCAGCCGAGGCGGCCGCCGCGCTCGACTGGGTGTGCGACGCCGTGACCGACGCCGGCGCCACGCCGGTGCTGCACTGCTGCGCAGATGAGCTGCCGTGGCCGCTGTTGGCGCAGACCCGGGTGCAGGCCGTTTCCTTCGACCTCTCGAGACAGCCGCGCAGCTCGTATGACGACCTTGCCGGCTGGGTCGATGGGGGTCGTCAGGTGTGGGTCGGCGCCATACCGTCGGTCGAGCCGGGCGGGACCGAGGTCGCGGACACCGAGGTCACCCGGACGGTGCTCGCCTGGTGGAGCAAGCTGGGTTACACCGACCCTGAGTCGGTGCCCGGCTACGTCGTGACGCCGGCCTGCGGACTGGCCGCAGCGTCGCCCTCGTGGGCGCGGCACGCCCTCGGACTCACTCGCCGGGTTGCCCACAACCTGTCGGAGGTTCACGGCAGGATCGAGCCATGACCGAGGTTCACGCGCCGGAGGCGGCACCACCTGCGGCCCGAGAGCGCCACAGCGAGCTCAGCGAGCAGGTGGAGGGTCATAGGTGGCGCTACTACGTGCTCGACACGCCCACCGTCAGCGACGGCGACTTCGATGCGCTGATGCGCGAGCTCGAGGCGCTCGAGGACCGTTACCCCGACCTCCGGACACCGGACTCCCCGACGCAGAAGGTCGGAGGTGCCGTCTCGACGCTCTTCACCGCGGTCGAGCATCTCGAACCGCTCATGAGCCTCGACAACGCCTTCTCGTTCGACGAGCTGACCAGCTGGCAGACCCGGCTCGGGCGCGAGGGGGCGACGGGTGCGGAGTTCCTGTGCGAGCCCAAGTTCGACGGACTGGCTGTCAACCTGACCTACGAGCACGGTCGGCTGGTCAGGGGCGCGACCCGCGGCGACGGGCGCACCGGCGAGGACGTGACGCCCAACGTCCGCACCATCATGGGCATCCCGGACCGGCTCGTCGCCGGCACTGACCACCCGCTACCAGAACTCCTCGAGGTGCGCGGCGAGGTGTTCTTCCCCGTCGCCGCGTTCGAGCGGCTCAACGCCGGTCTCGTGGAAGCCGGCAAGGCGCCCTTCTCGAACCCACGCAACGCCGCGGCCGGCTCGCTGCGGCAGAAGGACCCGCGCATTACGGCCACCCGGCCGCTGCGGCTCGTTAGTCACGGGCTCGGGGCGCGACGCGGCTTTGACCCGCAGCGTCAGTCGGATGCGTATGCCGCATTGGCCGCGTGGGGTCTGCCCGTGAGCGACCGGGTCAGGGTCGTGCCGGACCTGGCGGCGGTCTGCGCCTATATCGACCACTACGGCGAGCACCGCCACGACGTAGAGCACGAGATCGACGGCGTTGTCGTCAAGGTCGACCAGGTCTCACTCCAACGGCGTCTGGGTTCGACGTCCCGTGCGCCCCGGTGGGCTATCGCGTTCAAGTACCCGCCCGAGGAGGTCACCACCACGCTGCTGGACATCTCGGTCAACGTGGGCCGCACCGGGCGGGTGACTCCGTTCGGGCGCATGCAGCCGGTCAGGGTGTCCGGCTCCACGGTGGAGCTCGCGACCTTGCACAACGCTTCGGAGGTGAGACGCAAGGGGGTGTTGATCGGCGACACGGGGGTGCTGCGCAAGGCCGGAGACGTCATACCCGAGATCGTGGGACCGGTCGCCGAGCTGCGCACCGGTGCTGAGCGAGAGTTCGTGATGCCCGCGCACTGCCCGGAGTGTGGCACTGCCCTGGCGCCGGCCAAGGAGGGCGACGCCGACATCCGGTGTCCCAACCAGCGGTCGTGTCCCGCGCAGCTGAGAGAACGCGTCTTCCACCTCGCGGGGCGAGGTGCCTTTGACATCGAAGGACTCGGCTACGAGGCGGCCGTGGCACTGCTGCATGCGGGGGCCATCACCGACGAAGGCGACATCTTCGCGCTGGACGAGTCTGCGTTGTTGACCACGTCGCTGTTCACCAAGCAGGACGGCGGGCTCTCGGCAAACGGTGCCCGGTTGCTGGCCAACCTCGACGAGGCCAAGGACAGACCGCTGTGGCGGGTACTGGTGGGACTGTCGATCCGTCACGTCGGGCCGACCGCCGCTCGAGCGCTCGCCGCCGGCTTCGGGAGCCTCGACGCGATCGCATCGGCCTCGGTGGAGCAGCTGGCGGCGGTCGAAGGCGTGGGCATGACCATCGCGCAGTCGGTCCACGAGTGGTTCGAGGTCGAGTGGCACCGCGCCATGGTTGACAGCTGGCGTACTGCCGGCGTGCGGATGCTCGACGAGCGCGACGAGTCGATTCCACGCAGTCTTGAAGGCCTGTCGATCGTGGTGACGGGTTCGCTCGAGAGATGGTCGCGAGACCAGGCCAAGGAGGCGATCGTGATCCGGGGCGGCAAGGCGAGCTCCGCGGTGTCGAAGAAGACCGCCTTCGTTGTCGTGGGGGAGGCGCCTGGCACCAAGCACGACAAGGCACTGGCACTCCACGTCCCCGTGCTGGACGAGGACGGCTTCGAGAGGCTGCTGGAGGAAGGCCCGGAGGTGGCTCGCGCGCTGGCTGGCTGAGCCTCACCACGTCCGGTGACCTGCTTCGCTGGCCTAGGATTACCGCCATGTCCACCTCCCCTGCGCCGGAGATAACGCGTGAGGACGTCGCTCGTCTCGCCCACCTGGCGCGCATCGACCTCAGCGACTCCGAGCTTGACCTGCTCGCACCGCAGCTGAAGGTGATCCTCGAGTCAGTCGCCGCCGTCCGAGAGGTCACTGGGGCCGACATCCCCCCAACGTCGCACGCCGTGCCCCTGCGGAACGTCTTCCGGGTCGACCAGGTGCGCCCGAGCCTTCCGGTGGATGCCGTCCTCGCTGGTGCACCTGAGGTCGACCAGCAGCGCTTCGCCGTCCCGCGAATCCTCACCGACCCCGCATGAGTGACCTCACCCGGCTCACCGCGGCAGAGCTGTCACGCGCACTGCGCGCGGGCAAGGTCAGCTCCGTCGAGGCGACGAGGGCATCTCTGGACCGCATCGCCGCCGTGGACACCGCAGTGCACGCCTTCCTCCACGTCGACGCCGAGGGAGCGCTCATCCAGGCTGAGGCGGCTGACCGGCGTCGCGCGGACGAGGGCGCCGCGGCACCGGAGCTGCTCGGCGTCCCAGTCGCCGTCAAGGACGTCGTCGTCACCGCCGGACTGCCCACGACCTGTGGCTCGAGGATGCTCGAGGGCTGGGTGCCCCCCTATGACGCCACCGTCGCCACCAGGCTACGAGCTGCCGGCATGCCCATCTTGGGCAAGACCAACATGGACGAGTTCGCCATGGGCAGCTCCACCGAGCACTCAGCCTTCGGCCCCACCCACAACCCCTGGGATCTCGACCGCATCCCTGGCGGCTCCGGCGGCGGCTCGTCGGCTGCGGTGACCGCCTTCGAGGCCCCCCTCGCCATCGGCACGGACACCGGTGGCTCGATCCGTCAACCTGGGGCGGTCACCGGGACGGTGGGGGTCAAACCGACGTACGGCGGGGTGTCACGTTATGGCCTGATCGCGCTCGCGAGCAGCCTCGACCAGGCGGGGCCGGTGAGCCGGACAGTGCTCGACGCCGCGCTGCTCCACGACGTGATCGGCGGTCACGACGAGCGGGACTCCACCAGCATCGACACCGTCTGGCCCTCGATGGCCGATGCGGCACGTCATGGAGATGTCAACGGCCTCCGGATCGGCGTGGTCGAGGAGCTCGGCGGAGACGGCTACCAGACCGGCGTCCGAGCCCGCTTCGACGACGCGGTTCTGCTTCTCACCGAGGCGGGAGCCGAGGTGGTAGAGGTGTCGTGCCCGCACTTTGTGTACGCGCTCGCCGCCTACTACCTGATCTTGCCCAGTGAGGCGAGCAGCAACCTGGCCAAGTTCGACGCCATGCGCTATGGCCTGCGGGTAACCCCAGCAGGGGCCACCGCCCCCAGCGCCGAGGAGGTCATGGAGGCGACCCGTGCCGCGGGTTTCGGTGCGGAGGTCAAGCGCCGCATCATTCTCGGCACTTTCGCCCTGTCGAGCGGCTACTACGACGCCTGTTACGGCCAGGCCCAGAAGGTGCGCACGTTGATAACGCAGGACTTCGACGCAGCGTTTGAGCAGGTGGACGTACTCGTGTCGCCGACGGCCCCCACGACCGCCTTCCGCATCGGCGAGAAGCTCGATGACCCCCTCGCGATGTACCTCAACGACATCGCCACCATCCCTGCCAACCTCGCTGGTGTTCCCGGTATGTCGCTTCCCAGCGGCCTCGCCGACGAGGACGGTCTGCCCACCGGCATCCAGATACTGGCACCGGCGCTGCAGGACGCGAGGCTGTATGCCGTCGGGTCGGTCCTGGAGTCGTTGCTTCAGGAGCAGTGGGGTGGCCCGCTTCTCGACCGCGCACCATCGCTGGAGGCATAGGCATGACGACAACCGCGAGTCCGGCGACTCTGCCGTTCGACGAGGCGATGGAGCTCTTCGACCCGGTATTCGGCCTGGAGGTGCACGTCGAGCTCAACACGGTGTCGAAGATGTTCTGTGGGTGTGCGACCGTCTTCGGGGCTGAGCCCAACACGCAGGTCTGCCCGGTGTGCCTGGGACTGCCGGGGGCGTTGCCGGTCCTCAACGAGAAGGCGGTCGAGTCGGCCATCCGGATCGGCCTTGCCCTCCACTGCTCGATAGCGCCGTGGTGCCGCTTCGCACGCAAGAACTACTTCTACCCCGACATGCCGAAGAACTTCCAGACGTCGCAATACGACGAGCCCATCGCGTTCGACGGCTACACCGACGTCGACGTCGACGGCCAGAACTTCCGGGTTCTCATCGAGCGCGCCCACATGGAGGAGGACACCGGCAAGTCGCTTCACGTCGGTGGCGCCACCGGGCGCATCCATGGCGCGTCCCACTCGCTGGTCGACTACAACCGCGCCGGTATCCCGCTCATCGAGATCGTCACCAAGCCGATCGAGGGCACGGGCGCCAAGGCGCCGGCCGTCGCGCGTGCCTATGTCGGTCATCTTCGCGAGCTGCTGCGCGGGCTGGGAGTCTCCGACGTACGGATGGACCAAGGATCGCTGCGCTGTGACGTCAACCTTTCACTGCGCCCGGATGCAGCCGGCCCACTGGGTACACGCAGCGAGACCAAGAACGTCAACTCACTTCGCTCGGTCGAGCGGGCGGTCGTTTATGAGGTGTCGCGGCAGGCAGCGCTGCTGCGAGACGGCGGTCGTGTCGTGCAGGAGACGCGGCACTGGCACGAGGACACCGGTGTCACCACGTCTGGTCGCAGCAAGGAGCAGGCTGAGGACTACCGCTACTTCCCTGAGCCCGACCTGACACCGATTGCACCCAGCGACGAGTGGGTCGAGCAGCTGACGACCAGCCTTCCAGAGCCCTCCTCGGTGCGGCGGGCGAGGGTCCAGTCCGACTGGGGATTCTCCGAGCTCGAGATGCGCGACGTGTTGGGCGCTGGCGCCCTTGATCTGGTCGAGGCGACTGTAGCGGCAGGGGCCAGCCCGGCGACGGCGAAGAAGTGGTGGTTGTCAGAGCTGGCTCGGCGTGCCAACGACAGCGGTTTGGCGTTGCAGGACCTGCCGATCACGCCAGCGGACGTCGCGGGTGTGCAGCGCCTCGGCGACGACGGTCGCGTCAACGACCGGCTGGCCCGTCAGGTGCTTGACGGGGTGTTGGCCGGAGAAGGCTCGCCCGACCAGGTGGCAACGGCGCGCGGCTTGGAGGTGGTTTCCGACGAGGGGGCGCTCGCTGCGGCCGTCGACCGCGCCATCGAGGCCAACCCGGACGTGGCGGCCAAGATCCGTGATGGCAAGGTGGCTGCAGCCGGTGCCCTTATCGGCGCGGTGATGAAGGAGATGCGCGGTCAGGCTGACGCGGCGCGGGTGCGTGAGCTCATCATCGGCAAACTCGCGTAGTGGCTTCGGGACCCCGGCAGACCGCGTCCCGGCGGACCGCGCCTCGGCGGACCACGCCCCGGCGCACCACAACCGGCCGTGTGCATCCGGCGTGGGTGGTGGCGGCCGTGGGGTTCGTCGCACTGATCGGTGCGGCAGGTTTTCGCGCTGCGCCTGGTGTGCTGATCCTGCCGCTGCATGATGAGTTCGGCTGGTCCCGCAGCGTCACGTCGTTTGCCGTGAGCGTCAACCTGGTGCTGTTCGGCCTGACAGCGCCCTTCGCGGCCGCACTCATCGACCGCTTCGGGATCAGGACGGTGACGAGCTGCGCGCTGGGCTTGGTCGCTGCCGGCAGCGGACTGACGGTCTTCATGACAGCCAGCTGGCAGCTCGTGCTGCTGTGGGGGGTCCTGGTAGGCCTGGGCACTGGCTCGATGGCGCTGGTTTTCGCTGCCACGATCGCCAACCGTTGGTTCGCCACCCGTCGCGGACTGGTGATGGGTGTACTCACCGCTGGCAGCGCCACTGGCCAGCTCATCTTCTTGCCGTTGGTGGCCTGGCTGGCCGACGCCGTTGGATGGCGAGGGGCGTCTCTCGTCATCGCCGGGGCGGCCCTGCTGGTCGTGCCGCTTGTCCTGGTGTTCATGCGCGACTACCCGCACCAGCTGGGGGTTGCGCCCTACGGCGCGTCACCGACGTACGTTCCGACGGATTCACACCCGAGTGCGCCGGCCAGGCGGGCGCTCGGGACGCTGCAGATGGCACTCAAGGTGCGGGCCTTCTGGGCGCTGGCCGGCGGGTTCGCCATCTGTGGTGCCACGACCAACGGGCTGGTCGGCATCCACTTCATCCCGTCCGCGCATGACCACGGGATGGCGCAGACGACCGCAGCGGGGTTGCTGGCCGTGGTGGGTGTCTTCGACATCGTCGGCACGGTCGCCTCTGGCTACCTGACGGATCGGGTGAACCCGAGGCTGCTGCTCGCGGGCTATTACGCGTTCCGAGGGGTCGGTCTGCTCGCGCTCCCACCCTGCTCTCTGATGCGATCCATCCCAGCATCGTGATCTTCGTGATCGTCTATGGGATGGAATGGGTAGCGACCGTGCCACCGACGGTGGCGTTGTGTTATGCGCTGTTCGGGGAGGACGGCACGATCGTCTTCGGTTGGGTCTTTGCCTCTCACCAGATCGGGGCTGCAGCTGCCGCGTTCGCCGCCGGCGCGATCCGCGACACGTACGGCACCTACACGGCCGCATGGTTTGGAGCTGCTGGTCTGTGTGGCGTCGCAGCCGTCATGTCGCTCGCCGTTGGCGGTCTCACGCTCGGTTTGGGGGAGAGGTTCCAGGCGGAAGGATTGTTGACAAAAAGACGAGGTAGTCGGGGCGGTTAGTTACCGCAAGACGGACC
>JBPCRX010000011.1:0-11767 GCA_050996395.1 Nocardioidaceae bacterium
GGCCGTGCGGTTCCAGCCGAAGTCCCGCGCATGCACGACGGCAGCCGACGACATCTTCTTGCGCCTGTCATCGTCGAGAAGCAGCCGCTCGATCACGCCGGCGAAGTCCGCCGGGTCGTGACCCTCCACCAGCACGCCGGTCCTTCCGTCCGCCACCGCCGTCGAGAGTCCACCCACTCTGGACGCGACCACGGGAGCACCACAGGCCTGTGCCTCGATGGCGACCAGCCCGAAGGACTCGTTGTATGACGGCACCACCATCAAAGATGCAGCGCGGTAGTAGTCGGCGAGTCGCCCCTGGGCCACCGGTGGCACGAACCGGAGGACGGCTCCTACGCCGAGCGACCGCGCCAGCTCGACCAGCACGTGCGGTCGTTCGAGGCCATTGCCCGACGGTCCCCCGATGATCGGAACGACCAGCCGGTCGCGCAGCTCCGGGCGCCGCCTCAGCAGTTCTGCTGCCGCGCGCACCACCACGTCGGGCGCCTTCAAGGGCTGGATACGCCCGGCGAACATCACGACCAACGCGTCAGCGCGCAGCCCGACCCGGGCGCGGGCCTCCTGCTGGTCGCCCGGGCGGAACACTGCGAGGTCGACGCCTGGCGAGATGACTCGCACGCGGCTAGGGTCTGCGGCATACAGGTCGACGAGCTGACGACGCTCGTCGCCGGTGTTCGCGATCAGGAGGTCCGCCGCCTCGACGACCTGCTCCTCGCCGATGACGCGCGCCACAGGTTCAGCGACGTCCCCGGAAGCGAGCAGAGTGTTCTTCACCTTGGCCATGGTGTGCATGGAGTGGACGAGCGGCACTCCCCAGCGGTCACGCGCGAGCGCTCCGACCTGGCCGGACAGCCAGTAGTGGGAGTGGATGACGTCGTAGTAGCCCGGTTCATGCGCCGCCTCCGTACGCAGCACCTCGCGGGCGAAGGTGCAGAGCTGTCCGGGCAGCTCGTTCTTGGTGAGGCCTTCGAGCGGGCCGGCGACCACGTGTCGGACGACGACGCCGGGCGCCAGCTCAGCGACGGGTGGCAGGGCGCGGGAGGTGGACCGGGTGAAGATCTCGACCTCGATGTTCGCCGCGGCCAGCTGTCGCGACAGCTCGACGATGTAGACGTTCATGCCGCCGGCGTCGCCGGTGCCTGGTTGGTCGAGCGGCGAGGTGTGCACGCTCAGCATGGCGACTCGTCGTGGACGCAGCACCGGAGGAACCAACAGGTCGCGTGACACCGACTCGTCTCGCAGCTTCACCGACACCTCCGGGCACATTCAACGACTGACCAGTGTCGCGCATTCCTGCCCCTGGCGCGACGCTGGGCGGCTGCGATGATGAGCCGGTGACCAATGAGCGCAAGACCGCCGTCGTGACGGGTGCGAGCAGCGGCATCGGCGCCGCCTCGGCCCGCGCCCTCGCAGCTCACGGGTTTCGGGTGTTCTGTGCGGCTCGCCGCAGGGACCGCATTGAGGCGCTGGCCGGGGAGATCGATGGCGTGCCGATGGCATGCGACGTGACCGATGAGGCCGACGTACGCCGACTGGCAGCCGAGGTGGGACCAGCCCTCGACGTACTCGTCAACAACGCAGGCGGCGCTGTGGGTGCCGACGAGGTTGCACAGTCCTCGTCCGACGAGTGGCGTCAGATGTATGACGTCAACGTGGTCGGAACCCTCAACGTGACCCGTGCGCTCCTTCCCGCCCTCATCGCGAGCGGTGACGGGGTCCTCGTCAACATGGGCTCGACCGCCGGACGGGTGGCCTACGAAGGAGGTGGCGGCTACACCGCGGCGAAGCATGCCGTGGCGGTGATGACCGAGACGCTGCGACTGGAGCTCCTCGGCCAGCCGGTGCGGGTCACCGAGATTGCTCCCGGCATGGTCGCCACCGAGGAGTTCGGACTGCACCGCTTCCGCGGTGACCAGGTCAAACGCGACGCAGTTTACGCCGGCGTGCGCAACCCGTTGACGGCCGACGACGTGGCCGACGCGGTCGCCTGGGTGGTGACAAGGCCCGGGCATGTCAACATCGACCTGTTGGTGGTGAGGCCGCGGGCCCAGGCGAGCCAGACCAGGGTCCACCGCGAGCCCAACCTCCCCTGAGCCCAACCTCCCCTGATGTGTCAGACTCTCAGCTGGCTATAAGCAGCCGAGAGTCTGACAAGTCGGGGGAAGCGACGCCACGGATTCGTTTGGTGGATTCGTTTGGAGCTGGAGCCGGCCGATAGAATGAAGTCCGCGCCCTCGCGGACCAACCCCGGCGCGTTCCCCACGACAGGACGCAGTTCTTCCATGCCCGCCCACACCACCGTCATGCCCGAGACGCTCGAGAGTTCCGCCCGCCAGCGAAGTGACCTGCGGAACGTCGCGATCGTTGCACACGTCGACCACGGCAAGACAACGCTGGTCGACGCCATGCTGTGGCAGTCCGGCGCGTTCGGGGAGCACCAGCACGTCGACGAGCGGGCGATGGACTCAGGCGACCTCGAGCGTGAGAAGGGCATCACCATCCTCGCGAAGAACACCGCCGTCCGGTACGCCGGACCAGCCGCGCTTGGCGGGCCGATGACCATCAACATCATCGACACCCCCGGCCACGCCGACTTCGGCGGCGAGGTCGAGCGCGGCCTGTCCATGGTGGACGACATCGTGCTGCTCGTCGACGCCTCCGAGGGACCGTTGCCCCAGACACGCTTCGTGCTGCGCAAGGCGCTGGCCAAGAAGCTCCCCGTCGTCCTCGTGGTCAACAAGGTGGACCGGCCGGACTCGCGCATCACCGAGGTCGTGGACGAGACCTATGAGCTCTTCATGGACCTGCTCGACGACTCCCACGACCAGGAAGCCCTCAACTTCCCGGTGGTCTACGCCTCCGCCAGGACGGGCCGGGCCTCGAGGCAGCAGCCCGCCGACGGGACGATGCCGGACTCGCCCGACCTCGAACCGTTGTTCCGCACCATAATCGAGACCGTTCCTGCCCCTACGTATGACGAGGGCGCCCCACTCCAGGCCCACGTCACCAACCTCGACGCCTCCCCCTTCCTCGGACGCCTGGCGCTGTGTCGCGTCCACCAAGGCATGCTGCGCAAGGGCCAGACCGTCGCCTGGCTCAAGCGTGACGGCTCGAAGCAGAACGTCAAGATCACCGAGCTCCTCGTGACCGAGGCGCTCGAGCGCGTGCCGGGCCGCGAGGCCGGCCCCGGTGACATCATCGCGGTCGCTGGCATCCCTGACATCACGATCGGCGAGACGTTGGCCGACGCTGATCACCCGTTGGCTCTGCCACTGATCACCGTCGACGAACCGGCGATCTCCATGACCATCGGCACCAACACCGCCCCGCTGGCGGGACGCGCCAAGGGGACCAAGGTCACGGCACGGCTGGTCAGGGACCGGCTGGACCGCGAGCTGGTCGGCAACGTCTCCATCAAGGTGCTTACCACCGAGCGGCCCGACACGTGGGAGGTGCAGGGCCGCGGTGAGCTGGCGCTGGCGATTCTCGTCGAGCAGATGCGCCGGGAGTCCTTCGAGCTGACCGTCGGCAAGCCCCAAGTGGTGACCCGGCACATCGACGGCAAGCTCCATGAACCGGTCGAACGGTTGACCATCGACGCGCCGGAGGAGTACCTCGGGGCCATCACCCAGCTGCTCGCCGTGCGGAAGGGACGGATGGAACAGATGATCAACCACGGCACCGGGTGGGTGCGCATCGAGTTCCTCGTGCCGGCCCGTGGCCTCATCGGTTTCCGGACCGAGTTCCTCACCGATACTCGCGGAACGGGCATCGCCCACCACGTCTTCGAGGGCTACGAGCCCTGGGTAGGTGAGCTGCGCACCCGGTCCAGCGGTTCTCTGGTTGCGGACCGGACGGGGGCTGCGACGTCCTACGCCATGACGAACCTGCAGGAGCGGGGGACGCTCTTCGTCGAGCCCGGAACCCAGGTCTACGAGGGGATGATCGTTGGCGAGAACTCGCGCACCGACGACATGGACGTCAACATCACCAAAGAGAAGAAGATGACGAACGTGCGCTCGAACGCCGACGAGTTCGAGAAGCTGGTACCGCCGCGCAGGCTCTCGCTCGAGCAGTCCCTGGAGTTCTGCCGTGAGGACGAGTGCGTCGAGGTCACTCCGGACGCCGTGCGCATCCGCAAAGTCATGCTCGACCAGACCGAACGCGGCCGAGCCACAGCACGAGCTCGTCGGAGCTGACGACCTGGGTGGGTCCGGTTTCCGCGCAGTCCCGCCCGCCTGCCTCAGCATCGACCGGACTGCAGACTCAACCCCCGAGAGCGGCTGACAGCGCGTCGAGCGCCGACGAGCTGAACGCCACCATGCGGGCCTCGTCGACCTCGGACTCGGCGGCCCGCAGCGTCTCGACGGCCGCTCGGGCGGCATCGCCGATCGGCCATCCGTAGATGCCCGCCGAGACCAATGGGAAGGCCACCGTGCAAGCGCCCAGCTCGTCCGCCACCGTGAGCGCGTTGCGGTAGCAGGAGGTGAGCAAGGTGCGATCGGTTTGGCCGGCGTGCCGGTTGGGGCCAACCACGTGGATCACCCAGCGGGCGGGGAGTCGGCCGGCGGTGGTCCAGCCGGCTTCGCCAGTCCGGAGTCCTTGGGGAAAGCGCTCGGTGCACTGCTCGAGGATCTCCGGCCCGCCCGCGCGGTGAATAGCCCCGTCGACCCCGCCACCTCCACGCATTGCCTCGTTGGCGGCGTTGACGACCGCGTCAACCTTCTGCGTGGTGATGTCGCCGCGTACGACGGTCACGTTCATGGCCCGCACTCTAAGCGGTGAGGCTCAGGTGTTCAGGAAGTCGCTGATGAGCGGTCTCAGCTCCGCACGATGGGTCCACATCAGACCGCCCGGCCCGAAGACTTTGGTCGTGGCGTCCGGCAGGACAGAGGCAAGCTGGTCGACCACTGCGCTCGGGTGCGCCTCGTCGTCGACCTGCCCGACCACGAGCACGGGGCACGTAACGCTTTCCAGCACCGCCGCATGGTCGAGCGGGTGCAGCAGCGGGATCGTGAGCATGGAACGCCGGATCATTGGCTCGCAGAGCTGCTCGGCCTGCTGGCGCGCCCACATCTGCACAACCCTGCGGTCACGGACGCCCGCGGGCTGCTCGGCGAGAAGCTCGGCGCTGAGGCCCTCGACGTCGCCTGCCTCGGCTCGCTCGGCCATCTCTGCGACTCGGTGGACCGCCCGTCCACTGCGCGGGGCGTCGAGGGCCGCGGGAAGTACGAGGACCAGCCTCTCGAACAGGTCGGGCCGGTGGACGGCAGCCCGAAGCAGTGCGCCGGCTCCGAGCGAGACACCCAGGCCGCGTCGGGCACCGTACGCGTCCCGCACCGCCATGAGCTCCAGCTCGAGTGCAGCATAGGACCACGGGGATCGTGGGGACACCGACTGGCCGTGCGACCGGAAGGAGAAGAACACCCTGGTACCGGCCACTCCGGCGGCGAAGGGCCGAGTCTCGGCGATGGAGCCGGCAAGCCCGTGGGCGAACACCGTGACCGGCTCGCCGGCTCCTACGACCTTGACCTCGAGGCGTCCTTCGGGACCGGCGACGAAGGGCAAACTGCGCTCAGCGCTGGTGCATCGAGCGCAGAATCGGCCGAACGTCGGCGAGGTAGACGAACGCCGCGACGGTCCCGACCAGGTTGAGGATCTGCAGCGGGCTGCGCAAGACGACGTGCAGCGCCAGGAACACGACCAGCAGGAGCAACCAGAAGGCCTTGTTCTGCTTGTCTGCGGCGACGTAGAAGGCATCTCGACGCACCATGGCGTCGCACGCGGCGAAAACCTTCACTGCCAGCAACACCCACCACAGGGCCGTGGACACGTAGAACTCGAGCCGCAGGGCGGAGTAGGCGTCCAGGGCGACCATGTGCACCCGTCAATGCTAGCCGTCCATGCTGCGCGCACCGTTGTGGCAGAGTCAGATGCGGGCCCGCAGCTCGCCAACGCGAACCCCACCACCCAAAAGCGGCGTGTCCCCGGTGGCGAGCAGGGCGGCACCGTCGACGCCCGGCTCCCGGTCCACGCCGAGGCGTCTCAGGGCAGCGGCCATCGCGACCGGGCGGGCCCGAAACGCCCCGTCGTCGATCTTCAGAGCAACCGCTCGCCCGTCCGGCAGCGCCAGCCCGTAGCAGGCCTCCGCCCCCCCCTTGCCGACGGCACCGGGTATAGCGCGCAGCAACGCGGCCTCGTCGCGGCGCGACCCCGACGCGTACTCCGGGTGGGCCACGAAGGCATCGGCCACCCTGCGCTCGGGAGAGCCGGCCGGCGCCTTGACCAGTGCGGCGAAGCTTCGCGCCAGCCCTGTCAACGACGCCGAGAACAGCGGCGCCCCGCACCCGTCGACACCCTCCGCCTCGATGGGCTCGCCCGTGAGGTCGGCGAACGCCTCGGCCAGCGCCACCTGCAGTGGGTGGTCGGGCTCGAGGTAGGTCCGGGTCGGCCAGTCGTTGGCCACGCAGGTCGCGAGCATGCCGGCATGCTTGCCGGAGCAGTTCATCAGGATCGGACTCGGCACGACGCCGTCGCGCAGACACGCCACCCGTGCCTCCTCGTCGAGCGGCAGGTCCGCAGGTGTCAGCAGCTCGCTCTCGTCAAGGCCCGCTGTGGCCAGGATCCGGCGTACTCCCTCGATGTGGAACGCCTCACCGGAGTGACTCCCTCCGACAAGCGCAAGCAGCTCTCCATCGAGGTCCAAGCCATGGCGCAGCATGCCCACCGCCTGCAGCGGCTTGTTGCACGAGCGGGGAAAGATCGGTGCGTTCACTTCCCCGATGGACCAGCTGAGCGAGCCGTCCGTGGCCAGCGCCACGACGGACCCGCGGTGGTGGCCCTCGACGAAGCCGGAACGGATGACCTCGACCAGCACTTCTGGGCTATCCACGACGAGAGCGTACCCAGCCCGGTCCGCATGGCCGTGAGGGCAGACTGGTCTGCCTCGGGTGGCATGATCGCGTCCGTGCAGGACTCCAGCTCGCCGACGCCGCAGTGGACCCCGAGCGCCAGGGAGCTCGACGACCTCGACCTGCTCGTCAACGGGTGCTTCGAGCCGCCGCTGAGCGGTTTCGTCGACCCCACCTCCAAAGGGGCCGCGCCGGTCACGCTCCTCGCGCCACCGCACACCGCCGAGATGGCCGCTGCCCTGGGCCGTCTCGACCTGCTCGATCCCGAGGGCGCCCCGCTTGCTCGGATGAACGTGTCCGGCACCTGGTCGCCCGACGACGACTCCCTTGGCCGGGTGGGGCTCGTAGGATCCGTGGAGCAGCTCGGCCGCAACGAGTTCGGGCCGTTCCGCCGCCTGCACCGGTCACCCTCCGACGTCCACGCCACCCAGCCGGCCAGCTCACTGACTGCTGTCCCGGTCAGTCGGGCGCTCACGAGCGGCGACCTGGCCGTGATCTCCGCGCACGCCGACGACACCGGAAGGACGCCGCTGCTGTTGGCCTGCGTGGGAGAAGGTATGCCGCAGGGCATCTCCGGTCCTGCACTCGTCAGAGTGGCCTTGGCGGCCGGCGAGCTCCTCGGGGTGAGCTCGACCGTGGTCGCGGTCGCCGTCGCCGATCACGGCGACCAGCCGGTGCCGCCCAGCACCATCTCACCCAACCAGTGGCTGGTCGAGCGTGTTACTGCGGCCTACGCCACCTCTACCCTGATGCTGGACGCCAAGCCAACCGGCGAGCTGCCGGCAGGGATCGCCGCCATCGTCGACCAGGACCGCCCACCTCGGGACCGCCAGGGCGTGGTCATCTTCTTCACCGGGCTGTCCGGCTCCGGGAAGTCGACGCTGGCCCGGGGGCTGGTCGACCGCATCCTCGAGCGTGGGCAGCGCACGGTGACGTCGCTCGACGGCGACGTGGTTCGCCACCACCTGTCCAAGGGCCTAGGTTTCAGTCGGGAGGACCGCGAGACCAACATCGCGCGCATCGGGTTCGTCGCCGCCGAGATCTCTCGCCACGGCGGTGTCGCGATCTGCTCGCCCATCGCACCGTTCGAGGCCACCCGCGAACACGTACGCCAGATGGTCGAGCGTGCCGGCGGCGGCTTCGTGCTCGTGCATGTCGCGACCCCGCTCGAGGAGTGTGAACGACGGGACCGCAAGGGCCTTTACGCCCGAGCCCGCGCTGGTGAGATCCCGGACTTCACCGGCATCTCGTCTCCCTACGAAGAGCCACGAGATGCCGTGAAACTCGACACAACCGATAGAGATATAGCACAATGTCTCGACGAGCTGGTCGGTGTCCTCACCGAGCAAGGATGGCTCTGCCCCTGACGCACCGGAGACTCCCATGCTGTACGACGCTCATCGGCTCCTCGCTGACAGCTTTCTGGGTGATCACGGTCTGGAGATCAAGACAGTGATCGCTGCGTTCATCGTCGGCATCGCTGTGGGCATCACGGGGATGGGCGGTGGCGCACTGATGACGCCAGCCTTGATCTTTCTTGGGGTGGGGGACGCCTCGACTGTCGTGACGGCCGACCTGGCCGCGTCGGCGGTCTCGCGTTCCACCGGGGCGGTGGTCCATTGGCGCCAAGGGTCTCCGAACCTTCGACTCGCGATGTGGCTGATCATCGGCTCGGTCCCGTTCGCGTTCGTGGGTCCAGGTCTGATCGACCGGCTCAGCGGCGGCGCTGACCTCAATGCCCTGCTGCAGAAATGCATCGGCTTCGCCTTGTTGTTCGCGGCGACGACCTACGCCCTGCGGCTCTACGTCGAACTCAGACGCAGGGCAAGCGGGCACGAGGCTCCGAAGGGGGAGCCGGTGGTCCGTCCCATCCCCACGATGCTGGTGGGTGCGCTAGGCGGGCTTCTGGTCGGCATCACCTCAGTCGGCGCCGGATCCGTCATCATGATCGCGCTGCTCATCCTGTACCCAACATTGTCCGCGGTGAAGCTCGTCGGCACCGACCTCGTCCAAGCGGTGCCGCTCGTCTTGTCGGCGGCCGTCGCCAACATCTTGGCCCACGGGCTGGACTGGGGAATCACCATCCCCCTCATCATCGGGTCAGTGCCGGGCACACTGCTCGGGTCGAGGGTTGCTGGGCGGGTGCCGCAGTCGGTCATCCGGCGCGGCATCGTCGTCATCTTGACGATGTCAGGGCTGGCGCTCCTCGACAAATCTGGATGGGCTCCACTGGGTGCAGGAGCGGACGAGACTCACCCGGCGCTTATCGCGCTGGTCGGGCTGGCCTTGCTGATCTTGGTTCCGGTGGTTTGGGGAGGACTCAGGCGAACGGTGGGACTGCCGATGTTCGGGAGCCCCACCGTCGAGGAGATAGAGGAGCCGCAAGCGGCTCCCACGCCTTGAGCGAGCAAGCCCGACACTTCGTGGACGCAGATCCTGCTGGCGGCGCAGTTGTTGGCTACGCCACACCTCCCGTGGTCGCCGGATCGTGAGCCGACTTTGGGTTTAGGATTGCGCGACGCCCTCCAGAGGAGCCTTTGACGTATGACCGTGCACGCCGACTACCGCCTCAGCCAGCTCGACGAGCTCGAAGCGGAGTCGATCCACATCTTCCGCGAGGTCGCCGCGGAGTTCGAGAAACCCGTCCTGATGTTCTCCGGCGGCAAGGACTCCATTGTCATGATGCGGCTGGCCGAGAAGGCGTTCTTCCCAGCGAAGATCCCTTTCCCCGTGCTCCAGGTCGACACCGGATATGACTTTCCCGAGGTGCTGGCCTGCCGCGACCGATGGGTCAACCGGCTCGGCGTACGCCTCCGCGTGGCCTCCGTGGAGGAGGCCATCTCCAACGGTGTGATCGTGGACGACGGCAAGACAAGCCGCAACCGCATGCAGACCGGCACGCTGCTGCACGCCATCGAAGAAGAAGGATTCACCGCCGCTTTCGGTGGCGGTCGACGCGACGAGGAGAAGGCGCGCGCCAAGGAACGGGTCTACTCCCACCGTGACGAGTTCGGTCAGTGGGATCCGAAGAACCAGCGACCGGAGCTGTGGTCGCTCTACAACGGCCGGATCCACGCCGGCGAGCACATGCGGATCTTCCCACTCTCCAACTGGACCGAGCTCGACGTGTGGCACTACCTGGGTCAGGAAGACGTCGAGATTCCTGACATCTACTTCTCGCACCAGCGACGAGTGTTCGAGCGTGACGGGATGCTTCTCACCGAGAGCGAGTTCAACCCCGTGCGTGCGGGCGAGGAGGCGCGCGAGCGCACCGTGCGGTTCCGTACGGTAGGCGACCTGACGCTCACCGGGTGCGTGGAGAGCTCCGCGGCGACAATTCCCGAGATCATCGACGAGATCTCCGTCGCGGTCCTCACCGAACGCGGCGCCACCCGCGGCGACGACCGGTTCAGCGAGGCCGCCATGGAGGACCGCAAGCGAGAGGGCTACTTCTGATGGCACGCACCAATTCGGCGACCTCTGGCCGGCCCTCGATGGACCTGCTCCGCTTCGCCACCGCGGGCTCCGTGGACGACGGCAAGTCGACGCTGATCGGCCGGCTCCTGCTCGACTCCAAGTCGATCTTCGCCGACCAGCTCGAGGCGGTCGAGGCGACGTCGCACGCTCGCGGCTACGACTACACCGATCTTGCTCTGCTGACGGACGGGCTGCGTTCGGAGCGTGAGCAGGGCATCACCATCGACGTCGCCTACCGCTACTTCGCCACGCCCGCCCGCAAGTTCATCATCGCCGACACGCCGGGGCACGTGCAGTACACCCGCAACATGGTGACCGGGGCGTCCACGGCAGACCTCGGGCTGGTACTCGTCGACGCGCGTCAGGGTCTGACCGAACAGTCCAGGCGCCACGCGGTCATCTTGTCGCTGCTCCGCGTTCCTCACCTCGTGCTCTGCGTCAACAAGATGGATCTGGTGGACTTCTCGGTCGATCGGTTCAATGAGATCCATGAGGAGTTCACCTCGTTCGCGACGAAGCTCAGCATCCCTGACCTGACCATCGTCCCGATCTCCGCCCTGAAGGGCGACAACGTTGTGAAGCGCTCGGAGCACATGCCGTGGTACGAGGGGCCCTCGTTGCTCCACCACTTGGAGAACGTGCACGTGGCCTCCGACCGAGACCTCGTCGACACCCGCTTCCCGGTCCAGTACGTCGTACGACCGAAGTCCGATGACTACCACGACTACCGCGGCTATGCCGGTCGGGTGGCCGGTGGCGTGCTCAAACCCGGTGACGAGGTCCTCGTGCTCCCGTCCGGTATGACCTCCAAAATCGCCGGCATCGACCTGTTCGACACCGAGATCGAGGAGGCCTTCCCGCCGATGTCGGTGACGGTGCGACTCGAGGACGATGTCGACGTTTCGCGTGGGGACATGATCTGTCGGCCGCAGAACGCCCCTGAACCGAGCCAGGACATCGACGCGATGGTCTGCTGGATGTCGAACACCCCGCTGCAGCCCCGGCAGAAGCTCGCGATCAAGCACACGACCCGCACTGCCCGTGCGTTGGTCAAGGACCTGCAGTACCGCCTCGACGTCAACTCACTTCACCGCGACCTCGAGACGAAACAGCTGTCCTTGAACGAGATCGGCCGGGTACAGCTGCGCACCACTGTGCCGCTGCTTTGCGACTCCTACGAGAAGAATCGCACGACGGGTTCGTTCATCCTCATCGACGAGGCGACAGGCGTCACCCTCGGCGCCGGCATGATCAACTAGTGGTGTGTCTCAGTATTGGTTAGCTGCTTGTAGGGCAACGCGGCCTCTGGCGACTTTCGCGAGGATGTCCTCGGCGGTCGCGGTCCACATGTAGGGCTTGGGGTCGTCGTTGTGGGCGTC
>JBPCRX010000089.1:0-6350 GCA_050996395.1 Nocardioidaceae bacterium
CACCCGTTCGATAGCGGTAGATCGCGCCCTCGACCAAGATCCGGTGATCACGCATCGGCCGACCCATCGGGCCCTTGATCGGTGGCAACACCTCCTCGACCTGGACCCACATCTCGTCGCTGAGCACCGCTGTCCTCGTCATGACCCGAGCATCACTCCCGATCGACGCTCAACATCGGAGACACGCCCTAGGTGCCTGTCGTGGCGACGAGGTGCCGCGAAGGTCAGCTCCTTGCGCGTTGCTGGGCCAGGGCGACCAGGGTGCGGACGGCGGCGCCAGTGCCGCCCTTGGGGGTGTATCCGTGCGGTGCACCGTCATTCCAAGCTGGCCCGGCGATGTCGAGGTGTGCCCAGGTGATCCCGTCACCGACGAACTCACGAAGGAACGCAGCGGCGTACAGCGCCCCGCCCCACAGCTCAGGGTTGTGCTGGCTGAGGTCGGCGATCTTGGT
This sequence comes from Nocardioidaceae bacterium, assembly GCA_050996395.1. Lineage (GTDB taxonomy): Bacteria > Actinomycetota > Actinomycetes > Propionibacteriales > Nocardioidaceae > JBPCRX01. The sequence continues at coordinate 453 of JBPCRX010000089.1, forward strand.
GGTGCGGACCTTGTCGTGCATCTCGTCGGGGATGGGTAGCGGCCACATCGCCTCCCCGGTGGTCTCGGCGATGTGGGGCAGCTCCTCCAACAGCTTGTCGTCATTGCTGAAGACACCCGACACCCTGTCGCCCAGCGCCACCAAGCAGGCGCCGGTCAGGGTGGCCACGTCGACGATGAGGTCCGGCGCGGTGGCGTTGGCGGTCGTGATCGCGTCGGCAAGCACCAGGCGTCCCTCGGCGTCGGTGTTGAGAACTTCGACCGTCTTGCCGCCATACATCGTCAGCACGTCGCCCGGTCGGCTGGCGCTGCCCGAGGGCATGTTCTCCGCCAGCGAGGCGTATGCCGTCACCGCGACCGGAAGACCCAGGTCGGCGATGGCGAAGATCGCCGCCGCGACCGCCGCGGCCCCGGACATGTCCGACTTCATGGCGCCCATGCCCGCGGCGGGCTTGATGGAAAGACCGCCTGAGTCGAACGTGATGCCCTTGCCGACATAGGCGAGCTTCGCCGCTGGCCTGGACGGGGCATAGGTCAAGGTCACGAGGCGCGGGGGCCGGGCCGAACCCTGGCCGACCCCGATGATGCCGCCATAACCCTGCGCGGTGAGCTCCTGCTCGTCGAGCACGGAGACCGAAACCTTGGTGCCCTTGGCTCGCTGCTGCAGCCGCTCGGCGAGCGACTGCGGGTACAAAGCGTTGGGGGGGTCGTTGACGAGGTCCCTCGCGAAGTTGACGGCGGCGGCGACCGTGACGGCCGCGTCCACTTCGGCTCGGGCGGTCTTGGACCGCGCGTTCGGCGTCAGCACGACGAGGTCACCGACGGGTTGGTGCTTCTTGGTGAGATAGGCGTCGTAGGCGTAGGCGCCCAGCAGCGCTCCCTCGACGACGGCGCGCACCTGCGCGTCGGACTCGGCCGGAAGCGACAGTGCTACCGATTTCCCGCCGCCACCCTTGCCTCCGCCGCCCCTTCCGTTGAGGCTTCGGATGGCGGCTCCGGCTGCCCGACGCAGCGTCTCTGTCGTCATCTGCGCCTGGTCGCCCAGGCCGACCACGACCGTCAAGGACGCTTTGGTCGCGGGTCGGCCGGGGAGCTTTACGACGTCCCCGACCTTCGCGGAGGCGCCGAGGTCCTCGAGCAACGCCGTGAACCCCTTGCCGTACGCGCCGGCGACGTCCTTGGCGCCGGACGCGGGTACCAGCGAACCGTCCGAGGAGTGCACCCCGATCACTACGACGTCGGCTTTGACTGACCGGGCAGACGTCTTGCTCAGGCTTGTGCTGGTCATGATGGAGGTCCCCCGAAGGTGTGATCTGAGGTTGTCGGGCGACTGTACCGCTGGGGTATGTTCGCAAGCCATGCCAGCCGACAGCGCTCCTCCCACCCAGCAGAGGTCGCCGCTGCACGAGCGCCACGTGACGCTGGGTGCGAAGTTCGCCGACTTCGCCGGATGGTCGATGCCTGTGGAGTACTCCGGCGCCGTCAAGGAGCACACCGCGGTGCGCAACGGCGTCGGGATCTTCGACGTGAGCCACCTGGGCAAGGCCCTGGTTCGCGGTCAGGGTGCCGCCAGCTTCGTGAACGGCTGCCTCACCAACGACCTCGACAAGCTGACGACGGGGCAGGCGCAGTACACGCTGTGCTGCGCGGACGACGGTGGGGTGGTCGACGACCTGATCGCCTACCGGCGAGGTGACGACGAGGTGTTCCTCATCCCCAACGCGGCCAACACCGCCGACGTCGTACGCCGGTTGGGTGACGCGGCTCCTGGCGGCGTCGTGGTGAGCAACCAGCACCGCGACCTGGCCGTGATCGCCGTCCAGGGACCAAGCAGCGATGAGGTGCTGTCCGAAGCCGGATACCCCGTCGGCCACGAGTACATGTCCTTTGTGGAGGTGGACCACGAGGGGGTGCCGGTCGTCGTCTGCCGGACCGGCTACACCGGTGAGCGAGGCTACGAGCTGGTGGTGCCGGTAGCTGCAGCGGTCTCCCTCTGGGACGCGCTGCTCGCGGCCGGCGAGCCGCACGGCATCGTGGCCGCCGGGTTGGGAGCACGGGACACGCTCCGCACCGAGATGGGGTACCCGTTGCACGGGCAGGATCTGTCTCGCGACATCACGCCGGTGCAGGCCCGACTCGGTTGGGCGATCGGTTGGCACAAACCGTCCTTCTGGGGAGATGCGGCTCTTCGGGCTGAGAGGGAGGCGGGACCGTCGCGGCTGCTGCGCGGACTCCTCGCGGTCGGTCGTGGCATCCCGCGCGCCCACATGGCTGTCTCTGATCCCGACCAGCGCCCGGTCGGCCTGGTCACCTCAGGAACGTTCTCACCGACCCGGCGGCAAGGCGTGGCGCTCGCGCTACTCGAGCCGGACCTGCGCGAGGGTGACGAGGTCTTCGTCGACGTGCGTGGCCGTCGCGAGCCGTTCACCGTCACGAGGCCGCCGTTCGTGACCCCGACGGTGCGTGTGGACTGACCCGGTCGTGCCTTCGGCGCCTCTTCGAGGTGCCGGCAGTGATACCAATCTCGACAACACCGATGAACTCACAAGGAGGGGCGATGGCGTGGAGCTGGCAGCTGGAGGACTCCGACGGAGAGTTGGTGGAGCTCGATCACGATCTCCCGGAGTTCACCTCGCAGAGCGACGCGGAGACGTGGTTGGGTGAGGTGTGGCGTGACCTGGTCGACGCCGGTGGCGCCCAGGTGTCGTTGCGCGAGCACGACCGTGTTGTCTACGGGCCGATGTCGTTGCTGACCGAGTAGTGCCGCCGGGCCGCGGCGGTCAGCTCAGGGGCGCCGCTCAGGGGATCTGGTCAGCGCAGGGTCTCTCTCCACGACAGGTCCGAGTATCTCGTCGATCTTGGTGAGCATCTCCGCCGGCAGCTGCTGGCCAGACGCCTTGACGTTCTCGCTCACTTGTTCGGGGCGGGTGGCGCCGATGATGGCCGACGAGACGGCGGGGTTGGCGAGCACCCAGGCCACCGCCAGCTGCGCCATCGACAGACCGACCTGCTCGGCCACCGGTTGCAGCCGCTGGACGCGCACCAGCAGGTCGTCGGTCATGCGCCGGCGCAGCGTGTCGCCCGACTCCTCATGGGCGGCCCGTGAGTCGGGAGGCGCCGACTCACCGGGCAGGTACTTGCCCGTCAGCATTCCCTGGCCGAGTGGGGACCACACGACCTGCCCGATGCCGAGCTGCGTCGAGGTCGGTATGACGTCGGCCTCGATGACGCGCCACAGCATGTTGTACTGCGGCTGATTGGAGACGAACGGTACGTGCAGCTCACGGGCCAGTGTGCAACCGGCCCTGATCTGGCCGGCGGTCCATTCCGACACCCCGATGTAGAGCGCCTTGCCCTGCCGCACCACGTCGGCGAACGCCTCCATGGTCTCCTCGAGTGGAGTCTCGGAGTCGTAGCGGTGCGCCTGGTAGAGGTCGACGTAGTCGGTCTTCAACCGGCGAAGTGAGGAGTCGATGGACTTCAGGATGTGCTTGCGGGAGAGGCCGGAGTCGTTCGACCCGCCCGGCCCGGTCGGCCAGTAGACCTTGGTGAAGATCTCGAGGCTCCCGCGTGGCTCACCGCGCAGCGCACGTCCGAGCACCGACTCTGCAGCGGTGTTGGCATAGACGTCGGCGGTGTCGAAGGTGGTGATGCCCTCGTCGAGCGCGCGTCGCACGCAGGCGCGAGCCCGCTCCTCCTCGATCTGCGACCCGTGTGTCAGCCAGTTGCCGTAGCTGATCTCACTGACCTTGAGGCCGGATGAGCCGAGGTGTCGGTGTTCCACGCTTGTGATCGTAGGCCAGCCGGCCGGCTCGACGCCGGTTCAGGTCCACTGGCTGGGGGACGACGCTAGATGGAGTCTCCGACCGAGACCAGGGGCTTGGGCAGTCGCAGGCGACGCATCTGCAGGGCCCGCATGACGGCGTACACAGCGACGCCCTTCGCCTTGTCGTCGCCCAGCCTTTCCCGCAGACCCGCCTTGACGCCCCTCACGACCCGTACCGCGTCGGTGGCCATCGCGGCGATCACGGCAAACCAGAGGTAGTTCCCGATCTGGTTCCCGTAGTCGTGCAGGAGGATGGCCAGCACGAAGATTATGAAGAAGGTCGGCAGCAGGAACTCACCGATGGTGCGACGGGAGTCCACATAGTCTCGCGCGTAACGCTTGGCGGCTCCCTGGTCGCGGGCGGGCAGGTAGCGCTCGTCGCCCGACGCCATCGCCTGGCGTATCTTGAGGCGCCCCTGTCGGGTGACTTCGCGCTGACGGGCGGCTGACTCCTTGCGGCTGCGAGGTGCGGCGAGCCGTTGTTTGCGGGCGGCCTCTGCCTCCTTGCGGGTGGGGGTTGGCCGGCCCTTGCCGCCGAGCTTTTGGGCAGCCAGCTCGCCAGCCTCAGTGGACCCCGAAGCCGTCGTACGCCGACCAAACACTTGCGTGCCTCACTCAAGACGTCGGGCCGGGCCGCTCGGCGCTGGCTGTTCGAGCGGGGGCCGGCGTGGTGATGGCAGCCTACCGCCGCCTGCGGCTGGCATGGAACCAGGCGAGATGGCACCGTAGGGTGGCACGTACGCTGGCAGGCACTGGGCGAGCTCAGAAGGGCAGGCAACACATGAGCAGCATCATGCAACGCATCTCGCTCATCTTCAGGTCCAAGGCCAGCAAGGCGCTGGACCAGGCCGAGGACCCGCGCGAGACCCTTGACTACAGCTACACCCAGCAGCAGGAGCTGCTCAAGAAGGTGCGCAGAGGCCTCGCCGACGTCGCGACCAGCCGCAAGCGGCTCGACCTGCAGATGCAGCAGCTCGACCAGCAGTCGACCAAGCTGCAAGGGCAGGCCCAGCAGGCGCTAGCCGCCGGTCGGGAGGACCTGGCGCGTGAGGCGTTGACCCGTCGTGCGGGTCTGGCGACGCAGATCTCCGACCTCCAGACCCAGCACGCCCACCTGCAGGCCGAGGAGGACAAGCTCACGACCGCCTCCCAGCGGCTCCAGGCGAAGGTGGAGGCGTTCCGCACCAAGAAGGAGACGCTCAAGGCCACCTATACGGCGGCCGAGGCCCAGACCCGCATCAACGAGGCGTTCACCGGCATCTCCGAGGAGATGGGCGACGTCGGCATGGCGGTGGAGCGGGCGGAGGACAAGACGGCGCAGATGCAGGCCCGCGCCGGCGCCGTCGACGAGCTCATCGCCTCCGGCGCTCTCAGCGATCCCATCTCGGGCGGCGGCAAGGACGACATCACCGCCGAGCTCGAGCGCATGTCGGCCGGCAACAACGTCGAAGGCGAGCTTGCGAAGATGAAGGCGCAGCTAGGCACCGGCACAGCTGCTCCGGCGCAGATCGAGGGCCAACCGGCTCAGGAGGAGCGGGCATGATCATCCGCATTCTGTCCGAGGGCCAGTTCGACGTACCCGACGAGGCGATCGACGGACTCAACGAGCTGGACGCGCAGCTCGGCTCCGCCATCGACGCCTCGGACGAGGCGACCTTCTCGGCCGCGCTCGGCGCCCTGCTCGACCGGGTTCGTGAGGTTGGCGACCCCGTTGCCGTCGACGCGCTTGTGCCCTCGCAGCTCATGCTGCCCAGTGCCGACGCCGAGTTGGCAGAGGTGCGTGACCTGCTCAGTGGGGACGGCCTGATCCCCGGCTGACCCCGCACAGACCCCGCGCACTTGTCGACCCGGTGCACTTGTCGACGTGCACTTGTCAGAACCTCGGCTGGCTATAGCGAGTGTGATGTGACGGGACATTGCTGACACTGTGTGTCAGGACATGGTTGATGGACTTGACCCCTGTGGGTGGACACCGAGAGCGTGGGCGCACCGTCCACGGCGAGGAGCCCCTTCATGGGAGCAAAGCAGCAGCGGCGGAAGTTCACGCCGGAGTTCAAGAGCGAGGCGATCAAG
>JBPCRX010000003.1:0-4266 GCA_050996395.1 Nocardioidaceae bacterium
ATCCTCGCGCTCGCGGGCAACCTTCTCGGCTACGCGCGAGAGGAACTCGAGGTCTGCCTCGTACGAGCCCGAGGCTGCCTGCTGCCAGCCGACGCCGACGAAGTGGCTGATGTGCACCGGGCGGGTCTGGCCGAAGCGGTCGACGCGGCCGACGCGCTGCTCGAGCCGGTTGGGATTGAACGGGATGTCGTAGTGCAGGACGCGGCAGCAGTGGGCCTGCAGGTCGATGCCCTCGCTCGCGGCGTCGGTGGCGAGGAGGATCCGCACCGGGTGCCGGGACGGGGGGGCCTGGAAGGCAGCCTTGAGTTGCTCGCGGGCTGCGGTGTCCATCCCGCCGTACAGCAGGCCGAGCCGGTCGTCACCGAGCCCGCGGGCGTTGAGCAGGCCGGCCAGCCAGGTCTGGGTGTCGCGGTACTCGGTGAAGACGACGATCCGCTCGTCGCTCCATCGCCCTTCGGGTCGGCAGAGCGCCGTCAGCTCCGCGACGAGCCGCTCTGCCTTGCTGTCGGCGGGCCCGACCCTGCACTGCGCCCACTGCTGCAGAGCGATGAGAGCTTCCGCCGCGTGTGGCGACAGAGCCGTCGCCGCGCCGATGAGGAAGGCACCTTCCTCCTCAGAGCCGGCGGCGTCGTCGGGCTCGTCTTCCCAGTCGTAGTCGACGTCGAGCGGGTCGTCCTCGCCGCTGGTGGTCAGGCCGCGAACCGTGCGTGCGTGCTGGTCAAGCGTCTTGGCGAAGGCGTCTGGCGAGCTGAACAAGCGCTTCTTGAGCAGCAGCGTGACCAAGTCGTTGCGTCGAGGCGACCCGGTGCGCAGCGCCGCATAGGCGTTGAGCAGGTCGTGCCCCGCACGCTCGGCGTCGGTGTAGGTGACCTCGAGCGGCTCCGCCGGGAGGCGTTCGGCGAACTCACGCGCACCATCCGCGTCGACGATCTCGTCCTTGAGCCGACGGACGAACACTTCGCGGAGGGCTTCCGGGTCGGGCTCGACGCCACGGGCGAAGCGACGCGGGTCGACGAGCTCGAGCAGGGCCTGCCAGGACTCGCGGTAGCCGTTGTGAGGCGTGGCAGTCAGCATCACCCGGTGCTGGCTGAAGTCACTGATCCGTCGCACAGCCCGGGTCTGAAGGCTGTCGACGGCGTAGCCGCGCCGCCCCTTCGCCGGTGCCGGCGGCGCCACGTGATGCGCCTCGTCGACGACGAGCAGGTCGAAGAAGCCTGGGTGCCGGGCGTGGGAGTGGAGCACCTCATCGAGCAACCGCTGCACTCGCGGGGTGCGCAGCCAGGGGAGGCTGATGATCATCCGAGGGTGAACGGTGAAGGGGTTGGCCTGCAGACCGTGGGTGCGGCGCAACTCCTTGAGCGCGGCTGAGTCGAGGATGACGAAGTCCAGGCCGAACTTGTCGCGCATCTCCTCGCGCCACTTGATCGTGAGGGGCGCGGGGCAGACGACCAACACCCGGCGGGCGCGGTGCCGGAGGAGCATCTCCTGGACGACCAGCCCCGCCTCGATGGTCTTCCCAAGGCCGACGTCGTCGGCGATAAGGAGGCTGACGCGCGGCATCTTGAGCGCCTTGGCCACCGGCTCGAGCTGGTAGTCCTTGATCTGGATGCCGGCGCGGAAGGGCGCTTGGAGCGTATTGACGTCCGCGGAGGCGACGGTGCCCCAACGGACCGCGTCCAGAAGCGCACCGAGCTGCTGAGGGTCGTCCCACCGCTCGGGGTCCGGGACGTCAGGCAGGGCACCGGCCGGGATCACCGACCGGCCGGGCTCGACCTCCCAGACGACGGAGAGCTCCTCTCCGAGGTCGTCCTCCGAGACCGAGGTCAGGGTCACCAGGGTGAGGCCGGGAAGGGTGGCTGCCGACAACTCGTCGGAGGGGAGCGTGGTGGGGCTGACGTCGGAGACGACCCACTGCTGGCCACGCACCCGAACGAGCTGTCCCAGGTCGACAGCGGCTTCGGACACGTCAGCCACCCTATGGGCGGAGACTGACGCTCAGGGAGTGCCGCACGCGAACACCCTCAGAGAACCGGGAGCATCAACCGACCGATGAACGCCGTCGTCAGTCGAACAGGCGCCCAAGGGACTTCTTGAGATCGCCAGAAAGGGCACCCAGATCGCGGGCGAGGACCCGAAACGTCGTGTGGGGAAGTTGCTTTGGCTCGATCGGATGACCCAGGCCGTGCACGCGCCACTGGTCACCCAAATCAGGGCGACGCTGAAGCGTGACGATGAGCGCCTCCACCAACGTTGGCGCGCTCACGACCGATGGGAACTCCGGGCCCTGGATCAGCTTGACGTACGCAACATCGTCGGACGCGTAGATGACGCGGCTAGCAACCCCGTACCCGTGGGTCATGGAGCGCAACTCATCCAACCGCCACGCCGGCAACGACTCAGGAGTCACCAGCGACTCCAGCCTTTCGGTTGGGACTTCGTCGGCGATCAAGGCAAAGAACGCCCACGCGACAGAGTACGGACCGTCTGGGTCCTGTTCGGCGAGCAGTTCTTCGATGCGCTCCTCATCAGCCGGCTCCCACCAGGCCCCAAGCACTGCCTCGACCAAGCGATTCGCAGCGTCCCGAGCCTGGGGAATGTCGATCGCGATGTCGCCGATATGCAGGACGTAGTGCTCATCGGAGCCCCTCTCATAGAAGATCGTGAACTGCGACGCCGACTTAGCGCTCGACATCGCTTCACGCTTCTTCGCATCCCGGACGCCTGGGTGCGAGAGGCTGCCGATGCCCTCGCGTAGTCGTCGAAGTGGTCAAGAATGTCCCGAGCGTCCTTTGCTCTTGGCACTGCGCTGTTGAACTCAGCGATGGCATCCTCTACTGCCTGGGCCCGCGGGTCATCGACCAACGCCCGCTTCATCAGATCCGCGGCGCGAAGGATTTGGCGGAGAGCCTGCACGAACAGGTAGGCGTCGGTCTGTCGAGCGACTGGCGTGGCCTGCGCGTCCAGCACTCTGTCGGCCTGCATCACCACGGCTCGTTGCCATACGCCGAGGTGGGCCGATGCGACGCTAGGGAGGTACTTGCGAAGGTCGATCCCGTTGACGTCGATCGGGAACAGCGGCACCTCGTGTCCCTCGGACTGTCTCACTCCAGATCGCCTTCCCCTGCGGCGATGCTTGTCGCCGTGACCAACGTCCCGCGAGGCAACGCAAGCTCGGCAAAGGGTACCGCCACCCGTCTAAGGCTTCGCGAGACGACGCGGCCAATCTCAAGCCCGCGGCGCCATCCTTCGTTCCGAAGCGCCCCAACCGGGAGCTCGCTGCAGAACGCCCCTGTCATGTGAGCCGGCGCCGAGAAAAGTATCGGAAGTCGGTGCTGGTCGGTGCCACCGGGTGCCCACCGTCGCGGCCTCGAGCACGCCCGCGGACATGTCCCGTGGGGAACGGATGGGGAACGGGCCGAAAAGCAGTCAGGGCCATGATCGGTGATCATGGCCCTGACCTGCACGTTCTCTGTAGCGGGGGCAGGATTTGAACCTGCGACCTCTGGGTTATGAGCCCAGCGAGCTACCGAGCTGCTCCACCCCGCGTCGGTAAACACACTGTACGAAAGACCAGCCCCCGACGCAAACCGACCCCCGTCGTCACCCCGCGCCCGGCGTCGCGCTGGGCGAGGGGGCCACCTGCGGCGAGGACGACGGCTGCGCCTGCTGGAACCGCTGGATCGCGGTCTGCAGCTCCGACTGGGCCTGGCCGATGCCGGCGAAGTCGCCGGCCTTCTGCGCCGCAGCCAGATGGCTCAAAGCCGCGTTGATCGCCGTGACGGAGGAGGCGAGCTCACCTGGGCTGCCAGCACCCGGTGAAGGCAAGGGCGCCGGCGACCCACTGGTCGAAGGCGCCGGCGACGGCGTCGTCGAGGTGCCGCCCACCAGCGGGGTGACACTGTCGCCAACGCCAGCACCGAAAAGCTTGTTGAGCGCCTCCGGCAGCGTGTTTTCGTACGCCACCTGATCGCCGAAGGAGACCAGCACCTTGCGCAACAGCGGCTGCGAGCCCTGACCCTGACCCTGGACGTACAACGGCTCGATGTAGAGCAGCCCACCGCCGACCGGCAGCGTCAGCAGGTTGCCGAAGCGCACCTGCGAACCACCGTTGTCGAACAGCGTGATGTCCCGGGACACCTCCGCAGTCGAGGTGAAATTACGCTGCACCTGGTTGGGGCCGGGGATCACCGTGTTGCTCGGCACTTCGAGGACGGTGAAGCGACCGTACGTCGCGGGGTCACTCGAGACCGACACGACGGCGGCGAG
>JBPCRX010000033.1:0-12922 GCA_050996395.1 Nocardioidaceae bacterium
ACCACAGGATGCGAGATCTCAGAGGCGGCAGCCACGCTCGGCACGGCTACGGCAGTGACAAGGGACCCCGCAGCGGACAGGGCCAACAGAGAGCCCCGAGCACTGACTGAGAGGTTCGAGGCAGGACGAACGGAACCGAGCATGATGAAGGGCCTCCACGAAAGATTCTGTCTAGTGTGTCTGGATCTTTGCCGAGCCTACGTGGCCTCTCTGTGATGGGGAAGGGTCATTTCCGTCACACGGAAGTCATCGGGATGCTGGTGAGCCACTCGTCCTGACGCCCGCGGATAGTGTGGCAGGGTGCTCGACCTAACGAGACGAGCGTGGATGGAGGGACCCGTGGAGGCGACATCCCGTCGCGCTTTCCTGGCGCTCGGGGTCGGTGCGGTGGTGGTCACGGGAGCCGTTCGCTGTGCGCAGCCTGAACCCGGTCTCCCCCTCGGGCCGGTCGATCCGGCTTCGATCCCAACTGTCCCGGCGCATCCCGCAGACTCCTTGTGCGAGTCCTACGCGGTGAACACCAAGCTCTTCTACGCCTCGCAGGTCTACGCTCATACCGACGCTGTAATCGATCTGCTCCACGAGTTGGGCGTACGCACCATCCGTGAGCGGGTGACCACGGGGACATCACCTGGGGCGCTCGCGCAGCGGTACGCGATGCCCCGCCTGGCCGAGCTGGGCATCCGGTGGCACGCCACCGTCGGTGAACTCGACGACTGGTCGCGCGCCGAGGTGGCGACCCGCGAGGCCTTCGCGCTCTTTCTCGACTTCTACGCACCGGCAGTCGACGGGAGCTTGGCTTCCCTCGTGCACTCCTTCGGAGGCTGCAACGAGGTCGATGGTTCGGTCGTGGACGGGGCCGTCGACCCGCAGTGGGCAGCGCACGCACGACTGATGCAGGCCGAGCTGTGGCGCCAGGCGACTTCGAGCCCCCTCACCGACTCGATTCCGGTTGCCGGGCCGTCAACCCGGTCCGACGTCACCGCGGCCCGTGCCGCTGCACTCGGTGACCTCTCCGCAGTGAGCGACTGGGGCAACGCCCACCTGTACAACAGGGGCAGCAGCCCGACCCGCGGGATCGACGAACACTTGGCCGTACTCGAACGGTGCTTTCCAGACGCCAATCGGTGGATTTTCACCGAGACGGGATACAACAACGCGCCGCAGGATGACTCGGGACGTACGGTATCGGAGGACGCGGCAGCGACGTATGCCATCCGTGGAATCTGCGACTTCTTCAGGCGCGACTCGATCTATGGGCGCTTCGAGCTGCTCGACGACCCCGACCCGATCGACTTCACCACCCAGAACAGCATCAACACCACGGCCGAGCGGCAAGCACACTTCGGACTCGTCGCCATGACGGAGGAGTCCGTCACGGCTGCGACTCCGGACACGTGGCGGCGCAAACCCGAGTTCTTCGCCACCCAACGGTTCCTCCGACTCATGTCGGACAAAGGTCCGTCTTTCCGTACCGACCCGTTGAATCTTCTGGTCACCGGGGGTGGAGCCGACCTTCAGCAGGCGCTGGTGCAAAAACGCGACGGCCGCCACTACCTGCTCTTGTGGCGCGACGTCGAGGTGGCCACCAGCTTTCCCGAAGCGCGTCCACTCCAGGTCGCTCCGGCGACCTTGACGGTGCACCTACGATCCGCTCGTCCCGCTGCTGTCTACTCTCCCCGGTTCAGCAGCGCACCGGTAGCCACGCACCCACGACGGGACACCGTCACGCTCGAGGTCGGCGGGGACCTCATGGTCGTCGAGATCGGCTGAACGTCTGATCGGCTGATCGCGTCGGCACATCGACGCGTCATGGCTAGTCTCCTACGTGGCGGCAACCCCCGCGCCGCCTGGTGTCTTGGAAAGGACTTTGCTGGTGGCAGCGACCACGCTTGGCCCTGACCTGGTGATCGCAGGTGCGGCTCGCAGCGGCACTTCCTCCCTCGCTGCGCAGCTAAGCACCCACCCGGGCATCGACCTCGGGAAGGTGAAGGAGTCAAATTACTTCAGCCGCGAGCTGGCGCGCGGACCAGACTGGTACGACAGTTTGTACGCGGACCGCCGTGACGGTCGCTTACGTCTCGACGCCAGCACTTCCTATACCTCTGCCCTGTACCCGGAATCGCTCGGCCGACTTGCCAAATCGGCACCGGACGCCTTGGTGATCTACATCGTCAGGCATCCGACTCAGCGTGCCCTCTCGCATTACCTCTATCGGCACCACTACTTCCATCTCGAGGATGCTCCGAACTTCGGGGCGGCGTTGCGTGCGACGTCGTACTACGTCGAGGGCAGTGACTACTCACGTTGGATTCCCGAGCTGCGGGATGCCTTCTCCGACCAGCGACTGCTGGTCGTCCCATTCGAAGTGGTGACCGAGGACCCGCATGCAGTCACCACCGAGATCTGCCGACAGCTGGGGCTAGCCCCCCCGGCAGACGCGCGGGACCGGGGGCGCCAGCATCGCAACGACGTCGTCGAATACCGCAACGCAGCTGCCCGTCACGCCTCGAAGCTGCTGCGGCGGAGCTCGATCTATCCTCGGGTGCGCGGTGCTGTCGGGTCGTGCCGGATGCGCAATGCACGGGGGTTGCTCACCCGTGAGGCGCGCCTGCCCGGTACCGAGGAGGCAATGGCCTCGTGTGACGCCGAGCAGCTTGCGTCATTGCGACGCCTCGACGAACGAGCGGGCGCAGTCACGCTCAAGCATCTCGTCGCACAGGACGAGCGGCTCGAGCTGGCATGGGCTGGCCAGTCGTTCGCGTCCCCAGGCGGCCGCAGTGACATACCCTGATTCGGCCGGCATCCCGCAGGATGCGTCGCACGAAAGTAGCGATCCCGGCCTGCGGCGGGATGACACACGGAGGTCGGGGATGGAAGCATCGCCGCGCGAGCGGGCAGAACCTTGGACGAGTAGGGACGCGCCTGCTCTGACCATGGCGCGCCGGGCGACGCGAGCCCTGCTGCCGCGCAACACCAAGTTCAAGCTGTACTTCCGCATGCTCGACACCCCGGTGTTGTCAGAGCTGTACGTTGCCAGCCGTGGGCGTCTGCGCAACCGACGTATCCAACCCAGCACCCGGGTGGTCATCGAAGCCTTTCCGTCCTCGGGCAACACCTACTGCCGACAGGCGTTCTTGCTCTCCAACGCAGACGTGCCGCCCGAGGCCGTCTGCAGTCACACCCACTCACCGCGCATCGTCGAGCATGCGGTGCGGACTCGCCTTCCCTGCATCGTGGTGGTCCGCGACCCCCGCGACGCTGTCTCCTCGGCCGTACAGCGCTTTCCAGGAATACACCTCGACAGTGCCTTCGGTTACTACGATCACTACTATCGCAAGCTGCTCCCGATCAAGGACGAGTTCGTCGTGGCACCGTTCGACACGGTGATCCGCGACTTCTCCTCCATCATCGCCCGGTGCAACGACAGGTATGGGACTGACTTCTTGACCGAGGCCGAGGCGGGAATCTCCGACGACATGGTTCTGAGCGACATCGAGAAGCGCGCCGCCAGCAAGCACGGCGGCACGATCTCAGAGTCGACGATCTCGCGCCCGTCGGCGAGCAGAAAGCCCTCTACCGAGTACCTGACCGACATCACTGACACCGAACGCCGTGCGATGAAGGCTGCGCTCACGACCTACCGGCAGTTCGTTGAAGGCTCCGTCGCACCCTCCCCACAGGAAGGGCTCTGACCTCGGCGGTCGTCAGCTTTTCGTCTGCCGCATGAGTCGCAGGCTTGGGCGCAACGTGGGATGGGTCCACATCCCCAGCCTGCGACGGGTGGCGATCCACAGCGTCGCGTAGAGCCCAATCGTCACCACCGCGGCACTCGCGCCCAACCCGATGGCTCCGAAGGCCAGTGCAGCGACTGCACCGAGCGCCACACGCAGCACGACTGCTACCCATTGAACCGTCGCCACGACGCTCTCGTGGCGAGACATCGTTAGCGCCGTGCCACACATCCCGGACAGGACGTTGGCGAAGCTGCCGACCGTCAGCAGCACGAGAATCGGAGCTCCCTGCGAGAACTCCTCGCCGAAAATCAGTCCGAGCAGCCGACCGGGAACCACCAGCATCGGGATCCAAACCACAGCCGTGATGCTGGCCGCCATAGTTGCTCCGGTGCGCAACAGCCGCTCCAAGCGCTGGTCGTCTTGGCCCACGAGTCGGGATACGACGGGTGAGAAAACGACTCCCAAAGAGATCAAGGGAACTGCAAGCAGCACAGACAGCCGCTGCGCGGCGCTGAACTGGGACAGACCCGCCCCGGTCAGTACCAGCGCTGCAAGCCAGATCTCGACGGTGCTGTTGAGATAACCGCCCAGCAGGTTGCTCGCAAACCGCCAGTAGCGGCGTACCACGGCAAGCATGTCTTGCAGGATGGGGCCACTGCCGTCTGCGTGCCGCCATATCCGATGGACCGTGCGCCATGCCACGAGGACAGGAAGCGCCAGTCCCAGCGCCATTGCTCCCAGGGCGCCGGGCAGCCCCCACTCAGGCCGTAGCAGCAACACCATTCCGACCAGGACGCCTTGGCCGGCGGAGGCAATGGCGCCGCCCGATCGGCCCTCGAGGAGACTCGCGAAGCGAACGTGACCCAGTCCACGCAGAAAGTTCGCCCACAGCTTTTGCTGTCCACCCAGGTAGACCAGCACGCCCATACCGACAGCGACCGACCAGCGGACGCCCCCGTCCGGGGTGTCCAGGACCGCGAACGTCGCGGCACCTGTCCCGATCGCCGTGGCCGGAAGCATGATCAGCAAGACGGCGCGGACCCCACGGCGGAGCTCGCTCAGCACGGCGGTGTCGCCGGGGGTCATACGTGCTGCCTCACGCAGCCCGCCCCGGTGAACGCCCATGAGCCCGAGTTGGCCGAACAACGTCGAAACGGTAATCGCGATGACAAAGTAACCAAAGCTGTCGTTGAGCAATCGCGCCGCGAACGCGTTGACGGCGAGGTAGCCGAGGATCGCACCGCCGTAGGAGACGCCGAACCATACGATCGCGCCACCGAGCGACAGCCGCTGGCGTCGCGACTTGGCAACGGGCACGCCTTCCGTCGCCGCGCGCTCGGCTTGGCGTGCCTCACGCTCGGGCAGGTCCGTCTCAGACACCGAGAGCCAACGGTTCCCGCCGCGGGTGCGGCACGGTCTCGGCAACCTGACGACGCCACGCCGACAAGACGCCGACGACGAATGCCAGAGCCAGCCACTCGACCGGTGGGATCGAACCTCCGCCCGAAGTACCCAGTCGCACGAGCGGCAACGCCAGCACAGCCACCACGGGAACCATCCACGACGGAAGGCGGTACAACTGGGCAGCCAGGAGCGCGAAGACCACGAGGACGAGGCCCACGATGACGGCGGCAGGCAGCGCCGCAAAGATGCCGTTACGCAACAGCGTGTCGACCACGAAGTTGTGCGAGCTCACGCCAGCGGTGTCGTACCCACCGGTCGTCCAGTAATTGGGCAGCGCGTCGACCGCGTCGCCGTAGTTGCCGGCGCGTGCTTCGTAGCCGGTGGTGTCGGTGACGAAGCGGTTGTAGATGACCCGGCCCAGACCGGAGACCAACACTCCGCATGCGGCCGCGGCGGCGCCAAAAAGGATGGCAAGCTGGCGGGTGGACAGCTCACCACGTCGACCCGAGCGCAGCATGACCAGCAACGGCCACATCGCCGCAGCGATGAGGACGGAGCGGCTGAGGGACACCATCAGAAGCAGGGTGCCGGTCACGGTGGCGGCTCGGTAGACGATCTGCTGGCGTGGCGATGGCACCGAGCCCACCCGCATCGCCCAGGTCGAAATCAGCATCGACAGCAGCACTGAGCCGAAGATCTCATGCCGCAAGTTCCCCTGGACCGCGTCGTCGTCGAGTCCGAACCCCGCGAACGCGGACTTGAACACCTCCTTCTGGAAGATCTCAGGATCTCCTGCGGAGATGGTCTTGGCGAGAACGGCGACAGGGTTGACCCCGTTGACCAGCATCGCCGCCGAGAA
The DNA here is from genome assembly GCA_050996395.1 of Nocardioidaceae bacterium. Classification (GTDB taxonomy): domain Bacteria; phylum Actinomycetota; class Actinomycetes; order Propionibacteriales; family Nocardioidaceae; genus JBPCRX01. The sequence goes on from JBPCRX010000033.1 coordinate 6,001, forward strand.
GCCGATCAGCAACGACACACACAGCACGGCGGCGACCCACCGAAGATCCTCGACGAGCCGAGGCTCACGCCCATCTGCGACTCGGAAGAAGAAGCCACCCACGGCCACGAAAACCATGAGGTACAACAGCTGTTGCACCGCAGCGCCGGGCCCCTGGCCCTGGTAGGCCGCGACGGCGGCGATGGCCGCCACCATGTAGAGGTTCGCAATCACGAACACCGCAGCGGTGCGCAGGACTGGGGCGTAGGTCCGCAGGCGGTAGGAGACCAGGACGCACAGGGCGAAGCCGAAGATGGCTATCTGATGCAGCCGGCTCTGCCCCAACGGCGTCGATGCGACGGCGAACCACTGCAGCGGCAGCAGCGCGAACAGCGCGAACAGGGGCCACCTCACGTAGCGCTCACTACGTCGGCCACTTCCATCGCGCACGCAAGTCGATGCCCACCATCTCCTCGAGCCGAAGGACCTCGGGCAACAGGCGCGCGCGCATGTAGGCGGCGTCCTCCTCCGAGGGAGACGGCTTGTCGTCCAGCGGTGCGTACAGCGCCCGTTGCACCAGCGGGGACCGCTTCACGTGTCCGATCAACGAGGTCGAACGGTGCTCGCGAGCCCAGTTGGCGGCTTGCTTCACCGCACCGGCGACATGCTTGGAGCGCGCGCGGCTCGCGGGTAGTCGAGCGGCGAGCAAGGATGTGCCGAGCGGCATGGGGTCCACCTGAAGCCAATCCAGTAAGCCGTCGATGAAGCGCTGCGGACTTTCGACCAGGTCGTCGAAGAGTCCGTAGTAAATCTGCGAGTTGTCGAAGTAGGCCAGATAGCGCGACAGCAGTGTCGCGTAGGAAGAATGCGCGAACATGCCCGGTCTCGTCTCCATGGCCTGGCGGAAGCTGCCCGCGAAGACGTTGTGCTTGCGCATGTACAAGTACCCGGAGAAGGTACGGGCTACCGGCTCACGCAACGTGACCATCAGTCGGACGTCGGGCCCGAGCACCTGTCGCATTCGTGCGGGTGCCTCGGCGCAGGAGAGATACTCCTGGCAGACTTCTCCTATCACTGCGTGCTCGGGGCGAGCGTCACGAAAGTGGCTGAGGTACCAGCCGACTCCCCGCTCGAAGTACCGGTCGAAGAAGTACAGGTCCTTGGCCTCGGTCATGAAGATCTGCGGGTGCTTGATGAGCACCTCGTGAAGCCAGGTCGACCCGGCCTTGCTCGGCCCGATGTAGACGAAGTTCGGAAGCCGCGCAGTCATGCCTGCGCCTCGGCGAGGCTACTGACCCGTGTCACGGTCCGCTCCTTCTCCCGCGGTGCGTACGGGGATGGGGGATGTGTCTCGCAGCCAGTCTGGGACCTTACCGTTCACGAGCGCCGACAGGGCGGCCCGATCGGTATTGAACTTACCGTCGAAGTGCCGCTGCACGTCGACCGGCACCGAGGACGGCCGCAGGCTCGAACGCCTGATCCGTTCGCGTAACCGGAAACTTGTCGTGCGTTTGACGGTCCGCCTCAGGAGCTCGTTGCGCGTGGCGGCCACGATCGCACGTTGTACGACGGGCACCCGCGGCGTACCAGAGACATTGACCCGGGGAACCCCGACCCCCTCGTTCGGGTCGAGCGGCACTCCGAGGAAGCGCAAGACGCTGCTCACGGTGCCGGCGTAGTCGGCCACGAGATCGTCGTGGAACCACACCCCGACCTGGTCCTGCCCGAGCCCTTGCTGCAGCGTCGCCAGGTCTGCGGCGTAGTGGCTCATCGCCTCGTAGTGCCAAAGGTGGTGCCAGCGCTCCGCGCGCCGCCGTGGCTCGTCGGCGAGCGCCTCGAGGACGTCCTCGCACGGCTCGAAGCCCCGGGCGCGCATGTAGAGGTAGCTGGAGTAGGCACGCTCGACCGGATCGCGCAGGATCACCACCAGGCGCATGTCGGGGTTGATCCGCCGGATCTCCTGCACCGCCCGGCCGGCGTAGTACAGGGTCGACACCGAACCGTCGCCCAGCGCCAGGTAGTCGTGCTCGGTCGGGTACAGATCGAGGTAGCGGGAGCGGTCGGTCACCGCCACCTTGTTGATCGTCGCCGCGTCGCCAGGTCCCTGGAAGTCGGCCGGCTGATCGTGCAGGGCGAAGTAGTGCGGCTCCTTGGGCTGCGTGACGAAGACGCGCGGGTGCGTGCGCAGGCCTTCGACCAGGCCGGTCGTCCCTGAGCGACCCGCTCCGGCCACCAAAAACGTCGGAACGGTGCCGGAACTCATCGCTGCCCTCTCATCGCGCTCGCATATGCCTCGTCCAACCGGTCGACGACCAACGGCCGAGCGAACAGCGACGACACGCGGTGTCGACCCGCTCGCCCGAGGGTCTCGCGCGTCGCCGGGTCATCGAGAAGTCGCTCGCTCTCGGCGAGCAGCGCGGACATGTCCCCCGGTGCCACGACGACGCCCCCGGGCGCTTGTGGCCCGTCGCTGATCGCCATGGCGGCTCCGTTGACCGCCACCGCCACCACGGGAGTCCCGCATGCCATGGCTTCGGTGACGACCACGGCCACGGTCTCGTAGCGAGACGGGAGCACCAGCAGATCGGCGGTCCAGATGTACGGACGTACGTCGGCCTGGTCACCGACCCACGAGATGGTGCGGCCCCACTGAGTGGGTGCGAGCGCCCGCAACGGCTCCGGATCGCCCGGTCCGACCAACCACAGGACCGTCTCGGGGATCGGAGCAGCCTCCCAGGCAGACACGAGCAGGTCCTGGCCCTTCTGCTTGGCCAGCCGGGCCAGGCACAACAACGAGCGCTGCCCGCCCATCTGCAGTGCCTCACGATGCCGGGCTCGCTCATCGGCGTCGACGAGATGGAAGTGCTCGAGGTCGAGCGGTACGCCCAGTGAGTGCCCCGGGCTGACCATCCCGAGCCGACGTCCTTGCGAGATCTCGTCCTCGCAGTTGCCGACCAGGACGTCGGTGCGTCGATCCGCCAGCTGTTCCCACCGTTGGGACATCCAGCGCAGACGTGCGTCCTCGAAGACGTCGAAGGACCAGGCGTGCGGTTGGTAGACGACGGGCGTGCAGCCGGTGCCGACCAGCGGGAGCCGCCCGAGGAAACCGGCGAACGCCGAGTGGAGGTGGACCACGTCCGGACGCTCTCGGCGAATCGTGGCCCGAAGTTGCGCCATGGCGCGTGGAAAGGTCGACGGCCGACGACGGTCGATGAGCCAGTCGGTGCGGCGTACGGCGGTGTCCAGGTCGGGTAGCTCCACCGGCGCCAGCACGCTGACTCGATGGCCTCTGCGAACCTGTTCGGAGGTGAAGTCACGCAGCAGGCTGACCACTCCCCCCCAGCTCACTTCCGAGACGTGCAGCACGTGCACGGTCGAGCACCTCCCAGATGACTTCCGCCACCGATTCTGACGCGGGCTGCCGGCTGATACGCACGAATGGGGTATTGCGTTCGCTTTCAGCAGCTCAGACGGCGCCATCGCGGCGAACGACCGCCTTGATCGTCCGCGCGACGATGCCGAGGTCACTGCCGGTCGTCCAGTTGTCCACGTAGTCAAGATCCAGACGCACGGACTCCTGCCACGGCAGGTCCGATCGCCCGCTCACCTGCCACAGGCCCGTCATGCCGGGCTTCACCGACAGGCGCCGACGCACCCAGTCGTCGTACTGCTCGATCTCGCTGGGCAGAGCTGGTCGGGGCCCGATCAGTGACATCTCCCCGCGTACGACGTTGATCAGCTGCGGCAGCTCGTCCAACGAGGTCTTGCGCAAGACGTCGCCAACCCGGGTGACGCGGGGATCGACGCGCATCTTGAACAGCGGGCCGGCGCCCTCGTTCAGGGCGAGGATCTCGGCGCGGCGCTCCTCGGCGTCGACGGTCATCGTGCGCGCCTTGTACATCCAGAACAGGTGACCGTCCTTGCCCGCGCGTTGCTGGCGAAAGAGACCGGGACCCGGTGAGTCGAGCCGCACCGCCAAGACGAGCAGGCCGATCAACGGGGCGAAGAGCACGAGCAGCAGCAGGCCGAGGACCCGGTCCAAGACAGCCTTGACGCCCGTCGCCACCGCGCTGCGTTTCGACGGCCGCACCGACAACAGCAACCGTCGGCCGAGCAGCCGCGGTGAGATGCGGTGCGGGAGCGCTCCGTGCACCTCGGCGGCGACGCTGAGCTCGATGGTGGTGTCCTCCAGTGCCCACGACAACCGACGCACGTCGTACGCGGTGAGCGTCGGCCCCGGGGCGACGACGACCTGAGCCACCTGCGCGGCGACCGCAAGCGACGCGGTGTTGCCCAGCCGCCCGACCACGGGGATGCCCATCACCTCCGACGGTGTGTCCGAGGTGTCGTCGTCGGCCTCGGCCAGGCAGATGCCCACGATGTCGATCTCGGAGCGGCGCTTCCACTGGTTGACCAGGTGGTAGACCGACATCCGGTCGCCGATGATCAAGGCGCTGGACTCTCCGCGCCGCAGCCGCATCAGGACGCTCGACGCCCATCCCACAGCCGCCACCACGGCCCCCACCACCATGGCGCTGCGAATCACCTCCGGCGGCGCGACGGCGAGCGTGAAGCATACGAGGGCGACGGCGACGCCGAGGGTGGTCAGGCGGCGGCTGGGAGTCGACGACGCCTCTCGCTCGTACGTCGGCAGCTGCACTGCGAACAAGTGCAGCAGGAGTCCAGCCACCACCGCGACGAGGACGAGTCGCGGCGACGCTGCGGGCACGGTGAGTGCGGTCACGACTCCCGCCAGGGTCGCCACGAGATTGCGCGCAGCGAGGTTGAGGTGCTGGTGGCGCAGGGAGGGGTCCCGGCGTCCGAGGAAGCCGATACCTGGGCCGGCCACGACCCGCTCGTCGACGACCTCGACGGCCTCCGGATCCGCGGGCAGCGCATCAGGGGCGGTGGCCTGGACCACCGGCTTCGATCCCTCGGACACGCGGTTTGTACCTCCGGGTCTGGTCCTCCAATGACGGACGACCGTCGACGGGCTGCTCACGGCGCTGGCCACCCCTGGACGAGTATAGAGTTTGGCCGCTCCGAAGGCTGCGGACTCAACGGAAAGTCCGTCGATCAGCCGTTGTAGCGGCTCTGGGTATCGATGAGACCCGAGGTGACCAGCGACTCGACGGCGTCGGCCGCGGTCTCGAGGTGCACGCCGAGCTCGGTTCGCTGCGCTGCGGCAAAGGGCGCGAGCACGAAGTCCGCGGGATCCTGCCGGCCGGGCGGCCGTCCGACGCCGATACGGACACGGCAGAACTCGCCCGTGGCCAGCGACTGGCGCAGCGACCGTAGGCCGTTGTGGCCGTTGTCGCCACCACCACGCTTGATCCGCAATGTCGCGTACGGCAGATCGATCTCGTCGTGCACCACCACCAGCCGCTCGGGCGACGCCTTGTGGAACCGCATGAGGGTGGCGACGGGCCCACCGGACTCGTTCATGTACGAGCGAGGCTTGGCCAGCACGACCCGGACCCCCGGTATGCCCCCGACCCGCCCCTCCACGACGTCGGCGCGACCGGACCGGTCGCGGCGCCAGGACGCCTGCTGCCGAACGGCGAGCACGTCGAGCACCATCTGCCCGACGTTGTGCCGGGTCCGGGCGTACGAGGGACCGGGGTTGCCCAGGCCCACGACGAGCCAGGGCGCGGACGGTGCGTCGTCCGGCACGGGTGCGTCCCCTCGTACGTCCCACGCGCCTCAGGACTGCTCGGCCTCGCCCGCCTGGTCGCCGTCGCTCGTCTCGCCGCCCGCGGCAGCCTCCTCGGCCTGCACCTCGAGTTCCGCGTCTGAAGCGTCGCGCTCGATGCCCGCATCGGCCTCGGCCTCGGCCAGGTCGGCCTCGACCTCGGCCGCGGTGGGTGCCGCCACGACGTTGACGACGAGGTGCTCGGGGTCCAGCTGGACGCGCGCACCCTCGGGCAGGGACAGATCCGCGGCGGTGACGTGGTCGCCCGGCACCATGCCGTCGACGTTCACCTCGATCGACTCGGGGATGTGGGTGGCCTCCGCCTCGACGGGGATGCTCGCGGTCTCGGTCACCACCAGCGCCTCGGAGGCCGCCTCGCCCACGACGGTGACCGCGATGTCGACGACGACCTTCTCGCCGCGGCGCACGATCAGCAGGTCGGCGTGCTCGATGAAGCCCTTGATCGGGTCGCGCTGCACCTGCTTGGGCAAGGCCAGCTGGGTCTTGCCGTCCAGCACGATCGTCAGCAGCGCGTTGGCGTTCTTCAGCGCCATCATCAGGTCGTGACCCGGCAGCGACACGTGCAAGGGATCGGAACCGTGGCCGTACAGGACGGCGGGAACCTTGTCGGCCCGCCGGATGCGGCGGGCGGCGCCCTTGCCGAACTCGGTGCGCGACTCGGCCTGGAGAGTGGTCTCGGACACGGGTGCTGCTCCTTCGAGGTGCTCGCGGGTGCTCGTACGGTGCGGGACGGTCGACGTGCGTGGCCTGCGGCGGGCGCGGCGACGAGGCCGCGCAGTGCACGGACCGCGTCGATCACGGAGCGGCGGCTGGCCGCGTCCCTCGCCGAGGCAACCGGCTCACCTCAACGCCCAGCCGCACCGTCGAGACATGCTGCTCCGCGGACGGTCAGGCGTTGCCGGCGAAGAGGCTCGTCACCGAGCCGTCCTCGAACACCTCGCGGATGGCCCGGCTGATCAGCGGCGCGATGCTGAGTACGGTGAGCTTGTCGAACCGGCTCTCCGCCCAGATCGGCAGCGTGTCGGTCACGACCACCTCGCGGATCGGCGAGTCCTGCAACCGCTGCACCGCCGGACCGGAGAGCACGGCGTGGGTGGCCGCACAGATGACGTCGGCGGCGCCGTTGTCGAGCAGAGCCTCGGCGGCCAAGGTGATGGTTCCGGCGGTGTCGATCATGTCGTCGATCAGCAGGCAGGTGCGACCGCGCACCTGCCCGATGACCTCTTGCAC
>JBPCRX010000030.1:0-6356 GCA_050996395.1 Nocardioidaceae bacterium
GGCGTGCGCCAGTCCGGGGTCGTCCTGAAGTACATCGCCAGGGCCCGCGACCGTGGGCTGGGCGTCGTGTTCATCACCCACAACCCGCATCACGCCTATCCGGTGGGGGACCGTTTCATGCTGCTGAGACGTGGGCGCAGCATGGGCGACTTCACCAAGGCCGAGCTTCCTCTCGACGAGCTCGTGCGCATGATGGCCGGCGGCACTGAACTCGAGGCGCTCGGGCACGAGCTGGGCCGCGAGCTGGGTGAGGACTCCGACGTGGCCCAGACTTTTGAGGCGGACCTACAGCGCTGATTGAGCCTTCGTCTGGTCGAGACGAGGCGTGGAGCCCCTCAGCGCGGTCGCTTGTAGTCCGGCACCAGCTCCTGCGCCAGCTGCTCCAAGAACAGTCCGACGTCGGTCGCGATGCCCCTCGCCTGCGACGAGCCTCGGTCGGCGAGCTTCGTCACCGTGGCCGGGTTGATGTCGACGCAGACAAGCGGCACCGACGCCGGCAAGATGTTGCCGGTCGCGACCGAGTGCAGCATGGTCGCCACCATCAGGCAGAACCCCACGCCGTCGAGCTGTGCCCGCATGGCCCGCTGACCCTGGATCACGTCGGTGTAGACGTCCGGCAACGGACCGTCGTCGCGCACAGACCCCACCAGCACGAACGGACTGCCCTTCAGCACCAGGGCATGCATGATCCCGCCCGTCAGCACGTGCTGCTCAACGGCGGCACCGATGGAACCAGCCTTTCGGATGGTGTTGAGCGCACGGATGTGGTGCTCGTGGCCATGCTCGACGCCGCGGCCGAGGGCCAGATCCACCCCCAGCGAGGTGCCGTAGAGGGCAGACTCGATGTCATGCGTGGCCAGCGCGTTGCCCGCGAAGAGCACGTCGACGTACCCAGCGTTGATCATGGCGACCATGGCGGGTGCAGCGCCGGTGTGGACGACACCTGGCCCACCTACCCACAGCACGCGCGTGCCGGCCGCCTTCGCCTCCTGGATGCCCTCGGCGACCTGCCGCACGAGCAACGTCTGAGGCTTCTCGCTGGACACGTCGGATTCCATGAACCCGAACACCTCGGTTTCCACCCCGCCAGCCGCCGCCGGAGTGCTGACCCGAATGCCGGATGCTCCGCACACCACGTGCATCCCCGCCTCGACGTCCGACATGGGCAGGGTGTAGACCCGAACGGCGTCGCCGGGCCGGTCGACGACCAGGCCGCAGTCCATCTCGGGGTTGGCGACCCGGTGCCATCTCCCGTCGAGACGTACCTGCGTCTCGAGGTTGGTCGTCGAGTAGAAGCCGTCAGGGAAGACGCCGTCCCGCTCGGTCGTCTCGAGCGCCGCCTCGCCGGGGTGCGTCATGTTCACGCCGCGGGTCTGCAGCCGCATCAGCATGCGCTGCAGGGCCTCGTCGTCCTCGGCGCTCACCAGGATCCGCGCATAGGACGTGTCGTCAGCCTGGTGGCCCAGGTCGAACCTCTCCACGACGTGGTCGCCACCATACTCACGGATGTCGGCGAGCACTCTGGACAGGATGCCGCTGTCCATCAGGTGGCCGGTGATCTCGACCGTCTCGGTGGCCTGGTCAGTCATGGGGATGAGGGTAGGCCATCCCTTGAGGCTTCCCTCAGACGACCGCACCGTTGCCGGAGTCCCAGTCGCCGTCGGAGTGGTCCCCCATCGTCGCCACAAGCGTGATGAACCCGCCTACGAAGCCGACGACGCCCAGAAAGGTCAGCCACGGCGGCACGACCAGCGAGAACAAGGCGGCCAGCAGCAGGAGCAGCGGGCCGCCGAGCACCCCCAGCCAGGCCGCCTGCTTCACCGGTGACAGCTTGGGCAGAGGAGGAGGAGACGCGGGGACGAAGCGTTCTGGGTCGTCCTCCTTGCTGTCCCGAGCGGCAGAGGTGCTCGCCATGAAGTCGTCGTCGAACGAGCGGCGAACGGCCGGCAGAGGCGACGCAGGTGGCGCCGACGCCGTGCCCGCGGTGGGCTCAGCCTGATCGTGGTGCGCCGGGCCGGGAGCCAGGTCCTCGCTGACCGGCCAGGGAGCTACCGCACCGTTGTGCGGCAGGTCGAAGCCTGCCACCAGCTGGGCCCAGCGCAGGTCGTCGTTCTCGGCCACCAGCTGCGGGTCGCGCCGGTCGATGAGCTCGCGTACCCGGGCCGACTCGGCGGCGTCGACGTACAAGCGGTCTTTGACACCGGAGCGCACCTCCGAGCCGTCCAGGCCCGCGGCAGCAGTGGATTCGACCGGCTTGGCATAGGCCGCGACACCGTGTGCCTTGAGCTCGCGCAGCAGCAGCTCGGCCGTGACCGGCTCCAGGTCGGCGACGGGCGAGTACGACGCTGCTGTCAGGCCGTTAGACCGCATGCGACCCACTCGATGAAGCTGCCAGCAAGGCATAGACCCTGGTCATGGGCGCGATGAGCACCATCAGCTCGACGGTGCTGCCGCCGGCGACAGGATGAAGCTCGGCGCGGGGTAGGACCGACACAAGGTCTCCGGGAAGTATGCGACATGGGCGCTGTTCGTTCATCGTGTCATGCGGGGCCTGTGATTACGAGTGATGGTTGCGGTCGAGACCTGCTGCAAGGGCCAAGACCTGCTGCAAGGGCCAGACGACGGCAGGTGTGACCCCTGGTCGTTGCCACTGACCGAGCCACTCCCTAGGGTGATGCCCTCAAGGAGGTCGTCGGTGTTCTACTGGGTGCTGAAGTGGGTCTTCATCGGACCCGTGCTCAAGCTGATCTTCCGGCCTGAGGCCGAGGGCACCGAGAACGTCCCCGTCGAAGGGGCCGCGATCTTGGCCAGCAACCACCTGTCGTACGCCGACTAGCTGTTCATGCCACTGACCATTTCGCGCCGGGTGACGTTCGTGGCCAAGGCGGAGTACTTCACCACGCCGGGGCCCAAGGGCTGGCTGCAGAAGACCTTCTTCTCCGGCGCCGGCCAGGTGCCCATCGACCGCTCCGGCGGGCGCGCCTCCGAGGGAGCCATCACCGCCGGCCTCAAGATCTTGGGATCCGGGGGGCTCTTCGGCATCTATCCCGAGGGCACACGCTCGCACGACGGGCAGCTCTACCGCGGCAAGACCGGAGTGGCCCGGATGGCGCTGGAGGCAAAGGTCCCGGTCATCCCGCTTGCCGTCATCGGCACGGACGTCGTCGCGCCGCCCGGCAAGATCTTCGGGCGCTACGCCCGCCCTCGGGTGCGCTTCGGCGCCCCGCTCGACTTCTCGCGCTACGAGGGGCTCGAAGGAGACCGGTACGTACTGAGATCTATCACCGACGAGATCATGTACGAGATCATGAAGCTCTCGGGCCAGCAGTACGTCGACATCTACGCCGCGCGTGCCAAGGTCGACGCCCAGCGCGAGGCCAAGGAGGCCAGCTCCACCGCCAAGGCCAAGGCCAAAGCGAAGGCCGCCAAGGCCGCGGCGGCCGAGTCCGAGCCGCTCGCATCGCCCGACGGTGACGACATCTGAACGATTGACCGCCACGATGTGGACGTGGCGTCCGACAACGTGGCGTGAGCCTGCGCAGCCTACTAGGGTCGTCGCTGCTGTGTTCGTACGTCGTTGAGGAGCCGCATGCGCGTCGGAGTGCTGACAGGTGGTGGCGACTGCCCGGGGCTCAATGCCGTCATCCGGGCCGTCGTCCGCAAGGGAGTCGCCGAGTACGGCTACGACTTCGTCGGTTTCCGAGACGGGTGGCGCGGGCCGCTGGAGAACGCGACGTGCGAGCTCGGGATCCCACAGGTGCGCGGCATCCTGCCTCGCGGCGGCACCATCTTGGGCTCTTCGCGCACCAACCCCTTCAAGGTCGACGGTGGCGTCGAGCAGATCACCGCCAACCTCAAGGCCAACGGCGTCGACGCGCTCGTCGCCATCGGCGGCGAGGACACCCTGGGGGTCGCGACCAAGCTCGCCGATCTGGGCGTCGAGGTCGTCGGCGTGCCCAAGACGATCGACAACGACCTGAGTGGCACCGACTTCACCTTCGGCTTCGACACGGCGGTCAACATCGCCACCGAGGCCATCGACCGGCTGCACACCACGGCCGAGTCGCACCACCGGGTGCTGGTCGTAGAGGTGATGGGTCGCCACGCCGGCTGGATCGCACTGCACTCCGGCCTTGCCGGCGGAGCGAACATCATCTTGATCCCCGAGCAGCCGTTCGACATCGTCAAGGTGTGTGAGCTGGTCGAGCGGCGGTTCAAGCTGCAGTACGCACCGATCATCGTCGTGGCGGAGGGGTCCACGCCGGCCGAGGGCACGATGGCCACCGTCGACGCTCAGCTCGACGCGTTCGGGCACATGCGGCTCGGCGGCATCGGAGATCGGCTGGCACAGGAGATCGAGGCGCGCACGGGCAAGGAGGCGAGAGCAGTTGTGCTGGGTCATGTCCAGCGCGGAGGCACGCCCACCGCCTTCGACCGCTGGCTCGCCACCCGGTTCGGTCTGCACGCGATCAAGGCCGTCCACGAGGCCAACTTCGGGACCATGGTCGCGCTGCGCGGTACCGACATCGTCACCGTCCCCCTCATCGAGGGCACCGGTGAGCTCAAGACCGTCGACCCGACTCAGTACGCTGAAGCCGAGGTCCTGTTCGGCTAGGCGTCGTCGGCAAGGTGTCGTCGCAGTTCCGGCCGGTCCTCCCCGCCATTTCGAGCCAACAACCGAGGTCCACGATGTCCATCCCGACGCTCGACGAGCTGACCGCCCTCGGCGCCCGTCAGCAGCCGAGCTGGCCCGACCAGGCGAAGCTCGACGACGCCGTGGCCACCCTGCGGTCGATGCCGCCGTTGGTCTTCGCCGGCGAGTGTGACGACCTCACGACCCGGCTGGGCGAGGTCGCCGCCGGTCGCGCTTTCCTCCTGCAGGGCGGCGACTGCGCAGAGGCGTTCGACGGAGTCACCGCCGACAACGTCCGGGCCAAGCTCCAGGTGCTGCTGCAGATGGCCGTGGTGCTGACCTATGCGGCGTCCGTGCCGGTCGTCAAGCTCGGTCGGATCGCGGGACAGTACGCCAAGCCACGGACCGTTGACAGCGAGACCCGCGAAGGCGTCACCCTTCCGGCCTACCGTGGCGACGCGGTCAACGGCTACGCGTTCACCGAGCAGAGCCGCGTTCCGGACCCGGCACGTCTGGTGCAGGTCTACAACTCCTCGGCAGCGACGCTCAACCTCTGCCGCGCCTTCCTCCAGGGTGGCTACGCCGACCTGCGGCAGATGCACGCCTGGAACACCGACTTCGTGCGCACCAGCCCGGTCGGCGCCGCCTACGAGAAGTTATCCCGCGAGATCGACCGGGCGCTCAACTTCATGCACGCGATCGGCGCGGAGTCCGAGGAGCTGCACCGGGTGCTGTTTCACAGCAGCCACGAGGCGCTGATCCTCGAGTACGAGCACGCTCTGACCCGCATCGACTCCCGCACCGGCAACCCCTACGACGTGTCGGGCCATTTCGTATGGGTTGGCGAGCGGACCCGGCAGCTCGACGGTGCCCACGTGGAGTTCGCCTCGCGCATCCATAACCCGATCGGCGTCAAGCTGGGCCCGAGCATCACGCCCGACGAAGCGCTGGCGCTCGCGGCCAAGCTGAACCCCGACAACGTCGCGGGCAGGCTGACCTTCATCACCCGGATGGGCTCAGGCAAGGTTCGCGACCTCTTGCCAACGTTGGTCGACAAGGTCACCGCTGCAGGCGTCGAGGTCGCCTGGGTGTGTGACCCGATGCACGGCAACACCTTCGAGAGCTCGACCGGCTACAAGACGCGCCGGTTCGAGGACGTGATCGACGAGGTGCGGGGCTTCTTCGAGGTGCACAGGTCCCTCGGCACCTGGCCCGGGGGCTTGCACGTCGAGCTCACGGGTGACGACGTCACCGAGTGCGTCGGTGGGGGAGAGGCGCTCGACGAGGCGGGGCTGCGGCACCGCTATGAGTCGGTCTGCGACCCCCGGCTCAACCGCACGCAGTCCCTCGAGCTGGCTTTCCTCGTTGCTGACATGCTGCGCGGAAGCCGAGACTGAGCGGGCCCACCTCGTGATCGACCTGCGAAGCGACACGGTGACCGTGCCGACCGACGCGATGCGCGAAGCGATGGCCCGTGCCGACGTCGGTGACGATGTCTACGGTGAGGACCCCACGGTCCGGGCGCTCGAGGAGCGCGTCGCTGGGCTGCTCGGCTTCGAGGCCGCTGTGTTCACCTCCACCGGGTCATTGGCCAACCTCCTTGCCGTGCGTGCGCTCGTCGAGCCGGGCACGGAGGTTCTGTGCGAGTCCGGTGCCCATGTGGCCCGGGCCGAGATGGGCGCTCACGGCATCGTCAACGCGGTGACGATGCGCACCTGGAGCC
>JBPCRX010000103.1:0-13880 GCA_050996395.1 Nocardioidaceae bacterium
TGACCCCCAGTCAAGTGCGCTACCAAGCTGCGCCACAGCCCGAAACGCTCCGCCTTCTGGCGAAGCGAACGTCAGCCTATCCCAGCAACTGAAGGCCGCACGAACACGCGTCCCGCCCCTCGCCGCAGGACAATGGCTCAATACTGTCGGCGGCATGGGAGACCAGACTGTGACGTCGGCCGCTGGAGGCGCGGGGACATGTATCTGTTGGAAGTTGGACGGACTCCTGCCGACAACGGCACGATAAGAGCGGTCGAGCCCAAGGCGAGAACAGAGGAGATCCGACATGAGTGAGTCCATCGATGTAGCCGAAGCCGACGTCGCACTGAAGGCAAAACATCGCGCGATGTGGGCGATGGGCGACTACCCCGCGGTGGCGACTGGGGTCGTCGCGGATCTCGGGCCGACCCTGGTCGAGGCTTGCGGAGTGCAGAGCGGTGACTCGGTACTCGACGTGGCAGCCGGGTCGGGCAACGCTGCCATTCCGGCCGCGCAAAAAGGCGCCAGAGTCGTCGCCAGCGATCTCACTCCGGAGCTGCTGGAGACGGGACGTCGTCAAGCCGCCGAGCAAGGCGTCGAGCTGGAGTGGCGGACGGCCGACGCGGAGTCGCTCCCGTTCGGTGACAACGAGTTCGACACCGTCCTGTCCTGCGTCGGTGTCATGTTCGCCCCGCACCACCAAGCAAGCGCCGACGAACTCGTCCGCGTCTGCCGTCCCGGTGGCACCATCGGCATCCTCAGCTGGACCCCGGAGGGGTTCATCGGTCAGATGTTCGCCACCATGAAGCCCTACTCCCCTCCCCCACCTCCGGGTGCCCAACCTCCACCGCTGTGGGGGCGCGAAGAGCACGTCCGCGAGCTTTTCGGCGACCGCGTCAGCGCTCTCGAGGCACGCCGGGAGTCGGTGCAAGTCGATCGCTTCGAGACTCCCGAGGCGTTCCGCGAATTCTTCAAGGCCGCCTACGGTCCCACCATCGCCGTCTACAACAGCATCGCCGACGACCCGGAGCGGGTTGAAGCGCTGGACCGCGACCTCGCGGAGCTCGCTGAGCGCCACGGCCTCGACGGGACGTCCTCAGCCATGGAGTGGGAGTACCTGCTGATCACCGCACGCAAGCAGTCCTGACCTAGCGGCGCTTGCGCTTCTCGCGCGGTTTCACCGTGATGTGGATCGGCGTGCCGACGAAGCCGAACTCCTCACGCAGCCGCCGTTCGATGAACCGGGTGTATGCCGGCTCGAGCGTTCCCGTGCTGAACAGCACGAACTTCGGGGGCGCCACCTGGGCCTGGGTGGCGAACAGGATGCGCGACTGCTTCCCACCGCGGACCGGATGCGGATTTGCTGCCACCAGCCGTCCGAGGAAGGCGTTCAGTTCTCCCGTCGGCACCCGCGTCTCCCACCCAGCGAGCGCGCGGTCGAGCGCCGGTACCAGCCGGTCCACGTGCCAGCCGGTGCGGGCGGTGATGTTGATGCGGGGGGCCCACTGAACCCTAACCAGGTCACGCTCGACCTCACGGTTGAGGTAGTAGCGACGGTCCTCGTCGACCTTGTCCCACTTGTTGAACGCGATGACGACTGCGCGGCCCGACTCGTCCACGCTGTTGATGATGCGCTGGTCCTGCTCACTGAGCGGTTGACTGCCGTCGACCACCACCACTGCGACCTCGGCGCGCTCCATGGCCGACGACGTCCGCAGGCTCGCGTAGAACTCATGCCCGCTCGCCTCCTTGACCCGTCGGCGGATGCCGGCAGTGTCGATGAACTGCCAGGTACGCCCACCCAGCTGGATCACCTCGTCCACCGGGTCGACCGTCGTTCCCGCAACATCGTCGACGACGACGCGGTCCTCGCCCGCCAGGCGGTTCAGCAGGCTGGACTTACCGACGTTCGGCTTCCCCACGATCGCCACCCGCCGGGGCCCTCGCGGTGCGTCGAACACCTCTGCAGGCGCCTCGGGCAGCGCCTCGAGAACAGCATCGAGCAGGTCTCCGCTTCCGCGACCGTGCAGCGCCGAGACTGCGTACGGCTCGCCCAGCCCGAGATTCCACAGTGTCGCGGCCTCGGCCTCGGCCCGCTGGTCGTCCACCTTGTTGGCTGCCAGCACGACCGGTTTGCCCGATCGGCGCAGGATCTTGACGACGGTCTCGTCGGTGTCGGTGATGCCCACGGCGGTGTCCACCACGAAGAGGACTGCGTCGGCCAGCCCGACCGCCGTTTGCGCCTGCAGCGAGATCTGCTCAGCCAGACCTCTGGCCTCGGGGTCCCAGCCACCGGTGTCGACGACAGTGAAGCGTCGGCCATTCCACTCGGCGTCATACGGCACCCGGTCCCGGGTGACGCCGGGCACGTCCTCGACGACCGCCTCCCGGCGCCCGAGGATGCGGTTGACCAGCGTGGACTTGCCCACGTTGGGGCGCCCGACGACCGCCAGCACCGGAACGGGCCCCACCGCCTCCGTCGGCGACGCCGCGTCAACAGCTGCGTCAGCCGCCGTCAGCGCGGGCTCGACGTCGCCTGCGACATTCGAGGGGCGGTCGTGGCGCTGGCTCATGACACCTTGCTTCGTCGGGCAGCGGGGCGCACCGCAACCGGGAACGCGTGGAGGCGCCCGAGGGGTGCCCGGCCGCGCAGGGACCACCTTAGCCAGGGTGGACGGTCATCCCCGCATCGAACTCAGGCGGCGGCTCACCTCAGGCGGACGATCACCCGCAGCGCTCGAGCGCCAGGGTCACGATCTGCTCGATCACCTGGTCCAAGGTGAGGAAGGTCGAGTCGACCATCACAGCGTCTGGTGCCGCTGCCAACGGAGACGTTACCCTCGTCGAGTCGTACTCGTCTCGCCTCAGCAGGTCTGTCTCGACCGCCTTGACGTCTCGGCGAGTCGCACCGCTTAGCTCCGCGGACCGACGCACAGCGCGCGCCGACGCATCCGCCGTCAGATAGACCTTGAGCGCGGCTTCCGGCGCGACGACCGTACCGATGTCGCGGCCCTCCACGACAATGCCACCAGCGCCGATGATCTGACGCTGCTGGTCTCGAAGGATCGCCCGGACGCTGGGTACCGCGCTGACCTGGCTGACAGCAGCAGTCGTCTCGGCGAACCTGATCTCAGCCTCGACGGAAGTGCCGTCAAGGGTCACGGTCGGCCGCTCCGGGTCGGTGCCGGACTCGAGGGACACCGACTCTGCACGAGACGCAACCGCCGAAGCGTCGCCAAGATCCACATCGTCAAGCAGCATCGCCCACGTCACGGCGCGGTACATCGCGCCCGTGTCGAGGTACCGCAGTCCCAGCCGAGCCGCCACGCCCCGGCTCGCCGTGGACTTGCCCGCACCGGCCGTGCCGTCCATGGCGACCACCAGCTGGGACAGACCCGCCGTCAGCTGAGCTCTCTGCACGCCCCGAGATTAGCGGTGCGCCGACCATCCCTGAGCACGCAGCGCCTCCACCATCACGTCGGCCTGGCCTGCTGCCACATCGATCTCGACCTGCCCGTACGCCCGAGCCGGGTCGTGGTCGATGCGCAGGTCCTCGATGTTGACCCCCGCGTCGCCGGCATGGCCGAAGAGGGCGGCCAGTGCACCTGGCTCGTCCGGGATCGCCACGCTCAGCGTCTCCACATGCACGTCGGAGCCACCGTGCTTGGCCGGGATCACCGCGGCTCCGGTGGCTCCTGAGCGCAACATCTCCTCGACCCGGTCGTCGTTCCCGCTCGCCAAGGACCGGAGCAGCTCGTCGATGTCGTCGCGTACCTGGACCAGCAGCGGCGCCAGCGCACCGGCGTTGGCTCGAACGATCTGGCGCCAGAGCGTGGGGTCACCGGCGGCGATCCTGGTGACGTCGCGCACGCCCTGGCCGCTCAGCGCGAGGTGCTCGCGAGGGGCGTGCGTGAGCCGGGCGGCGGTGACGGCCGCCACCACGTGCGGCAGGTGGGAGGTGCGGGCGACTGCGGCGTCGTGCTGCTCGGCGGACATCGTCACCGCCACCGCCCCGCACGTCTCGGCCAGCCTGACGACCGCCTGCACCGCGTCGGCATCGGCGCCGGTGTGAGGGACGACCGCCCAGGTGCGGCCATCGAACAGGTCAGCCGACGCAGCCATCGGCCCGGACCGCTCGCTGCCCGCCAGGGGATGGCCGCCGACGTACCTTCGCACCTCGACTCCGGCCAGCTCCAACGCGGCCAGCGGTGGTGACTTCACGCTGCCGACGTCGGTGACGACGGCCGAGGGGTACGCCGACAGCGCTGCCTCGACCTGCTCGGCCAGCTGGTCAGGTGGCGTCGCGACGACGACGAGAGCGGGATCTCGTGGGGGCCGACGGTCGGAGCCGGCACCCCGTGAGGCTGCGACGTGGGCGACGGTCGGGTCCAGGTCCCGCACGTAGGTTTCGACACCGGCGCGGCTCAACGCCATGGCTACCGAGGCGCCGATCAGACCCGCACCCACCACGAGAACCGGTGCCGCCGGGAGGCCCGGTGCGTTGTCGAGCTGCGCAGCCATCACAGGCCGACCGCGTCGAGCAGGGTTCCGAGCTCCGATGTAGTCAGCTCGCGGATCTCCCCGGTGCGCAGCGTGCCCAGCTTGACCGGTCCCATCGCGGTGCGGGACAACCGCAGCACTGGGTGCCCGACCGCTGCCAGCATTCGCCGCACGATGTGGTTGCGTCCTTCGTGGAGCACCACCTCGACCATCGAGCGACCACCTTGTTGCCCGAGGAGCCGCAGGCCGTCAGGGGTGACCGGCCCGTCGTCGAGCACCACTCCCTCGAGCAGCTGGCGCCGTACTCGCGACGTGAGGACCCCGTCGACCTGCGCAATGTAGGTCTTGGTCAACTCGTACGACGGGTGGGCCAGCCGGTGGGCGAAGTCACCGTGGTTGGTCAAGAAGATGAGCCCCTCGGTGTCGGTGTCGAGCCGCCCGACGTGGAAGAGCCGCTCCTCGCGGTCCCCCACCAGCGAGCTCAGGTCCGGACGACCCCGCTCGTCGGCCATGGTGCTCACCACCCCTAGCGGCTTGTTGGCCACCAGGTAGACGTACGCCTTCGCGACCGGCAGGCGCGCGCCGTCCACCCGGATGACCGCTTGCTCGGGGTCGACCCGGGCTCCGAGCTGCGTGACGACCTGCCCGTTCACCTCGACCCGCCCGGCTGTCATCAGCGTCTCGCAGGCCCGGCGGCTCGCCACACCAGCCTGAGCCAGCACCTTCTGCAGGCGTGGCGCGACCGGTTCGGCCTCATCCACGCTCGTCACCCGAGCCGAAGAGATCCGTCTCGGCGTCGAGGTCAGCCATGTCGGGCAGCAACGGGGCGATCTCGGGGAGCTCGTCGAGTGAGTTGAGACCCATCCGCTCGAGGAAGTAAGCCGTGGTGCTGTAAAGGTGCGCGCCGGTCTGGTCGTCGAAGCCCGCCTCGGCGATGAGCCCTCGACCAACCAAGGTGCGGACCACTCCGTCGACGTTGACGCCGCGGATGGCCGACACCCGGCCGCGGCTCACCGGTTGGCGGTAAGCCACCACCGCCAGGGTCTCCAGCGCGGCTTGGGTCAACCGAGCCTGCTGGGCTTCGGTGGCGAACTGTTGGACGACCGGCGCGTAGTCCTCCCTGGTGTAGTACCGCCAGCCGTTGCCGACCTGTCGCAGGTCGAAGCCACGTCCCTGCTCGGCATACTCGGTTGACAGCTGGTTCAGCGCCCGCCGTACATCTGCCGGCGGCGCCCCGACCGCCTGCGCCAGCGTGAGCTCGTCGAGCGGCTCGTCGGCCACCATCAGCACGGCCTCGAGCGACGGGTTCAATGCGAGCTCCGCATCGACCGATGGCGCTGCTTCCTCGTCGCTCACGGCTCCTCCCTCTGGGTGGCAGTCGAGGTGGCACCGGCGACGGTCGGGAGTGCAGGTTCGTCACCGGCCACCTCGCCGGGGTCAACCACCTCGTCATACTCGTCGGCGACCTCGAACTCAGCGTCCTGCGAGCCGGTCCAGCGGATGCTCAGCTCGCCCAGGGCCGACACCTGCTCGAACGCGATCGCTCCCTCGCGGAACAGCTCGAGCAGGGCCAGAAACCTCGCCACAGTCGTCGCCGTGTCCGGTGAGTCGGCGACCAGTCCACGAAACGTCGAGGAGGCCGTACGCCGGAGACGTTCGACGAGAAGCACCGCCTGGTCGCGCACGCTGACTCGAGGTGCGTGCAGATGCTGCAGGCTCAGCTCTGGCTCTGGCGCGGCGTCACGGGGGGCTAGCGCTCGGGCGGCGAGGGCCGCGAAGTCTGCGTGGCTGAGGGAGATGAGCACCTCAGGCAACATGCCGGCGAACGGCTCCTCCAGCCCCACCGAGCGTGGCACCCGCCGCGCCTCGGCGGCCATCGAGAACTCCAGATGAGCCGCCACCAGCTTGAACGCCCGGTACTGCAGCAGCCGGGCGAACAACAGGTCACGGGCTTCGAGCAGGGCCAGGTCGCCCTCGTCCTCGAGCTCGGCCGAGGGCAGCAGCCGGACGATCTTGAGGTCCAGCAGGGTTGAGGCGACAACCAGGAATTGGGTCGTCTGCTCCAACTCCCATCCCCTGCCCAGCGTCTTGACGTGGGCGATGGACTCGTCGGTCACATGGGACAACGAGACGTCGGTGATGTCGAGCTGGTGCTTGGAGATGAGCTGCAGCAGCAGTTCGAAGGGCCCGGCGAAGTTGTCTAGGTGGACGTCGAAGCCGTCCGGCGCCGACGGCGGCTGCAGCTCAGACGTCGTACCGCTCACCGCTCGTGCAACCGACGTACGAGCGGACTGGCCTCGCCTTCGGCCTCAACGCTTCGCAACGCGAGGTTGATGGCCTCGCGGACGATGCGGCCGCGGTCGACTGCGAGCCCGTGCTCGCGCCGCAGCGCCAGTCGCGTCTGCTCCAGGTCGATCAGCTCGTCGGAGGTCACATAGACAGTGATCTTCTCGTCGTGCCGAACTCTGCCGCTGGGGCCCGGCGTGCTTTCCGCCGCAGCGTCTTCGGCAGCGCTGTCACCGGTCGTCGGTGCGGCGTACTCGGACACCAGGCTCTCAGGATCCAACCCGCCGGAGCCGGCAGGCGCGTCCGGATCTGCACCGGTCCGTCGGAACAGCTCGTCGGCGCCCGGCAGCCTCACGCGGCGTGACATCGCACCAGCACCTCCTTGGCCAGCTCGCGGTAGGAGGCGGCGCCCCTGGAGGCCGACGCGTAGGCGAGCAGCGGCTCGCCTACGACCGTCGCCTCGGAGAACTTGACGGTGCGCCGGATGACAGTGTGGAATACGGCGTCGCCCCAGCCCTCGACCAGGGTCTGCAGCACCTCGCGGCTGTGCAGTGTGCGGCCGTCGTACATGGTCCCGAGCAGTCCGACGATCTGCAGCGTGGGGTTCAGTCGCTCCTGCACCTTGTCGATGGTCCGCTTGAGCATCGCCACACCTCGCAACGCGAAGTACTCGCACTCGAGCGGCACGATGACGCCGGTGGACGCCGCCAGGGCGTTCACCGTCAACAGGCCGAGGGAGGGCTGGCAGTCGATCAAGATGACGTCGTATGACGCCCTGGCCGGCTCGATCGCTCGGGCAAGGACCTGCTCGCGAGCAACCTCGTTGATCAGCTGCATCTCGGCCGCGGCGAAGTCAATGTTGGAGGCGATGAGATCCACACCGTCCACCCCCGTGGACATGACCGCCTCGTCGAGCGAGACGTGTCGTTCCATCATGACGTGGTAGATCGTCGTCTCCACGTCGTTGGGGTTGACGCCGAGGCCGACGGTCAGGGAGGCCTGCGGGTCGAAGTCGACGAGCAGCACCCGGCGACCGAGCTCGGCAAGGGCCGCACCAAGGTTGATGGCCGTGGTGGTCTTGCCGACGCCACCCTTCTGGTTGCACAGGGCGATCACCAGTGCGTCGCCGTGCTCGGTCACAGGAGCGGGGTCCGGGAACGTGGGCGTCGGGCGACCAGTGGGACCCAGCGGCTCGACCACCGCTGAAGGCGGTCCTGTCAGGGTCGTCGGTGTCGAGTCTGGCTGCTCGGCGGCCGCCGGCGAGCCGTCGGACGTCGTCGAGTGAACGACGGACGGGGGCCCGCCGTTGGTCGCCTGGGTCACAAGCTGCCTCTCATCGGTTCGTCCACTGCCGTAACACGCCTTTCCTCGCGGCGACTCTAGGCCGATGACGACGGCAGCGACAAGGCGACCCGCTCGATTGCGGTCGGTGCCGGCGTACGACACCGGGTCAGTGCAGCGCACGGGGATGCGCGGTGGCGTAGACCTCACGCAGCCGATCCACGGTGACGAGTGTGTAGATCTGTGTCGTGGTCACCGACGCGTGGCCGAGCAGCTCCTGCACCACCCGGACGTCGGCACCGCCGTCGAGCAGGTGAGTGGCGAACGAGTGCCTCATGGTGTGCGGTGAGACCTCCACGGAGACGCCGGCCCGATCGGCAGCTCGCCGCAGCACCGTCCACGCCGACTGACGCGACAACCGCCCGCCACGGGCGTTGAGGAACATCGCCCCGGACGCGGAGCCGGGCCGGACGAGCTCCGGTCTGCCTCGGACAAGGTAGGCGCCGCACGCCTCACGCGCGTAGGAGCCAACAGGCACCACCCGGTCCTTACCTCCCTTGCCGCTCAACCGCACGGCGGCCTGCTCCAGGTCGAGGTCGTCGACGTCGAGCCCCACCGCCTCGGAGATCCGCGCTCCGGTGCCGTACAGCACCTCGAGCAGGGCCCTGTTCCGCATCGCGAGCGCGGTGCCGGGCGCACCGGCCGCTGCCAGGATGGCCTCGACGTCCTCGAGGGGCAACGCTTTGGGCAGCCGACGAGGAGGCGATGGTGGCTTGACCGATGAGGCCGGGTCACCAGCGCTCAGGCCTTCTCGCACACAGAACTTGTGCAGGCCGCGAACCGCGACGACAGCCCTTCCGGCGCTGCCAGCCGCGAGCGGCGGATGTGTGTCGTCACCCTCGCGCAGCGCGACCAGGAATGACCCCACCAGGTCCGGTGAGACCGACGAGATGTCGTCGACACCGTGGTCCGCGAGGTGTCGGAGGTAGCGGCGAAGGTCGCGTCGGTACGACGTCAGCGTGTTGGCGGCCAGTCCTCGCTCGACGCTGAGGTGGTCGAGGTAGCTGCGGACCGCCGAAGCGGGCTCGGCGTGGTTCAGGCGAGCACCTCGTCGAGGCTGCGGTGGGGAAGGTCATGCGCGGACGCCACCGGCTCGTAGGTGAGCTCTCCACCGTGAGTGTTCAACCCCAGCGCCAACGAGTGGTCGTCGCGCAACGCCTGTTGCCAGCCCTTGTCCGCCAGTGCCACGGCGTAGGGCAGAGTCACGTTGGTGAGCGCGTACGTCGACGTGTGCGGCACCGCTCCAGGCATGTTGGCGACGCAGTAGAAGACCGAGCCGTGCACCATGTACGTCGGGTCGTCGTGCGTCGTCGGGCGGGAGTCCTCGAAGCACCCGCCCTGGTCGATCGAGATGTCGACCAGCACCGACCCAGGCTTCATGCGCGACACGAGCTCGTTGGAGATCAGCGTCGGGGCCTTTGCTCCCGGGACCAAGACGGCGCCGATGACGAGGTCTGCGTCGACGACGGCCCGCTCCACCTCGAGTGAGTTCGAAGCGACCGTCTGCAGGTGACCTTGGTAGATGCGGTCGGCGTCGCGGAGCTTGTCGATGTTGCGGTCCAGCAGCAGGACCTCGGCCTGCATGCCGAGTGAGATGGCGGCGGCATTCATGCCGGACACGCCGGCGCCGATGACCACTACCTTGGCGGCATACACGCCCGAGACGCCGCCCATCAGCACTCCGCGGCCGTTGCCCTGGCGCATCAGGTGGTAGGCCCCGCACTGAGGAGCCAGCCGGCCCGCGACCTCGCTCATCGGCGCCAGAAGCGGAAGCGCACCGTCGGGAGTCTGAACTGTCTCGTACGCGATGGACGTGACGCCCTGCTCGAGCAGCGCGTCGGTGCAGCTCCGTGACGCCGCCAGGTGGAGGTAGGTGAACAGGGTCTGACCGTCACCCATCCTGTCGTACTCCTCGGCGATGGGCTCCTTGACCTTGAGTACCAGATCTGCGGTCTGCCACACCTCATCAGCCGTTCGGAGGATCGTCGCACCAGCCGAGGCGAACTCGTCATCGGTGATGGACGACCCGGCACCGGCGCTCGCCTCCAGGAAGACCTCATGCCCTCGGGTGGACAGCTCGTGGACCCCAGACGGCGTGATCGCCACCCGGTACTCGTGGTTCTTGATCTCTTTGGGAACCCCGATCAACATGTCCTCACCTGTCTCGCGACTCAGCCGACGCCAGGCAACCTACTGCATCGGTGGTGGGTGGCGGACATGCACGGTCAGCCTGCACCGTCCCCCGCTGCTCAACGACGATTTCCGTGCAGAACACGGCTTGCGAACAACGAAGCCGTGATGGTGAGCCCGTTATGGACCCGTCCGGAGTCCACCGCCTCCAGCAGATCGGACAACGGCACCCAGTCGCGGGTCAGCGTTGCCTCCTCGTGCTCGGGTTCGAAGTCGGGGGGCAGCTCCACCTGCCGCACGTCCTCGGCGAGGAAGACGTGGATCACCTCGTCGCAGAAGCCTGGACTCGGGCGGTAGTCGAGTAGGGACGTCCACCGGCGAGCCTGCACGAGACCCTCCTCCTGCAGCTCACGCTTGGCAGCGTCGAGCGGGAGCTCTCCCGGTTGGTCGAGCAGGCCCGCTGGGAGCTCGACCATCAACTGCCTCGCAGGGTGGCGGTACTGCCGGACGACGAGGACCTCGTCCCGGTCGTTCACGGCAACGACTGCCACGGCGCCGGGGTGGTTGACCAGCTCCCGCTCGAACGGCTCCGCCGTCGAGCCGGTCGGGCCGAGAGTGTCGCGCCGAACGCTGAAGATGCGCCCCTCCCACACCGTGTCTGCGACGGTGACCGGCCAGGAGTGGGGCTCGTCGGCCAGTGGGGCGCTCAAGCGCCCGCCACCACTGGTGTCTCGACACGGGCACCCGATGCTGGTTCCATCGCGCTCCTGTCCATGACGGCTGTTACGTCAGGAACATTGCCCCTGAGCCCACTCTCGTCGACCGGGAGCCTGAGCTCTCGTTGGCGGGCGAGCGCGGCAGCGACCAGTCCGCTGAACAGCGGGTGGGGACGGGTCGGTCGCGAACGGAGCTCCGGGTGCGCCTGGGTGGCGACGTAGTAGGGATGCACCTCGACCGGCAGCTCGACGTACTCGACCAGCTCGCGATCCGGGGACAGTCCGGACATCACCAGGCCAGCCGCCTCGAGGTCATGGCGGAACGTGTTGTTGACCTCGTAGCGGTGCCGGTGCCGCTCCTCCACGCGCGAGGTCCCGTAGGCCGCCTCGACGACTGACCCCGCGAGCAGGTCGGCGGCATAGAGACCAAGGCGCATGGTGCCGCCGAGGTCCCCTGCACCGTCGACGATGTGAAGCTGTTCGGCCATGGTGGCGATCACCGGTTCGGTGGCGTCCGGGTCGAACTCGGTGGAACCGGCATCGAAGAGCCCGGCCACGTGGCGCGCGAACTCGATCACCATGCACTGCAGTCCAAGACACAGCCCCAACGTCGGGATTTTGTGCTCGCGGCTATATCTGAGCGCACCCACCTTGCCCTCGATGCCGCGCACACCGAACCCCCCTGGGACGCAGACGGCGTCAACATCGCCGAGCCGGGCCGCAGCTCCCTCGGGCGTCTGACACTCGTCGGAGGCCACCCACCGCAGGTTCACTCGTGCTGAGTTCTGGAAGCCACCAGCTCGGAGCGCCTCCGCGACGGAGAGGTAGGCGTCGGGAAGGTCGACATACTTGCCGACCAGAGCGACGGTGACCTGTTCGTCCGGGTGGTGCACCTGTTGCAGGAGCTGGTCCCAGCGCGTCCAGTCGACGTCACGGAACGGCAGGTTCAGCCGGCGTACGACGTAGGCGTCGAGCCCCTCGCGGTGGAGCACCTTGGGGATGTCGTAGATCGACGGTGCATCGACGGCGGCGACCACCGCCTCGTCGTCAACGTCGCACATCAGCGAGATCTTGCGCTTGACGCTGGCGGGGATCTCACGGTCGGCGCGGCAGACGATGGCGTCGGGAGCGATACCGATGGAACGCAGCGCGGCCACAGAGTGCTGCGTCGGTTTGGTCTTCAGCTCTCCGGAGGGTCCGATGTAGGGCACGAGCGACACATGGAGGAAGAAGCAGCTGTCCCTGCCGACGTCGTGGCGGACCTGACGCGCGGCTTCCAGGAAGGGCAACGACTCGATGTCGCCGACGGTGCCGCCGATCTCGGTGATGACGACATCGACATCGGGACCCGCCATGGCTCGGATCCGCGACTTGATCTCGTTGGTGATGTGCGGGATGACCTGCACCGTGTCACCCAGGTAGTCGCCTCGGCGCTCCTTGGCGATGACGGCGGACTAGACCTGGCCCGTTGTGACGTTGGCCTTCTGGGCGAGGTTCACGTCGAGGAACCGCTCGTAGTGGCCGATGTCGAGATCGGTCTCGGCACCATCGTCGGTCACGAAGACCTCGCCGTGCTGGAACGGGTTCATCGTGCCGGGGTCGACGTTGAGGTAGGGGTCGAGCTTCTGCATGGTGACCCGCAGCCCCCGAGACTTCAGCAGGCGGCCCAGAGACGACGCGGTGAGGCCTTTGCCGAGCGACGACGCCACCCCGCCGGTCACGAACAGATGCTTGGTCGGTGACGAGACGGCCAACAGGAACTCCCGCGCGATCGTTGTGCGGCGGGAACACCCGCCCGTCCACGGGGTTCCAATCTATCAACACAGTGGCGGTGGCGCGGACAACACGCCCCGACTCACTGCTGGGCCGTGGTCATCCCCGGAGGCAGTACGACGTCGGAGCCCTCGACGCCGTAGTCGCCGCCTTGGCCAGACAGCGCCGCGGTCAGGGCGTAGAGCGTACCCACGCGCGCGGCAGCCCCTTGCTGGACGTTGATCGTCGAGACCGGAAGGAGGCGCAGACGCTTGTCGGCGTCGAGCGCTTCGAGCAGTCCCCCGGCTTGCGACCCCGAGCTCGGTGTCGACACGACGACCGCATCAGCGCCCACCGCCAGTGCGGACACCAGCGCGTCCTGGATGAGGTGCCGGGCCCGCGTTGTGTCGTCGTTGGCGTGATCGCCAGACGACAGCACGATCGCGAGTGAGCCGCGGCGGGTGAGCTCACCCCTGACGTCGACCAGCTTGGCTCCCTGCAGCTCAGAGTCGACCTTGACCGCCTCGTCGTCCAGACTCGACTGGTTGACATGGCCGACGTAAGCGCGGGCGACCAATGCCCCCGCTTCGGCGTACGGGTCCTTGCCGGCCGCCGCGTCGGCGAGGTCTTTCAAACCGACGATCGAACCGTCGGCGACGCTTTCGACGTAGGTCTTCTTGCCGGGGTCGTCATAGTCCGAGCTGACCAGCACTGTGGCCGCGACAACACCGCCTGCCTGGGTCACTGCGTCGTGAAAGCCGCCGACAGTGTCGGTGGCCACACCTGCCAATGCGACCAGGGTGACCGACCTCCCCTTGAGGCTCTCGCCCAACCAGCTGGGCGTGGCTGCATCGGCCACCCCCTCGCCGAAGACGGAGAGTTGCCTCAGATCGTGCACCTGGTCTGCGAGCACGGCGTTGCGCTCACTGAGCTGCACCGAGTCGCTGGCTGCCGGCGAGCTTCGCAGCGGCCCGGTCCCCAAGCCGACTCCCGTCGCGAGAGCGACGCAGACGGCGAACAGGGGCACCACCGCCCTTCTCAACCACGTCATGGCAGCCGCGCCTCGACCCAGCTGCGCAGGGCAGTGGCCCACTGAACGAGCTGATCCCGCCAGTCCTGACCTCACGGGGTCGTGGCGACGGGGAACGCCACAAGGGCTGTTCCAACCCGCACCAG
>JBPCRX010000007.1:0-13722 GCA_050996395.1 Nocardioidaceae bacterium
GGAGGACCGAGACCAGGGACACGGGGATGCGGAGCGGGCGGGCCTGGTCGGCAAGGGCCCGGGTGATCGCCTGCCGGATCCACCAGGTGGCGTACGTGGAGAACGGGTAGCCCTGGGTGTAGTCGAACTTCTCGACCGCCCGGATCAAACCCAGGTTGCCTTCCTGGATGAGGTCGAGGAAGAGCATGCCGCGGCCTGTGTAGCGCTTGGCCAGCGAAACGACCAACCGGAGGTTGGCTTCGAGCAGGTGGTTCTTCGCCCGGCGGCCATCCTCGGCAATCCATTGCAGCTCGTCGAGGAGCTTGACCGACGTCTTCACGTCACGACCGAGCTTCTCCTCGGAGAACAGTCCCGCCTCGATGCGCTTGGCCAGCTCAACCTCCATCTCGGCGTTGAGCAGCGGAACCTTGCCGATCTGCTTGAGATAGTCCTTCACCGGGTCCGCGGTGGCACCGGCGACGGTGACAGTCTGCTCGGGCTCGTCGGCCTCGTCGGCCTCGGACAGCGTGAAGCCTTCCTTCTCGTCCTGCTTCAACGTGGGGTCAGTGGCGAGGTCCTGCTCGAAGACCGTGTCGTCGACATCTTGGAGCCGCTTCTTGGCCACAACGGCCAGCTCGTCCACAGCGCCGAGGACGGGCGCACCTGCGGACTCAGCGGTGGCCGGTGAGACTACTTGCACGACCTTGGCAGCGTCCGACCGGCCGGCGGCCGCCTTCTTGGTGGCGGTCCGGGTGGTGGTGGTGCTGGACGCCTTGGCCGCAGCTGCCTTGGCTGGCGCCTTCGGCGCGGTTGTCTTCGCGGCAGCGAGAGTCTTCGGCTGGGCTGCCTTCTTGGTGGCAGGCGGCTGCGACTTCTTCGAAGTCCTCCCCGTCACCGACTCGTGCACGACACCGTTCTTCGCCGCCTCATCGGCTGAAGGGGTCGCAGCTCCGGCGACCGCCTGGATGGCGGTGGGCGTCGCCGGGGCCTTCTTGGCTGCCGCCTTCTTGGCGGTCGCCTTGGCTGGTGCCTTGCCGGCCGGGGCTGACACGGTCGCACGCTGCGTTGCCATGGCTGCGTCGACCCGCTTGCGAGATGTCTGATCAGGTGAGCTGGGCAAGGGGTCTGTTACCGCGCGCGACGTGCTCGAGGACACAAAAAACCTCTCGTAGAACCGACGTGGGCGCGGCGGGACCCGTTATCGTCAAGCAGCCGCCGAACCTATTGTGACACGTCCAGGACGGCGCTCAAGCCGTTGGAAGCGGGACTCCTCGATCCGGGCTGGGCCTTCGGCATACTGAAGCGGATGACCGACGAGCTATCCAGGACCGAACGCACGACCCTTCGCCGCCACAGCGACCGCGGGTCGAAGCACCGGACCGATCTGGACGAGATCCTGAGAGAGAGCATGATCTGTCATCTCGGCGTCCTCGTCGACGGTGACGTGCGTGTTCTGCCGACCGCCTTCGGGGTCGATCGCGACGGACCGAACGAGGCTGGCACCGTCTACCTCCATGGTTCGGTCGCGGCGCAGTCCTTGCTCAGCGCGCTCGACGGGGACGTGTGCGTCACCTTCACGCTCGTGGACGGCCTCGTGCTGGCCCGCTCCGGGTTCCACCACTCGATGAACTACCGCTCCGCGGTGATCATGGGCAGGGCTCGCCTGGTCGTCGACCGGGCCGAAAAGGTACGCGCGCTCAACCAGGTGGTGAACCAGGCGGTGCCAGGGCGCGCCGCCACGTTGCGTCCCGCCACTCGCAAGGAGCTGGCTGCTACGTCGGTGCTGGCTCTCGGGCTCGACGAGGTCTCGGTGAAGATTCGCCGCGGTGGTCCCGTCGACGACCCCGCCGACGTCTCCAGTGCGACGTGGGCCGGTGTGCTGCCCGTTCGCCTAGCCCTCGGTCAGGTGGAGACGGCAGCAGACAGCCTGGGCACCGAGGTGCCTACCGATGTGCGGCGGCGCGCTCAGCTGCCCGGTTGAGACGCTACTCGCGTCTTCTGCTGCTTCTTGAACGCCCGTACCCGCTCCAAGGAAGCAGGGTCTCGTACGTCGGCGACCGACCGGAAGGCACCCTCAGCGGCATACGGGCCGGCGGCCTGCTGCCAGCCCGGCGGGCATACGTGAAGCTGCTTGCCCAGTAGCGCGACAAAGATCTGCGCCTTCTGTCGGCCGAATCCGGGCAGGGTCATCACGCGCCCGAGGAGCTCTTGGCCGTCCGTTGCCGTTCGCCACAGCGTCTCAGCGCTTCCCCCGTAGCTGTCGACCACGACCTGCGCCAGGTTTTGCAGCCGCGCCGCCATGGAGGTGGGGAATCGGTGCACGGCCGGAGGTTGGGCACAGACGGCGGTGAACTCGTCGGGCGGCGCGCAAGCGATCGCCGCAGGCTCGAGCGTCCCGAACCGGTCAAGGATCTTGGCCGGGCCGGCGAAGGCTCGCTCCATAGGAAACTGCTGGTCGAGGAGCATTCCACACAGAAGAGCGAAGGCGTTGGTGGACAAGACCTCGTCGGCCATCGCGTCCTGGGTGATCTGGAGAGTCACTCCGCAGCCTTGACCGCCAAGACCGGGCAGGGCGCGTCCAGCAGTATCCGTTGGGCATTGGAGCCCAAGATGAGCTTGCCCACCGGCGACCGACGGCGCAGACCGATCACGATCAGCTCTGCGGAGACTTCCTCGGCCACCTTGATCAGGTCGTCTGCCGGGTCGAGCCCACGGACCAGCTGGCGCACCTCGTGTTTGACGCCGGCTGCCGTCAGCTCAGAACGAACGCTGTCGAGCTGCGACTCGGTGTCGGCCGCGTCCTCACGGTCGAACTCGCGGCCGCCACGATGGGAGTTGACCACGACCAGCGTGGCGCCCCTTGAGGTGGCCTCCTCGGCGCCGAGTCGAAGCGCCGCGTGCCCCTCAGGCTTCGGCACATATCCGACCACGATCACGCCCATGGGAGCCTCCTGACATCGGTATCTTGATGGCGAAGGCTACCGGAGCGCCCCGCCGACCTGCCACTCACGCGAGCTCCCACTCGTGCACCGGGACGTTCTCGTGCATGTACGCCGAATAGAGCCGCACGACCTCACGCAGCGCGTCGAACCGGTCCATGGCACCGGCGTCGAACAGTCGGTGGAAGCTTTGCGACTGCCAGGTCGCGCCGTTGCGTCCGGTCAGGCAGCGCTGCTCGATGATGCCGAGAAGCCGATCGCGCTCCGAGCTCTCGAGACCCCATGTTTCCAGGCCGTCGTAAGCACGTGGCAGGAGGCGCCGCAGGACGAGCTCGGCGGCTGACACGGTCCCGAGCCCTGGCCAGTAGACCTGGGCATCGATGCCGTCTCGGGCGCCGGTGTGGAAGTTCTCCTCGGCAGCGCTGAAGGACATCTGCGACCACAGCGGCCGATCGTCGGTCGCCAAGGACCGCACGAGACCGAAATAGAACGCCGCGTTGGCCATCATGTCGACCACCGTGGGACCCGCGGGCAGGACCCGGTTCTCGACCCGAAGATGCGGCACACCACGTACGACGTCGTAGACCGGCCTGTTCCAACGGTAGACGGTGCCGTTGTGGAGGCGCAGCTCCGCGAGCTGCGGTGTGTCGCCGCCGTCGAGGACACGAACTGGGTCCTCTTCCTCACAGATCGGCAGCAGAGCCGGGAAGTAGCGTACGTTCTCCTCGAACAGGTCGAAGATGGAGGTGATCCATCGCTCGCCGAACCACACCCGTGGCCGGACCCCTTGCGACTTGAGCTCCTCGCTGCGGGTGTCGGTCGCCTGCTGGAACAAGGCGATACGAGTCTCGGACCAGAGCTCCTTGCCGAGCAGGAACGGGGAGTTGGCGCCAACGGCCAGCTGGATGCCCGCGATCGTCTGGGCGGCGTTCCAGTACATGGGAAAGTCGTCGGGACTCACCTGCAGGTGCAGCTGCATGGAAGTGCACGCCGCTTCGGGGATGATGCTGTCGGCCGTCACTCGAAGTCTTTCCGTGCCGCGGATGGCGATGTCGAGGTCCTCGCCACGAGCCGCGAAGATCTGGTCGTTGAGCAGGCGGTACCGCGGGTTGGCCGACAACGTGTCCGCACGCATGTGACTTATCTGGAGCGTTGGCAAGATGCCCACCATCACCATGTGGGCCCCGACCTCCTTGGCCTTGTCCTCGGCAGCGTTGAGGCTCGCTCGGACGTCGCGCTCGAAGCTCAGGGTGCCTCCGTCGGCCAACCGCCGTGGTGCGACGTTGATCTCGAGGTTGAACTGCCCGAGCTCGGTGACGAAGTCCGGGTCGGCGATCGCGGCCAGCACCTCTGCGTTCTTCATCGCCGGGTCGCAGTGCTCGTCGACCAGGTTGAGCTCGACCTCCAGCCCGGTCATGGGCTTCTCGACGTCGAACCGTGACTCCCGCAGCATTCTCGCGAACACGTCGAGACATTGGCGCACCTTCTCGCGGTATCGCGTCCTGTCCTCGCGGCTGAACTCCTTGCGGTCGACGTCCTGCCCCATCGCGTGCTCCTCCCTGCCATCGTTGGACGCTCACCGCACCAACCGGCGAGCGGCGCCCCCAGCCTGCCGTTTCTGGAGCTCAGGCGCCAGCGCCGGACTCAGCGGCGGTGCCAGTGGAGCCCTCGACGGCCTCCCACACGTCGGGATTGATGCTCAGGTCGAGCAGTGTGCGCAGCAGACGGGCCATCGAGTACGACGCGTCCACCTCTGCCACCCGATCCAGAGCGTGGGAAGCAAGGACGCCATGCCCTCCCAACCAGGCGCCGAAGGCGGCCAGGGAACCAGCCGGCGGCAGGAGCTCGTCAGGCGCCAGGCGCATCACATGGCGCCAGAGCTGGAAGTGGTCGTCGGCGTTGTCCCGGCGCATCAACGCCCAGGCGGCGTCTCGGGCCGCAAGGTCCTGCACCGCGGCAAGCAGGACCACCGTCTGCTCCGTGGGCACCTCAGGTGCTGACTCGATGGCGGCGTTCACGTGCTTGACCACAGACCCACCAGAGATGCCAACCAGGCTGGCCAAGGCAATCCGCTCGCCGTCCGCGGCCGGTGTGAACTGCGTGCGCAGCGAGTCTCGATCCGGAGCGCGCGTCAATCCATGCAGCACCGCCTCGGCCGCTGCTCTCGATGTCTCCACGTCGTACTCATGGCCTAGGGGACTGCAACACGTCGGCTCGCAGCACGTGTAGGACCACCAGCGGCGCCCATCAGCTCGCAGGGCCTCTGCGACAGTGACCGACCGCTCGTCAAGTCCCCGGCGAACCAAGCAGATGACCGAGTCCGCCAGGGCCGGGCGTGCCGAGAAGGCAACCAGAACCACCTGTTCGAAGGCGTGGCGGTCGACCACCTGCAGCACCTGTCGGCTCTGCGCCTCACAGTCGGCGCTGTCGTCCACGAGGTCCATGCGCAGGCATGGACCGAAGCGGCGCCGGACACCGTGCAGAGCGATGACCACGATGCACTCGGTGGGGGTGAAGCCAAGGACGTACGGGATCATCGACACCAGCTCTGCCGGGTCTGAGAGCCGCACGACGGAGGCGGCGCTCGTTCGCCGGTTCGCGGACCGGGTGGGCTTTGTGGTGCGGGGGTTCTTCGACATGGTCAGAGCCTGATGGGCCGCTGCGACCGTCGACGACCTCGACGGTTCACGATGTGGATGGGCCGGCCTCACTCCGCGGCTGTGGACACAGCTATGCGCGAGAATGTGGGCGTGAGGAGCTCAGCGTCGATCCTGCACCTCGATCTCGACGCCTTCTTCGCCGCCGTCGAGCAGCGCGACAAGCCGTCCCTGCGCGGCAAGCCGGTGGTCGTCGGCGGAGTCGGTGGCCGTGGCGTCGTCGCCACGGCGTCGTACGAGGCTCGTCGCTTCGGGGTCCGATCGGCCATGTCGACCGCCGAGGCGCGCTCACGCTGCCCACATGCAGCCTTTCTCGTGGGCCGGTTCGACGCCTACCGGCTCAGCAGTGCACAGGTGATGGCTCAGCTGCACGTGGTCTCCCCCTTGGTCGAGCCGCTGTCGCTCGACGAGGCGTACGTCGACCTGACCGCCTCACCGGCCGTTCCCGACCTCTCCCCCACCGGACTCGCGGCGCTGGCTCAGGACCTCAAGGACGCAGTCCGCGAGGTGACCGGGGGACTGACGGCCTCGGTCGGCATCGCAAGCTCCAAGCTCGTCGCCAAGATCGCCAGTGAGCTCGACAAACCCGACGGCGTCACCATCGTCGAGCCGGGGAGCGAGCAGGAGCTGCTTCGACCCATGCAGGTCACCGTGATCCCAGGGGTCGGGCCAGCCACCGCGGAGCGGTTACGACGCGTCGGCGTGCACACGGTGGCACAGCTGGAGGGGGTCAGCCTCGAAGAGCTCGTGAGCATTGTCGGCAAGGCACACGGCGCGAGCCTCTTCGCCCTTGCCCGGGCCGACGACGACCGCCCGGTCCTGTCCGATCGCGAGACCAAGTCGGTGTCCACGGAGAACACCTTCGAGGTCGACCACGTCGATCCTGCCCTCCTTGCGGCCATCGTCGACCGCGACGCCCGTGACGTCTGCGACCGGTTGCGCAAGGCGAAGCTCTCGGGCCGCACCGTGACCCTCAAGGTCCGCCTGCACGACTTCACCACGCACACGCGCTCGGCCACCCTTGTCGGGCCTACGGACCGGCCGGCCGTCGTCGGGAGGTTGGCACGGTCACTTCTCGCCGAGCTGGACACCTCCGCCGGCGTCCGCCTGCTCGGCGTCGGCGTTTCGGGCCTCTGCGACTGGATTCAGGACGACCTGTTCGACGATGACGAAGCGGAGGCGGACTCTGTCGCCGCGATACCAGCCAAGTCGGACGTGGTCGACCCGGGCCCGCGGCCACGCCATGGTGATGGCTACCGCCCGGGCGTCGACGTCGTGCACCGCGACCACGGGCCAGGATGGGTCTGGGGGTCAGGGCTGGGCCGGGTGACGGTCCGCTTCGAGACCGCGGACACCGGACCCGGGCCTATCCACACGTTCAGCGTCGACGACCCGGCGCTACGGCGACGTCCGGCTGACCCTGGCGCCATCGAGGCGGCTGGGCGGTCAGCCGCCCGCTAGCCCGTCGGGACCCGATACCGACACTGGAGGAACGTCACGTGATCCGGTTGATCACCAGCGAGGACATGCCCGCAGTGGTCGATCTCGCCGTGGCCGCGGACGGCGACGACATGGTGTTGTTTCCGCAAGGCGTTGGCGAGATAGTTGCCGTTTCCTGACGCCTTGACGCCGCTGCGCGACCGCCAGTTCGCCTGGTACTACGCCGGCCGCTTCGTCTCCACCATCGGGTCCGTGGTCGCGCCGATCGCCTTGGTGTTCGCGGTGCTGGACCTCACCGGTTCAGCAACCGCCATCGGCGTTGTGACCGCGGCGCGCAGTCTTCCTCAAGTTGCCTTCCTCCTGGTCGGCGGCGTGGTCTCCGACCGATTCTCCCGATCTCTGGTGATGCAGCTCAGCCATGTGTTGTCGGCACTCACCCAGGGGGCGGTGGCTGCTCTCCTGCTGACCGGTACCGCGCAGCTGTGGATGGTGGTGGCACTGGAAGCCGTCAACGGCACCGTGTCCGCGTTCACGTTCCCGGCGATCCAGGGTGTCGTGCCTCAGGTGGTGCCCAAGACCCACCTCCAACAGGCCAACGCCCTACTCTCGTTCTCTCGCAACATCCTTACTGTCATCGGCCCGTCGATCGGCGCGCTTTTGGTGGTGACCACGGGTTCAGGGTGGGCGGTCGCGATCGACGCTGCCAGCTGGGCCGTCGCGGCCGCCTGCATGGCCAAGGTCAAGCTGTCGCCACCAAGCGCCGGTCCCACGGCGCAAGCACCGTCGATGTGGCGTGAGCTCGTCGAGGGCTGGTCGGCGTTCACGTCGATGACCTGGGTCTGGGTGGTCGTTGCCGCCTTCGGGCTCCTCAACGCCATCCAGGTCGGCGCCTTGTCGACGCTCGGACCGGTGATCGCGACGGAAACGCTTGGTAAGGCGCAGTGGGGCTGGGTGCTGAGCGCGTTCGCCGCAGGGACCCTGTCGATGACCGTGGTGATGCTGTGGTGGCGGCTGGAGCACCCGGTGCGGGCCGGAATGCTGGGCATGACGCTCGTGGCGGCGCCGATCCTGATGCTGGGCCTGCATCCCACAGTCGTCTCGCTGCTCCTGTTGTTCTTCGTCGCGGGGTGCGGTGAGGAGGTGTTCTCGATCGGATGGCAGACGGCGTACCACGAGCATGTGCCCGGCCACCTGCTGGCCAGGGTCGCGTCGTACGACGCTCTGGGCTCGTTCGTTGCCATTCCGGTCGGCGCCGTCCTCTTCGGGCCACTGGCCGCGGCGTTCGGCGCTCGCGACGTTCTCGTCGTGGCCGCGGTCGTCTATCTCGTCGTGGCCCTCTCCACACTGTTGTCAGCGTCGGTGCGAAACCTCGGCCGGGCCGAGATCGCCCCGAAGACCGAGGCCGCGTCGAGATAGGGTCTCGCGGTGACCTCCGCCGTGCCGCCGCCCCAGCCCCCCGTGGCTCCCAGGCGCCCGACAGAGCGGGTGCACCACGGACACACCTTCGTCGACGACTACGAATGGCTGCGCGACCCCGAGGACCCCGAGACGATCGGCTACCTCGAGGCCGAGAACGCCTACACGGCGCGTCGTACCGAGCACCTCACGCACCTCCGGGACACGATCTTCGGCGAGATCAAGGGCCGGACCCAGGAGACGGACCTCTCAGTGCCCAGCCGCGCCGGCAATTACTGGTACTACAGTCGCACCGCCGAGGGGGCCCAGTACCCGCGGTTCTGCCGCAACCCGGCACAGGACGCCGACTGGACTCCACCCGGGCTCGACGCAGGCAGCCCTGTTGCAGGTGAGGTGGTCCTCCTCGACGTCAACCAGATCGCCGATGGGCACGCCTTCTTCGCGTTGGGAAGCCTCTCGGTCAGTCTCGACGGGAACCTGCTGGCGTACTCCGTCGACGTCACCGGTGACGAGCGCTATACAGTGCGGGTCCTCGACCTGCGCACCGGGCAGCTGTTGGGCGACGAGCTTCCCGGAACACTCCATGCCGTGACCTGGTCGGCGGACGGCGACCAGCTGTTCTACTCGACGGTCGACGAGTCCTGGCGACCGGACAAGGTATGGCGCCACCGGGTCGGATCGTCGCGGGCAGACGACCAGCTCGTTCACCATGAGCGAGACGAACGATTCTGGTGCTCAGTCAACCGCACCACCTCGGACCGGTTCCTGATGCTGACGTGCGGGTCGAAGATCACGTCTGAGGTGCACCTCCTCGAGGCGGATCGACCTACCGACTCCTTCCGGGTCGTGGTCCCACGGGAGACCGGGATCGAGTACGAGGTGGACCACGCGGCCATCGCCGGTGAGGACATGTTGGTCGTGCTGCACAACAAGAAGGCCTCCAACTTCACTCTTGGGCTCGGTCCGTTGACCCTGTCCTCACTCGACGACCTCGAGACGGTCGTGGCCGGTGATGCCGACGTCCGTCTCGACGACGTCTGCGTCTCGGCAAGCACCCTCACGCTCAACCTGCG
Organism: Nocardioidaceae bacterium; assembly: GCA_050996395.1. GTDB lineage: Bacteria > Actinomycetota > Actinomycetes > Propionibacteriales > Nocardioidaceae > JBPCRX01. The sequence continues at coordinate 9,505 of JBPCRX010000007.1, forward strand.
AGAAGGTGGCCTTCCTCAGGTGCGCCTCTTCGAGCTCGGCCGGGACGGACTGGGAGAGGGCGCCAACATCAGCTTCGAGGAACCCCTGTTCGACGCCCACGCCGAGGCGCCGACCGACTGGCGACAACCCTTCGTCCGACTCACCTACTCGTCGTGGCTCACGCCGAGAACTGTGATCGACTACGACCCCGCCGCTGGCGCCCGGCATGTACGCCGGCAGCGACCGGTGCTGGGAGGCTACGACCCAGCGGACTACGTCCAAGCTCGTGAGTGGGTCACCGCCGAGGACGGCGCACGCATCCCGGTGTCGATCGTGCGCCACAAGGACGTCCAGCCGCGCGGCCGGTCGCCCCTGCTGCTCTACGGCTACGGCTCCTACGAGATCAGCTGCGATCCAGCCATGAGCATCGCCCGGCTCTCACTGCTCGACCGCGGAGTGGTCTTCGTCGTCGCCCACGTGCGCGGCGGGGGCGAGATGGGTCGCAACTGGTACGAACAAGGCAGGCTCCTGCAGAAGAAGAACACGTTCACCGACTTCGTCGCGTGCGCCGACCACTTGGTCGCAACCGGGTGGACCACTGCGGCGTCGATGGTCGCCCTCGGCGGCAGCGCCGGAGGTCTGCTCATGGGAGCGGTCGCGAACCTGCGCCCTGACCTGTTCGCGGGCATCGTCGCCCAGGTGCCGTTCGTCGACCCGCTGACGAGCATCCTGGACCCGTCCCTTCCGCTGACCGTCATCGAGTGGGACGAATGGGGGGACCCACTGCACGACGTCGACGTCTATGCCTACATGGCGTCGTACTCGCCGTACGAGAACGTCGAGCCCAAGGACTACCCGGCGATCTACGCGCTCACCTCTCTGCACGACACACGGGTTCTCTACGTCGAGCCTGCCAAGTGGGTTGCGCGGGTACGCGCGGCGGCCACCGGTGGCGGGCAGCTGTTGCTGAAGTGCGAGATGTCGGCGGGTCATGGCGGAGCGAGCGGCCGGTATGACGCCTGGCGGGAGACTGCGGACTACTTCGCGTGGATCCTCGACGTCTGCGGCGCCAACCAAGAGCCGGCCGCGGCAACTGCGATTGGTCCGACGTAAGAACCTGCTGAGATGGGCAACGGCACCGGCCCGCTCAAGCGTTGACTGGTCAGTCCCACAACGCAGCTGTCTCACACGAGGCGACAAGGCCGGCGCTGGAATCATCAACAGGCCGGCTGCGTTGAACACAGTATTCACCAGGCGCACCAGGCGCGATGCGTTGGGCACAGAGAGGTCCGGCGACACCGACGCCGACCAGAGAGGAGCACGGCGTGGCCGTACGTCGCAGCACAACCGACACGCGGGACGGGTCCATCGAGGGCCGCGACAGCGTAGGGCTCTACCTTGACGAGATCGCGCGCACGCCACTCCTGGATGCCGCCACCGAGGTCGAGCTGTCCAAGGCGATCGAGGCAGGCTTGATGGCCGAGCATCTGCTGGCGACCGGTCGGGTCGCCCGCGCCCGCGGCGGTGCGCCGATGCGGGCCAGCCGTGAGGAGCTCGAGTGGCTCGTCAATGAGGGCGAAAGCGCCCTCCAGCAGTTCATCAAGGCCAACCTCCGGCTCGTGGTATCCATCGCCCGCAAGTACGGACGCTCCGCAATGCCCATGCTCGACCTCGTGCAGGAGGGCAACACTGGCCTCATCCGGGCCGTCGAGAAGTTCGACTACGCCAAGGGCTACAAGTTCTCCACCTACGCCACCTGGTGGGTGCGCCAAGCCATCACCCGCGGCATCGCACAGCAGGCGCGCGTCGTCCGGCTTCCGGTGCACGTCGTCGAGGAGCTGAACCAGATCGGCTCTGCCCGCCGCACCTTGGAGCGTCAGCTCGGGCGCGACCCTGAGCCGCAGGAGATCGCCGCCGAGCTCGACATGACGCTGGCGCGGGTGCTCGACCTGATGAACTGGGGACGTGACCACGTCAGCCTCGACACACCGGTCGACGAGGACGGGGACACGTCCCTCGGAGACCTCGTGGCCAAGGAGACGACCCCTGGCCCGGACTCCGCCTTTCTCGACGTGGAGTCGCGACGCCGCCTCGATGAGCTGGTCGAGCTGCTCGACGAGCGCTCTGCCGACGTCATCAGGTCTCGCTACGGTCTGGTCGACGGTCGTCAGGAGAAGCTGGCTGACATCGGTACCCGCCATGGCGTCTCCGCCGAACGCGTGCGTCAGCTGGAGCGTGAAGCACTGGCACAGCTTCGCAAGCTCGCCGACCCCGACCTCGCCGCCTGATCCGGGACCTCGAGGTCAGGACGAGTCGGTTAGACGCCGCCACAACGCGTCGACCGCCCTCTCGAGGTCACCGCAGGAGCCGTCGTTGACGAGGACGTGGTCGGCGACCCTGAGCCGTTGCTCGCGTGCTGCCTGGGCGTCGATGCGCACTCCAGCCTCCTCTTCGGAGAGGCCGCGGGCAGCCGCCATTCGGCGTACCTGAAGATCGACCGGCGCGTCGACCACCACGACGACGTCGAACCGCTCGGCTTGTCCGGTCTCGACGAGCAACGCGATGTCATGAACGACGACCGCGTTTCTGGGTGCAGCCGCCTCGATCTGCGCAGCCCGGGCTCGCACCCGCGGATGAATGATGGCCTCGAGCGCCTGACGCGCCTCGAGGTCGTTGAAGACCAGCCGAGCCAAGGCTGCTCGATCAAGGGTCCCGTCGGTGTCGAGGATCTCTGGACCGAAACGATCCACCACGTCGGCCAGCCCTGGTGTGCCCGCTTGGACCACCTCCCTTGCCAGCAGGTCCGCGTCGATGACGACGGCACCATGGGCTGCTAGCAGAGCACTCACTACGGACTTCCCGGATGCGATGCCCCCAGTGAGACCAACCCTCAGCACGGGGTCACGACAACCTCATGGCCGGCTGGCCGAAGGCGCTCTGGATCTTGGCCTGACGACACGACACCGACACCATTGGCACGGTCGCGAGCATCAGTCGCAAGCATCGCCGCTCGGCGAGCGTTCCCCAGTAGTTCGGGTGGAACGACTCCTGCGGCTGCCAGGGAGCGGCTTTGGCCGCCAGCATGGTGACCCACTCCAGCCGCGCTGACGCCCCAGGTTGCCGCCATGACTCAAGACCCCTCTGGGGCAGTGGCCCGACACCGGTCTCACAGAGGCGATGGCCCATCAGGGCACCACTCAAGTCAAGCATTGCGGCGTTGGCGAGGCCGCTGCGCCGCACGGCTATGGCAAGCGCGGCGTTGAGGGTGCCCAGCACGACGGAGTCCGCCCAGGACGCGTCGGCGTCATACACCGGACAGCCTGCGACCAGGGTCCGCGCGAACTGGTTCTCGGGGTACCGGTTGTGCCCACCTGGTGCGAGCGGCGAGGGGTAGCTCTGAACGACGACGGCGTAGTCGCCCGCGTCGTAGCCGGCCCGACGCATGGCCTCGGCGACCCGGGACAACGCCTGGGCGATGGAGTTCGACAGCCGCGCCCTCTGCCGCGGCTCTAGCGAGCGAGCCAACCTCGGGTCGTCCCTGCACAGGCGCCCCACAGAGCCCACCGTCGAGACGAAGTCGGTCACGCAGGTACCGACGACGGAGCCGAACCCGAGGTCGTTGCCGCCAATGCTCACCACGACGTCCGACACCTGATGGGTGGCGGCGAAGCGTTGCAGAGCGCGAGCCTGCCCCACGTGACCACGGTCGTCACGGAAGAAATCGAGGCCAGGCTTGAACTGCCGACCTGCGAAGTGCGAGACGGCTGTCGCGCCAGAGCACGCGAGCACCTTGCCACGGTGGTGAGCACCCAGTCCGTGGGCGAAGCGCACAGCGCGGTGGCAACCAGGTTCGCTCTCGTAGTCGCCCGCGTCGTCATAGGCGCTGGGGCCCAGCGCATCAACGGGCCGCGACCTGCTACCAGCGGTGTTGCCCGCCCAACGCGACCCCTCGCCGGAGATGTAGCTGTCGCCGACGAGAACGACCCAGCCAGTCTGGTCCTGGCGCGTCGATGCGGACCGCGAAACCGCCGACTCGCCTGCGCCGTGAGGCGACGCGTCGCGTCCCGCGCCGCCCGTGCAGCCGGCGAGGACGACCACGACGGTCAGCATTGAGACCCGCCGTGGCCATGTCACGTGACCAGCGTCGGTCTACGCAAGGGTCCGGCCCGCCACCTCAGGAAGGTGGCGGGTCGGGCGAAGAACCAGAAGAACTCTGGGTTGTTGGACGGACGCGGTGT